>CAKZZS010000046.1 GCA_937884975.1 uncultured Clostridia bacterium | reverse complement strand
TGGCTTTTATACTGGGTATTAAATACTTGGATATACAAAAAGCATTTTTGAGGATGTTTTATGAAAAATAAAATTATATATTATCTCAAACAATTATTACCATTATCTTACTATACGACATATTATTCAGATGGTAATAGATATGTTTCCACTTGGGAACAGTGGTTCGGACAGCCTTATAATATAAATCACTATTTGATATGTAGTTAAAGAGACTTGCCATATAGACAAGCCTCTGTAAATTATTCAAATTCATTATTATCGCACTCAGGACAAGGTGGTAATTTATCTGTATCTTTTTGCATTACAATCTTCTGCCCACAACATTTGCAAGTGTAAATACCTTTGCCCGGTGTTTCACCTGATTTATACATATAATCACTTCCCTTTTAGATTATATGTTAAAAGAGCGATTTTATTCACAGAAAAGACTATTTATAGTTTTTTGACGTAAATTTTCTTCTGCCACTCTAAGTTGATAGAGATGTGGGTTGAATAATGGATTTGTCTTTATACTGTATCGTGTTAAGATTTCTTTGGTAATTCTATCACGATTTTTGAACCACTGCTCCTGATTATATTCAATTGTTGTGTTATCGGTATTAGTTCCACAATACGGACAGTCTGAATAAATACCGATATAAGCGCAAAAAGGACAATATTTATAATTCATATTTTTAAATTGAAAGGAATTACTTTATATGAAAGAATTTGATTTTAAATTTGAAGATAGAAAGAAGTATCAAGACATTTATATTTTTGTTGTTTATGATTGGTGTGGAAATGAATACGATCATTATAAGATGAATATTATATCTTGTACACCTTTTTTTAGCAAAGAAGAAGCAGAATTATATAAGAAGAAATTTGATGATTCAAATTATGGCGATTGTGAGACTATGATTGTTCAGAGGTATTAAGATTATCTTCTACCCAATCTATACCTTTAACTGTAATTTCAAAATCTCCGACAAAAGGATATTTTTCTTCATATCTATCTTTCATTATAAGGTAGTTAGATTTATGTAAATAGCGGATTGATTTTAACACATCATCTTCTTCACCAAATTGTTCAAAATCAAAATTGTCAATTTTAAAATACTTAGAACAATTCTGATAACAAAATGTAAGTATTTTCAATGCAGTTTCACGAATTAAGAACATTATAAATCTCCTTATGATTTTAAATTCTTGTACCATATATCAAAGTTTTTACGCATTTCGGGTTTCCAACGACTTGCGACATAAAACTCTTGATTATTGTATACAAATATCTCATTCCAATATTTTTCTTTCTGAGCCTTCCCTGTTGTCATATCTCGTCGAGAAACCAACAGTGGATAAGTTATTCCTACTAATCGTTTGGTTAATTTTTTATTTTGTAATGCCTGTAACTCTTCTTTATCAAAGGAATATCCTTTTTTAGAAAGGAGTCTCATTTTCTCACGAACATATCTGCCAATTTTCTGATCTGCTGTTTTCTTTATTCCCTTGTATTCTCTTGGTTTTGGTGAGTAATCACTTTTAATCAATAATCTTATATCATCGTGAGAATATCCGTAATATGTAAGAATATTTTTGATTAAAGCGATTTTAGATATGTTATTAGTATTAACAAAAACAGCTAACCCACTATCGAGTATAGGGATATATTTATCTTCCGAAAGATTGACCGAAAAATAATCTCTTGTCCTACCGTGAGAAAAATCTTGATTTATAAGTTCTTTGAATTTGTAATTATCGACGGTATATAGAATTTCACAGAGTTTAACGAGAGCATCGGTTAAATCTTTAGTGTTATATTCTTGCCCATTAAAACGAATACAGATAACTTTTTCAGATTGGAAATTGTAATCAAGAGATTTCCAATTATCTTGGTCTTGACTTTCACTATTTGTTTCATTGGGATTATCAATTGGCGGGTTGTTATCAGTATTTGATATTTCTTTGTTAAAAGTCTCATATAATGCTTTTACATTACTTTCAAGTCTTGAACGTATTTCACTGGCAAGACTGGATATAGTATATAAATCATCACGATTTGAACTATGGCTTGTAATAGCCTTAGCACATTCATCGCAAAGTTTTTCTTCTGCATCCTTAATGTATGAAGCAAAGAACTCATAGCTTTCAATTATATCTTCAGCCATTTTAGAATGGTGTTCGCTAAGATATTCAAATAGTTTAAGGAACTTTTCGTCCATAGGAATTACTCCTTATATTACAATATATCTCTTTACATTCTAACATAAAAGGATTTATTTTTCAATACGATATTACAAATTTCTACATATTTGATAGCATATTTTGTTAATTTTAACCAATAATATTGTTTGACATTTACTATTAAATATGTTAAAATGAAAGGAGTGATTAATTTGGCGGTAAAAAAAATGATAGATGTAGAAAAATACACACAAGACGGTGAAGTAGGTTCTGAAGTAGAAGCTCTTTTCGCTGTAACTATTCCTATATTAAAAGGTATTCTATATTCGCTTAATAGAGATATAGTAAATGAAATTGGTGGATATGATAAAATTTCTTTGGCTATGTTAGCACGTTTGTATCGTGAGGGTGATGGAGACTCAGGTATATGCTTTGAATATGCTGTTCACGATGCCATAGTGAATAATAATCCTATGGTGCTTGAAAGAATTGAAACGGCACTTGCAAAATACTGTAAGATTAAAGGCGGTGAGCCCACTTCTATTCTCTTTGGAGTAGAAAAGACTGGTGCATTACAATTGATTGATAGTGTGAATGAACATTTAACCGACAATTCATTGCTTCTTACTGGGAACAAGGGTCAGCCTATTAAATTAAAGAAACATATTCAAGGTGTTGTTAATGCTTTTCGTAAGCCAAGTGAACGTGAGAAATTGCCGAGTAGTATTAACGGATTGTGGAAAGCAGATTTGTTTGTCGGTAGGGCTGAACCTGATAAATGGATTGGTACAACTGTGAAAATCAATAGGGGTAGTATCGAGTCTGCTCGTGGGTTGAGATTAGCTATAGTACCAGCAAGACATAGTATGAATGATAAGATAGAACTTGATGATGTTAAAAATCTTATTATATGTCCTATGCCTTATGATAGGTCTTTTGTTGAAATTTTCTACAGAGGTTGGTGCGTTGTAAAACAATTTCTTAATGCAGATGCCAAACTTCCAAAAGAAAGTATATTACCTTATAGTGATGATCGTTTTATATGCAAGCAATTACAGGATAGGCGTGGATTTACTGTTCTTGAAGTAATTGAGGCTTTGGAAGGACTTAGACAGCCACACTTGTTCACAATAGAGAAAAAAGAAGCAGAATTGTACAGTGAAAATGAGTTCCAGCATATAAAGATTATTTCTGCGCCGACTTCATTTAAATAATGATAATAATAAGACTCCTGTTAGGGGTCTTTTATTATTATCACCAATAATATTTGCAATCTTTACACATATAACTTTTCCCAATCTGTTTACTTGCTAATCCAATAGCGAGAACCCCTAATACCTTTGAGGTAGTTGATAATGGTTTTACATTTGTTGAACCACAAGTTGGACAGTGTGGGATGTTTTGTTTGATGGGTTCATATTGTGATTTTATATGTTTGCTATGTGTCCTAATATATTCCTGTTCTTGTTTTTGTTTAAGTATTTCTTTTTCTTTAGTTATCTTTCTTTGCAATTCACGTTCTTCTGCTGTTGGCTTTTTTACAAGTGGAAAAACGTATTCGTAAAACTCTTTATATTCTGGCGACATACGGAGTTGTGCTTGCTGCTTGTCTGTAGATGCTTTATACTGGTTATAAAGCGTATCAAATTGAACTTTATCCATAATTACTGTTGATTTACATCTATCACATACCGTATCGCTGTCAAACAACTGTCGGCGACATTTCAGACAAATTTTCATAGTTATTCCCTATTTATGTGGATACCACTTATGTCCACACTTTCCGCATCTATTCATAGTCTTGTTAGAGCCAAGAAAGCCTGTGGTTAAAATGACATTAACCTTTTCTTGATTTCTTCGTATTCTTCAAAGGTGATTTCTTTCTTTTCTAATAATTCGGTATAATGCTTCATTTGTTCAATTCGTTTAAGAACTTGTTCCTTTTCATCTTTAATGTTTTGTAGCTTTTGGGAATGGTGAAAATGTGAACAGTTTTCTACTGCGTTATATAATGGTAAGAAATTTTCTATTATCGTACCGTCAAATCCTAAATCAATTTTGTACCCATACAGGATAATGTCTTTGAAACTCTCACCAAAGAAATTACTATACGCATCTATTACTTTGCTGTGATCTACGGTAATGTTTAATTTTCTTTCAATGCAACGGCAGAAACCTATATAGTAGCAAACATTTCTATGTAATAATTCATAAAATTCTATTTCTTTACTATTTGAAAGTAAATTTATAAGATAATCTTGATATGCTATAGGGAGTAATTCAATAGGGATAGGCTTTTCTGTAAAATCACAATCTATGATTTTATAATTTTGAGACACGCTAAAATCGGAAATAGAATTAGAGCCTGTTTCGACAAGATATTGAATATATGATGCTCTAATTTCTGATGCACAATTAAATGTTTTAAAATAATCCTCATAATCATCGGATTTGTTTAAAACAACATCGTCCATAACGTGGGTAAATTCGTGATATAATGCGCTTTTGAAAGTATCATTGTATTCTAAAGCATTTTTATCAATGATAAACTCAAAACGGTAAGCATTGTTCTCCAATAATTGAAGCATACCAACAGCTCCGTTTTGCTTATCACCAGAGCCATATATAATGTCTTTCGTAGTTATTTTTATATTGTTAGGAAATGGTGTCTGTGAATAGTCAATAAATTTTAAATACTGTGAGAATAAAGTGTTAATCTTGCTTGTATTTGATATTTTAGCTTTCATAATAAATACCATCTTGAAAGGAGAATTTATGGATAACAAAGAATTTATAGAACAAGAAAATGACTTTTGGGAAGAAATGAAACAGAAAGTCATCGCATATTACGATAAACAGATACAAGAAATCGAGAATGAATATAAAAAGATGAATAACCCTTTTCTTGGATATATTGACGTTGTAAATTTAAAAAAGTGTAGAGAGAAAATTGCAAGAGTAAAGAACTGCTTATCTTAATGCCAAAATAATACTTGCTACAATACTAACAATCGTAAGTATTACAAAGAAAGTTAGTTTAGCATTGATAGAAATAATATACACAAAATAAGGAGGTGATAATATGAATACAATGGAAATCAGAATTGTCCGAAATCCTGATATGAACGATGAAAATGCTTTTATCGTTTATATTAACGGTGAACCTCTGAAAAACATTAAGCGTTTCGCAGTCGATCTCGACAATGAAAAGCTCAATCCCCGTACCGAGAACGGTAGATTAGTAGGTTCTATTCCTATGACCTATACTGCCGAGTTTTACGAAACGCCTAATATTTTTGATGTTCAAGATGAGTTCTACAAGGATTAAGATTACTCTTTATCCGCAAGTTTGACAGCGACAGTCTTTATGTATTCCTCTAAAACAGAGATTACATTGAGGCTGTTGTTATCTGCTTGTGTTTTAATTTTATTCCAAGTAGTTTCATCTTGAATATTATCAAGAAAGATATGACCCTTGAAAGTAATATCAGTGATAACAAGATTGATTATACTGTCATTCTTACCTTTAGTTGAATTTGAAGTTTCAAGAAATCCTTCACGATATAAGTGTTCTAATGTGTATCGTATCGCAACAGAGTCATATTTTGCGGAAAGTTCGGTGTTGTTATAAACTTTAGACCAATCCAATGTTTTATGATGCTTTGGATTGGATTCTTCGTAGCCGAGATTACTCTGTATAAAGATCAAAGTATCTCTTACACAGTCAAAGTTGATGTCATTGTCGAATTTAATGTTTTCCATTAAGAAAACCTCCTTATGATATAATTTATACTATTATACCATAATTTGATTATTTCCGCAATCAACAAATTTTGACAAAATTATACCCCTCTTTTGTGCAATTTTACCAACAAGTTAATATTCTATCCTTTTTTATTTTCCTAACCATAGGTATAATAGAACGCCTACTCCTATATAGTTGAATTGCTGTAAACTTTTTTAATTATAATGATGATATGTATTCTATTGATGCTTTATCAATTCTTTGGTCAGATGTGAGTTCATAAATCTGATCCTTGTTTAATTTTTGATGGTATTCTCTACATTTGTTATCTAATTTACTGAGATATTGAATTTGATAAGCAAAATCTTTGATAGGTAGATTCGTGCCAATGAAATTAAAATCTTTTAAGATTGTTCCTATATTCAGTCTGCCACTGCTATACCATATATTCTGTTCAGGCTCGGTCTTTTCTTCATAATCCATATAATCAAACATATTTGCGAAAGCATAAGTCCATACGTAACTATCACTAAAAATGTTTCCTAAATCATATATCTCTTGAATTAACTTACCTGATTGGAAAGCATTACTATATGTGCCTACATAGTGTTTTTCGTTATTATGTATATAGAAAAACGGGTTAGCTGATATTATTTCTTTAAGAAAATGAATTTTAGATTCTTTGGGATTTGATGCTATATCAAACATTTCAGAAAAGCAAGATAATAAAATGGGCATATAAAAATTGGCATAGTAAGGATAGGTAAGTAGAGCTTGTACATCATCTTTCATATATATGATTTGGTCATTTTCTAATTCTACGAATGCGTTTTCAAGATCGTGAAAAGCGTCCATTACATTATTATACGCTTCCTCCTCTGTAAGTTTAGAATCATTTGATGTATTTGAATTGCTTTGTGATTTATTATACAATGGTATCAATATGATAATTATAATAATGATTATTATTAGAGGTACCCACATATCGAATTGTCTTCTTTCTTTGTTATTTTGTAAGATCAATCGTTATCGATGGCATATCTTTTATCAAAATAAAGAAAGCGATAAATAACGCAATAACCGTAATTACTAAAAAGAAAGTAGCAATCTTTGAGATTTTGCTTAACAGTTTATATGAATGATATTGTAAGATAGTGTCCTTTTCTTCTTTGTTAGTTATAATCTTATAGTAGTAATTATGCCCCTGTTCGTCTTGGCGGATTTCATAATTATCTTTGTTTTCTGACTTTTCATATTCTCCTTTAGTAACTTCATAGGTTAAATTGTTATCTGGTGTTAATGAAATATTTTTCACATAAAACACTTTCTTTCTTAAAAATATTTTGTTTATTATAACATAAAATATTTGATTTGTCAATAGTCAATAAATAACTAATCACTATTTATTGATAAAACAATAGAAGCCTAATCATCTTTTATTGTTCGCAGAAAAAGACTACTCGACTTTTTCTAAATTTTAGTCTGATATTCACACAATTTGCATCAAGTATTACAAATGAAAATGGAGAGCAGGCAATAGGAAAGAAAAAGGGAGTATATGTAACAATAGATTTAAAAGACTTAAAAATTGCAGAAGAGA
>CAKZZS010000045.1 GCA_937884975.1 uncultured Clostridia bacterium | reverse complement strand
ACTGTATGGGTTTTCAATATCCTTAATCTGTTGCACTTGATAGTATAATTCACCTATTTACAAAACAAAAAGTCCCTGTTCAGGGACTTTTTGCTATGCGGTTTTTATTCAATGCCGCTTACAATTTCGGTAAGTTCAGCTTCGGTTGTTCCGTCTGAAATTGACACGCAGTACGAGTAATCGCCGCTGTCCCAGAAAGCATAATAAAACAGTTCATCCTTTGCCTTGAGAACGACTGTTTTCGAGTTAATTTCAACCTCTTTTTCAGTCGGAAAATCTGTATACCCGCCAAGAAGAATATCCTCGGTAAGCTTTGATTTCCTTATAAATCCGCCTTCGAAATTGATTTCAAGAATTTTATCGTCTATTACCGTATAATTGTCAATTTTGTCAAGGCTTTCGGGAAGCGTGATTTCAAATCCGACCGTCTTTTCGGCTTCGGGAAGCGTTTCCATTTTTCTTGCAAACGGCTCTACGGGAGCTTTTACATAATTATTATAAAAATTCTTCGTTTCAGTTATCTCCGCATTACCCTGTAAATCCTCGTATACATAAACGGTTACATATTCGCTTGAATAGTCCGGAACCGTTGAGGTCATTTCGCAAAGGAGAGCGTAGTTTGTCCCTGCAACAACCTGTGTGCCGAGAAGCGCAACGGGCGAATAAGTCGCGCCGGTAAGAGTTTCACTCGCCTTTTCAAGCGCATTTTTGGCTTCCTTTGTAACCTCGGGAGTTTCGGGAGCGTACCAGCCGCCGTCAAGGTCCGCAGTAACAATAGCTTCAATTGTACTGTCGGTTGCAGACGTTATTTCTACTTTTCCGCTCAAATTTTCATAAACCTTTACAAGCGAGTAAAAGGTCCTTGCGCCGGGAGCTGTTGACGTGCCCTTGCATAAAACAAGATAATTCCTGCCTGCAACAACCTGACTTTCAAGAAAAGCGACAGCCTCATAGTGCATTCCCGTCATTTCGCCTGCCGCCGAGTCAAAAGCCTTTCTGAACTCCTCGGTTATAACGGGAGACTTAACCTTTACCCAGCCGCCTGCGCTTATATCCGCAACTGACGAAGGCTCTTTTCCGCTGAAGAACTGTTTAATTGAAATACTGTTACAGCCGGTAAAAATCAAACTGACCGATATAATCATAATAATTGCTAAAATAATTGCCAATGTTTTTTTCATATTATTCACCTCAATAATCAGTGATTTTTTCTTTCACTTAATAAGAGTAAAAATATGCCAAAAGTGTTGCAAAAAAATAAAAGAGCTCGGAATTATACTTCCGAACTCTTTTGAGTAAGTTTATTATTCCTGTTTCTGTAAGTCAGTTTAAGCAGTATCGGCGTGATAAAGGACGATACGATTACAAGAAGAATTACAAACGGCATAAACGACTTTTTAATAAAGCCCATATTCACGCCCCTCTGCGCGGTAATAAGAATAACCTCCGCGCGGCACATCATACCGAGTCCCACTCTTACCGACTCGTCGTTTCCGAATCCGCATATTTTAGCTCCGAAAGCCGCTCCGCCGAATTTTGAAATAAGTCCTGCGGCAACAAAGGCAAGTCCGAACCACAAAAGATTCATATTAAAGCCCGTAAGAACGGTTCCTATTCCTATGCTCGCAAAAAATACGGGTGAAAAAAGAAGGTACGAAGCAATATCGACCCTGTGTTCAAGGTGCTTCGACTCTTTCAGGTCCGCAAAGGCAATTCCTGCAAAAAATGCTCCCGTAATATCTGCAAGACCGAAGAATTTTTCAGCAGCGTATGAGAATACAAGGCAGTTTACGAATGCAAAAATAATATTCCGCCTTGTGCCGGGATTTCTGTCCTCAAGGACGTGATACGCCTTTCTTGAAAGAGAGCCGACAACATAAGAAATGATAAAGAACAGAACAATACGGATGATAATGCGAATGACGCTGACATTCGGCGATTTAAGTCCGATAAACACAGTAAGTACAACTATTCCGATTATATCGTCAAGCACCGCCGCCGAAAGGATCGACGTTCCGACTCTTGTCTGAAGCTGACCTAATTCCTTAAGCGTTGCAACGGTTATTGTAACGGACGTAGCGGTGAGCATAACTCCGTAGAACATATTCGAAATCATCTGTTCCCTGCCTACGGAAAAGCCGCCGTTAAACAGCGACGCGACAACATAACCCAGACCGAACGGAACTATTACGCCCAGAGCAGTGATGACCGCCGAAGCCTTTCCCGAGGATTTAATGTGCTTAATATCGGTTTCGGTGCCTGCGGCGAACATAATCATAATAACGCCAAGCTCCGCAAATATATCAAGAACCTCGTTCGTTTCAACAAGCCCGAGAACACTCGGTCCGATAATCACGCCTGCGAGAAGCATGCCCACAACCTCTGGAATCTTGATTTTACGCATAAGAAGCCCAAGCAGTTTAGTGGACATAAGTATAATTATAAGTTCATAGAAAATCTGAAGCTTCACTTTCATTCCTCCAAAACCGAGGATATTATACTCCTTAAAACAAGCAGTGTCAAACAGCACAATTGCATATTTAAAAGGGTTTAAATACAGATTTTTATGAAAAATGCAAAAAATAAATTGTCATTCTGAACGAGGTGAAGAATCTCAACCGATTAAAATAAATTGTCATTCTGAACGAGGTGAAGAATCTCAACCGATTACAAAAATGGGGATTATCATTCCGTGCAAACGAAAAATCTCAACCGATTATAAAAAAATACTTGAAAACCACGGGATATTTATGTATAATATCAGCGTTGTCAATTGAACAAGTGCTATTGTGGTTAAGTTGTAATAAGTTTTAATCAATGAAAAATACGAAAACTGTTTTTACCGTAAATGTTATAGCTTTTATAGTTTCAATATGCGTTTTGGTTCCTTTGCTGTTAATAAATGCGTTATCCTTGTTTATTACGTTCATAAGCGCAGCAGATGGAAATTCTTGGAGTTCTAACGATTTTTTATTTTTGTTAATGTCCTCATCGGCGTTCATTATTCCGCAGTCGGTTTTCTTTTATACCTTTTTTAAAATTAAAAAAGCAAATGAAGTTATAATCTATGATGACCCATTATTCGAATTGGCAATTAAGCATTATAATATTTCGAAGATTCTCGCCGTTATTTCCATATTCCTTATATTTGTATTTCTAATATCTACGATGCCGATTTTGATATGGGGATTTTAAATTATAAGCAAACACAAATTCATAAATATGCTACTGTGGTCCAGTTGGGCGAATGAGTGTGCCGCTGCCGGTGGCAGATGAAGGCACACGAATGAGGTGAAGAAACAAGGAGCAATGCGACGTGCTCCAAGCGAGCAGTGCGACTATGTTTCTGAGGGAAGAGCAGCGCATTCGTAAACGGAAGGTCATAGCAGCAAAAACGCAAAAATTAAATAATTCGCTACTGTGGCTCAGTTGGTAGAGCAGCGCATTCGTAATGCGCAGGCCCTCGGTTGTAGATAAGGGAAAACCTTTCCCAAACAAAATAAAACGAAAAATTGAATTCGCTGGTATGGCTCAGTTGGTAGAGCAGCGCATTCGTAAACGGAAGGTCATAGCAGCAAAAACGTTAAAATTAAATAATTCGCTACTGTGGCTCAGTTGGTAGAGCAGCGCATTCGTAATGCGCAGGCCGTCGGTTCGAGTCCGACCAGTAGCTCCAAGGGCTTCCGTTCGGAAGCCTTTATTTATGTGGGTTTACGGCGTTTAAAAGTTTTGAAAATGAGAAAAATATAGAAGTGAAAATCTGATAATATCAGGCGAATTTCTCACTGCAAAAAATAATCTCATCCCGAAACTTTCAGGATGAGATTTTTCAGTAACTCGCTCAAGACCATCTAATGACCATTTATGAAAATATAGGTTACGTTTGCCCGACAAATCAGAATTTGTCGGGTTAATTATTTCTTAATCCTGCCTTAAAAAAACAAATGACATTACTTTAACAATATGGTATAATATAAAAAAATAGTTTACTAGAGGTTTTGGAATTGAAGTTGGAAATGGTAATGAACCTGTTGATATTTATATGCTCGATGTTCGGGACTGTCTACGGGTTAACTGAATTCTTTAAAAAGAAAAAGGCTTTATATTTAAAGCTTGTAACCTGCGGCGTTATGTCGCTAATGTTTTCAAGTCTGTATCAGGTAATTTACCTTATTACTCAGGGCGCTTTGAATAAGGGGTTTCATATCGGCATTCTCGGAATTATAGGCAGCTTTATGTTTTTGTTCTCTGCAAACTTCGGGCAGATGGACAGTTTAGTTGACGATAAAACAAAAGCCTTCAGAAAAACGAGAATAATATCCCTTGCGGCGCCGCTTCTCATAATGCTGATATATCTGTTCTTCTTTATGAATGTTCAGAGCACAGAACTTAAAGCCGTATACGGAGTTGTAACCTTTTTCATTATTCAGTGTGCCTACTATAATTTCAAGCATATTATCATCTATGATGTTGACTTCGGCATTGTAAAGTGCCTGAGGAAGTATAATGTCCTTGCACTCATTTATGCCATTATGAGCTTGCTTGAGCCGATAGGACTGTACCTTGACATGAAGCCTGTGTATATAGCTTCATGTGTTGTAACGGCGATTGTTGCAGCCGCAATTCTTCCCGTACTGAAGGGAGGTGTTGAAAAGTGGACAATATAACCTACATTATTTATATCTGCTTTTTGATACCGATGGTGCTGTCGTTGTTTATAATGGAGAAAAAGTCGCGGCTCGTTGTAGGATTCGTGCTGCTTGGTATGACGGTCTGTCTTTTTGCAAGCGAACTGAATACACGTATCTATCTTGGCATAGGCAAGGATATGCTGTATTTTACAACAACGGTTGCCCCTGTGACAGAGGAAATACTCAAGGCTTTGCCGATACTCCTATATGCGCTGTGCATATCGGACGACAGGCAGAAGCTTGCTCAGTCGGCATTTGCAGTAGGTCTCGGCTTTGCGATAATGGAAAACGTAATAATGATAACGCAGAATTTATACAGCATAGATATCAAATGGGCGATTATGCGGGGCTTTGGTGCAAGTCTTATGCACAGTATATGCACGGTTGCGGTAGGCATAGGCATTTCCTTTGTAAGAAAGAAGAAAAAGCTGTTTTACTGCGGCACGCTTTCTCTTTTAATGCTGGCGATAACCTATCACTCCATTTACAATACTCTGGCAATGTCGCCGCATAAGTATTACGGAATCATCCTGCCGATATGCACCTATATTCCGCTTTTGCTTTTCAGTTACAAACGAAAAACTCCGGAAAAATAAATAAACCCCTATGGCAGTTCACATTCGCCATAGGGGTTTGTATTATTTTAATTTTTATTCTACTCCGAGATTTTTATTTACCTGTGACGCTATATCGCCCATACGGCTGTAAAGATAATCGCCCGGGCAAGCTTTGTTTGCAAAATCACGGTGAACCGTCATATTAGCGCCGTCAAGATGCTTTATGCGAGTGGCAGAGTCTTCACTCCAAACAAGCTTTTCAATATTGTTTCTCTGGCAGATATCCGTAACAAGTTTAATGAGTGCTTTGTATGCTTCATCTGTAACCGCATAAGGGCTGTTGACCTCTGAAGCGACCTCGATAGTTACTGCACGGTTGTCATTGGCAGAGTTACCGCTTGCCCACGATCTGTCTTTTTCCTCAAGAATCATTAGTATTTTTCCGTCAGAGCCAATTGCATAATTAACGCTGGCTTCTGTCGCAGACTTACTATATAAGTTTGCAATGGCATATACCTGAGTTACTCCGGCAGAGCAGTGGATAGTTATGGTATCTATCTTGTGATTTCTATGTGGAGTATTTGGGTCATTCGGGTTGTTTTTATTTGGAGAGATTTTATAGTCAGCAATGAGTTTGCTGTTGGAGAAAGTTACCTTTTCTCCGTTAATAGTGATAACGGCGCCTGCTAATGAAGCATCGCCTGAATCGCTGCGCTCTGCGTCAAGATTCGTATCAACCTCAGGGTCATAACCGTTAGTTAATTCTTCCAATGCTTCGGCAGGGATTTCCTCTGACGCAGCAACGTCTTCTGAGGTTTCCCCCGAAGTGTCCGTTTGAGCCTTGTTGCCCGAACAGCCTGCAAGAGTGCCTGCGAGCAGGCAAACGCAAAGCATCGCGCTCATCAATTTCAATAATAAATTCTTTTTCATAATTCTTTCCTTTCTGAATGTGTTTTGTATAAAACTATTATACAGTTTTTCAAAACAGAAATCAATCAACAAGTATTAAAAGATTTCTTGTTGTTAGTGATTATACCACAACTGCGGTGACAAAAAGGTGACACACTAAGAAACAGTCAAATCCCGCTTTGTCGAGTTCATTGTATCACATTTTCCACTTCGTTGTCTTTTTTCTTTTTAATAACGGTCATACAAATCGCAGTAACGACTGCGCCCAAGATAAATCCGCCGCATGCAAAGAGTGTACCCGTACCGCCTGAGAAGGTTGAACCGCTGACCGAAGCGGTAGCGTTCGGATTCGGGAAGCCGTCAAAGCTGCCGTTTTCAATAAAGACGTCTGACTTAACCTCTGCGAACATACGGGTCCCGTCAGGGCATTCCATTTGCTTAAATGATATTTCTACAGGGCTGTCAGGACTGCTCGGGAATGTATTCTTTATATCATCCTCATCCCAATCCGCGCCAAGCTGTATATACATCGGAAGCGAATTTACCAATTCGCTTTCCTCCAAGCCTTCGGGATTAACAACGCCGTATAGGAATATACTCTGTGCATCACTTCGCTTTTCCTGTGTATCGTCAAGCTCATTATAATAGAGGCGATATTCGGCGTTATCAGCATCGAGCCACATAACCCAGAAAAACGAGCCCGACTCAATAAGGCCTTGTGAATTATCAATGCCGTACCATGCAGACGAGCCGTCGGATTCTTCCTTGAGCCATGTAATGCCGTTATCTTTTACTACTGCACTGGTTCTGCCGTTATCTGCAACATAATAAGTTACGCCGCTTTGAGTAATGGGCGTGACATTTGCAAAAGCAGTAAGCGACATAGCGGCAAGAGCCGATAACACAATAAGTGACATAATAAGTGAAACTAATTTTTTCATTTTTTCCTCCCGTAGAGAATATATTTTTGTTGCGAATTGTTTATATACTACCACACAATATGTGACAAAAAGGTGACAAAGTACGAATCAGCCAAAGCCCGATTTGTCGAGTTCATTATACCACATCAAGCCCAAAAAGTACAGACGAAAGACATTGTCATGCTTCAAACCCCAAATATGCCTAATAAGGTAGTTTACCCTTGCTTTCTTCAAAGTGGCTCTCAAACCCCTTGAAAACACTGGCTTAAATTTGGTGAAAAGCGTGACAGGGTAGTTTATTATATGATTCTTTACTTACGCAGGAAACTGTATTACCTTCGTTTCTTTACTTGAATTTTCAATCAGATTTTTCATCTTGTCCGCTGCGTTTTTTTGCATATCGTCAGTGACGTGCATATAGGTGTTCATCGTGAAGCCTGCGTCCGTGTGTCCGAGCATGTGTGATACGGTTTTGACATCCACGCCCGCTTCCAGCGTGAGCGTTGCGAAACTGTGCCGTAAGTCGTGGAAGCGGATTTTTGGCAAGCCTGCCCGTTCCTGAATTCTGTGCAGTTTTCTCGTTACTGCCGAGGTATCACGAATATCTCCTGTTTCAGGGGAGGGGAAGATATATTTTGACGGTATCTGCTTTTCCTTCATAGCAAGCAGCAGGTCAACGAGGTCGTCGTTTATCCGTATCGTTCTCGTTGAGCTTTTTGTTTTCGGCGTTGTAATAATTAGCTCTCCCTTGATTTTCCTTACGCTCTTGTTAACGCTTATCGTCTTGTTCTCCACGTCAAGGTCCGTCCATTCAAGTGCGCATATCTCGCCGAGTCTCATTCCCGTTGTCAGCTCAAGATAATAGAACTCGTAACAGCCGGAGTTCTTTGTTTCTTCAAGGAAGGCGCCGATTTCTTCCTTTTTTAGCGTTTTCATTTCAGGCTTTTCGGTAATGGGCATCTTAACCTTTGAAACGGGATTTTTCTCTATCAGCCCTTCGTCAACCGCTTTTTCAAGGCATACGCTCAGCGAGCGCTGTACGCCTTTAACCGTGTAGGGCGATAGCGAAGGACCTCTCGTTTCTCTGTCCCTGATTCGTCCGTTATTCAGCAGTTCAACGAGGAATTGCTGACAGGCTACCGTTGATATTTCGCTTAGCTTCATCTTCCCGAATACAGGAAGAATATACAACCTGAAGCGCTGTTCATAACCGTAGGCAGTGTACTCCTTGATAACTCCTCTGCAGAAGGTATTTATCCATATTTCGTACCACTTTTCAAGCGTGGGATCCGACTCCGTCAGGTAATTGTGGGAAGACAGAATTTTCTGTTCTTCCTTGAATTTTTCCTGCGCTGCAGTTAGCTTTTCCTGACATTCGGTTTTCGTTTTCGCCGTAACGCTTTTGCGCTTGATTTTGCCGTTTTCGTCAGTGCCGATATTAAACCAGCCTTCCCAGCGCCCGTCCTTTCGTTTGCGAAGCATACCTTCGCCTTTTGCTCTGCGAGCCATTGTATCACCTCCGGTGTTTCTTCAAACACAAAATATCATTAAGATACAGTAAAGTCCAGATAATTATTTGTTAACTCTATTATCCAACCATTTCTTTAAGTTGTCTTTCGGTATCACGATGCGCCTTCCCATATTGATAGCAGGGAAGGTGCTGTCTTTTTTTATGAGTTTGTATAGGCTTACGGTAGAAATTGAAAGTGCTTCCGCCGCCTGTTCCACCGATAATGTGACCGGCATTTCTTCAAAACTTGTAAACATAAAATCCTCCTTTCCGAAAAACGGGCTTTTAATAGTTGGTACAATATAAGTATAGCAAAATACTAAGGAAATTCTTAGTATGAAGCTGTGCTTATTTTAGTTATAATAAGAAAGTAAGGTCAGACGATTTTATAGTAGAACTGAGCGTTCGTCACAGAACCGGTCTACCGCTTTCTTGTTATGAAGATTCGATTAAGCAGGTTGTTCTGATTTGTACAGCAGGGTTAACCCTGCTGTACAAATCACGTTCGCGTCACGAGCCAAACATGAATCGTAATAAGCAAAGGCGGAACTTACATAATTTTAATTACGAAAGGAAGGCTGATATGATTAGTGTAGGAATTGACGTATCAAAAGGAAAGAGTAAGGTTTGTATTATGAAACCGGGCGGTGAGGTTCTTGCTGCTCCGTATGATGTACAACACACAAAAAATGAATTGAATAACCTGATAAACACAATACGCTCATATGACGAAGAAACTAAGGTGGTTTTGGAATCAACAGGGCAGTATCATTTTCCCGTTGTGAAAATGCTTGCCGATAACGGCATTTTTGTTTCCGTTGTTAATCCGTTAAAGATGAAACATTTTGCATCTCAGGATATCCGAAAAGTGAAAACGGACCGTATTGATTCAATACATATTGCAATGTACGGTATCACATATTGGAATGATTTAAAAGAGTCATCATTATCTGCGGATGTATACAGCGAGCTGCGTATATTATCCAGGCAGTATGGCTATACCGTTTCTCTAATGGTTGATGCAAAAAACAACCTTAAAAGAATTATTGATTCCGTTATGCCGGGTTTGGATGACTATCTGAAGGACAACCGCCAAAACAACAGATTATGCGATTTTGCAAAGCATTACTGGCATTATGACAATATTACAAAATTCAGTGAAAAGCGCTTCGTAAACAGTGTTATATCGTGGAAAAAGAAAAAAGGATACCACTTAACTGAAGCACAGGCAAAAACAATCTACGCCCTGGCTCAGGATGGTATCCCCGTGCTTCCGTGTACAAGCACAACTCAACTTATTGTAACGGAAGCAGCTGAATTAATATGCGAGCTTGAGAAGACCCGCAAGACCATTTTAGCACAAATGACTGCGTTTGCAAAGACTTTACCTGAATATTCTGTTGTCAGAGAAATGTCGTGTGTCGGTGATATACTTGCAGTCAGGGTAATTGCTGAAATCGGAGATATCAGCAGATTCAAAAGCAAGCGTTCTTTAATTGCATATGCAGGAATAGACGTTCCGCCGTATCAATCGGGTAATTTCAACGCAACTGAAAGACATATCACCAAACGCGGCAATGCTTATCTGCGTCAAATCGGATTTGAGATAGCACAAAGCTATATTATGCATAAGCCGAAGGATGATCCGATTTATGATTTTATCCTCAAGAAGCGTAGTGAAGGAAAATGCGGCAAGGCTGCTATGATAGCCGGGCTTAACAAATTCCTTCGTGTTTATTACGGTAAGGTTTCGGAAATCTACAGGGTTTAATATTGTTTATGTACAAATATTGATTCACCGCTTGATTATATTTTGAGCTGCCGCTTTTTCGACGGCTTTATTTTTTGCGTTTTCCTTTAAGCTAAAATTTTCTCTTGACATTTATTAGCAGGGTTCTGTGTAAAGATTTTGTATATGGGGTAGCATATTTTTTAAATTGACATTGTAAAGCCTTCGTCTTCACCTTCATCGTAATCATCTTCGTCATATTGATTATGATAGAATTCTTCATTGTAATTTTGCTGTATCGGCGCTGATTCTTCAATCAGTTTTGCTTGCTGCTCACGCTTTGATTTTGCAGATTCGAACAGCTTGTTTACACCTGCTGCTCCGAGGTCAACGATAGCAACAGCATTGTCCGCTGCTCTCTGTGATTCGCTCTCGTCTTTTTCTTCCTTAGTGTCTTGTGCAACGCCGCCCTTCTGTCCGAGTGCATGTTTCTTGCGGAGCAGTTTTTCTCTTTCCTTTTCGTCAAGCTGCGAGTGTAAATCGTCAAGCCGTTTGCTGCAGGCAGTGTTAATAAAGAAACCAACCATATATGCAATGTCATTTATGATTGCCTTGTTAGTGTTATCAATGGCAGTGTGGTTCTCTCCCTGACTCATATCCATTTGCAGAACGTAATTGATGATTTTGTTTTTCAGTACCTTAAATTCATTGTTATCTTCAAGCGGTATGTCAGGGTCCACACTACTGTTGTAGTATACGGATAATTTTTCTCTGTTCAGCCTGTTCCATTCTGAATATAACTTACTGATTTCCGGTATTTCAGCAAGCGATTTCAGTATATTGTCAACGCTTTTCTTTATGTCCTTCGGCAGATAACCGTATTGCTTTTTTCCCGAGCATTGTTGTAACTGTTCCGCTAATTTCAGGAATTGCTGAAGCAGATTATCGTCAATGTTAACTCTGCCGATATCGTAAAGCATTTCATCAAACTTGTCTTTCAGTTCTTCACGGATATCTGTTTGCAGTTTGAATAATTTGTATTGCTCGTTACGGAAGATGTCATTAGCAAAAGTGCTTTTCAGTTTTTTGTAACCCTTCTCAGTAATGTAGCCGTTGCCTTTGGTAGAGTAAACCATAAGGTGTATATGCGGATGGTGTGCCGTGTTATGAAACGCCGCATACCATTTCAGTTCGCTGATGGGAATCTTATGTGCCTCTGCAATTTCATTGATGTTTCGGCGCACACAATTCTTCCATGCGTCTGCATTATCATAGCCGAGGCGGGATGCATCTTCACGCCTGAGACTGATGACATCAGCAAAAACAATTCCGTTAACAGAGGCAACTTCCTCTGCCGCTTTTTCCAGATCAATGTCATCATCCGTATCGGAAAACAATCCGTGTGAGCCGAGCTTTTCAACGCTGGGGCGTTCTGCAACGTAATGCATAAGCGTTTTTAAATCAGCGACTGAATCTGCATTTCTTTCTGCGATTGCATAGAGCAGTTCCGACGCATTTGCCTTCGTCATATTCTTTACGTATGAATCAAACTCAGGATACATACAGATTTCAGGATAGTGACGGAATGCGCGGTAGATTAAATTATCCTGCTGCTTTGTACTCGGCTTATGTTCTGCGTTTGTATCAAGCTTCTCAACGCCTTCACGCGTCGCCATATACTTTAACAGCTTGCCCGTGCCTTTTGTACGGTTGCCTTTATAGTACTGCGTTCTTACAACAATCTTAGCCATAATTCAAATCATCTCTTGCACTTTCAAGTGTAATGATTCCGTTGTTCTCGGCAACTAATTTTGAAATATATTCTCGTAAATCTTCAAGAAGTTCATCACTTATTTCAAATTCGCCACCGATAATTCTTGTTGTCATTCCCGTTTCAACTGCGAGCTTGAACAGCATATCGCAGATGTTTTTCTCTACACCTCCGATGACATTTTTAATGCTGTGGTTGATAACGGGCGAGAGATAATCAAGGCTTTCCTGCTGATAAAGATAGCCGATATAAAAATCAATAGCGGTGCAAACGAAATCACTTTTTGACGTGCAGTTTGATAAAGGCATCGCATTTTCCATCTTCTCAACCTGCGAAGGTCTTTGCCAATATGAAAATCTTTGTTTCTTTTCTTTTGCCATAGTGAAATATCTCCAAAAATTAAATAGACGCTCTTTGTGACATACCTCAAAACCTTGAAAACAGTCGGCTCTGCCGTCTGTTGTATGTCGTGAGGCGACGCCTCACTTAATCCTGTTTCCGATAATTTCTTCAAATCATCGGTTTTAGTAGTATTCAAAGTAGTCGAGCGGTGTTCCGTCCGGGGTGAAAGCATACTTTACAAGATGTTTCATCGCTTCTTTTTTATCCGTAAGGTCATAGAGGGTATAGAGGTTTGTAATCTGCTTATTGTCCTTGTACCTGCGCTCAATATCAATCATAAGATTGTCCTCTAATTCCTTCAGCGCCTTGTCAACTACGGGGCGCGACATACCGCAACGTTTACCGATAGTCATACGGGAAGGGAAGCATTGACCGTGTTCATCACTAAAGTAGGCAAGCGTAGAGTAAACGGCAATTGCCTTTCCCGAAAGGCCTCTGTCAAAGAGGTCGAGAGGCAGAATGAAAAACGTTCCGGGCGGGTATTCGTATTCTTTCTTTTTCGGTGAAAAATCCATTTTATTTTCCTTTCTTAATCATAATTTTAAACAGAAAACGGGTAGGTATAAATGTCAGTTAGTCTGACACAATACCTACCCGTTACTCGTATGTTCACAGATACGCGGATGCTATTATACTACGCCGTTACAGTTCCAATTATCGGCACTTTGAATATTGAATTTTCATATTTTTTAGTGTCTGTGCAAAGCATAATATCTTGCTTGCAACATTTGCAACGGATTATTAAATCGCCACTCAAATCTGATTTATCAGATATTACAAAAGCGGTCGTTGCATTTTTAATTTCTTTGTTTCGTACGAGTAGTAAAGTGCTGTTACAAACAGGGCACTTGATTCTCGGAAGATAGTTTTTCTTGTTATTCATTTTCTTAACTTTTTAATCTCCTCCACGTCTTTTATTACGCTTTTGAGCACACCCTGGATAGTGCAGTAAGGATAGCGCATATCCTGCATTGTTTTATTCTCGGGATGAAGTATCACTTCGTTTTTCTCTTTGTCAAAATATATGGTTTTTAATGTGTTTGTATTATCGGGAGTGAGTGCTACAACAATATCGCCGTCGACGGCATTTGACTGTTTTCGTATGACGAGTAAATCCCCGTCGTAAATACCGATGTCAATCATGGATTCGCCGCTGGCACGAAGAAGATAAAATTCACCTTTACCGAAAACGGAAACAGGCAGCTGCACGATTTCCTGTATCTCTTCAAATTCTTCTTCGGGTGTTCCGCAGGGGATACTGCCGACCAATGCGGCGTTGGAGAATTCAGCGTTCACCTTGTTTGTTTTCTCGGTATGAATACTGCCGTTCTCATAATCAATCAACCCCTTTTCACGCATCTCAACAAGATAGCGGTATGCGGTATTCCGGGTGATTCCGAACTCTTTTCCTATGCAAATACAGGACGGTGACTGATTGTGCTCAAGGTAATATTCCTCACAGAATTCTTTTATCCTTTGCATTAGCCCTTGGTCTTTACTTCTCATAAACCCATCTCCAAAATATAACAGATACATAACGTATCGGATAGCAAATACAATATATCATATCCGAAAAACTTTGTCAAGAGTCTTTTATATTTTTCCAAACCCCTTTTTTATAGTTGGTACAATATAAGTATAGCAAAATACTAAGGAAATTCTTAGTA
This sequence comes from uncultured Clostridia bacterium, assembly GCA_937884975.1. Lineage (GTDB taxonomy): Bacteria > Bacillota > Clostridia > Oscillospirales > Acutalibacteraceae > Fimenecus. The sequence continues at coordinate 20,936 of CAKZZS010000045.1, read as the reverse complement.
TGAAGCTGTGCTTATTTTAGTTATAATAAGAAAGTAAGGTCAGACGATTTTATAGTAGAACTGAGCGTTCGTCACAGAACCGGTCTACCGCTTTCTTGTTATGAAGATTCGATTAAGCAGGTTGTTCTGATTTGTACAGCAGGGTTAACCCTGCTGTACAAATCACGTTCGCGTCACGAGCCAAACATGAATCGTAATAAGCAAAGGCGGAACTTACATAATTTTAATTACGAAAGGAAGGCTGATATGATTAGTGTAGGAATTGACGTATCAAAAGGAAAGAGTAAGGTTTGTATTATGAAACCGGGCGGTGAGGTTCTTGCTGCTCCGTATGATGTACAACACACAAAAAATGAATTGAATAACCTGATAAACACAATACGCTCATATGACGAAGAAACTAAGGTGGTTTTGGAATCAACAGGGCAGTATCATTTTCCCGTTGTGAAAATGCTTGCCGATAACGGCATTTTTGTTTCCGTTGTTAATCCGTTAAAGATGAAACATTTTGCATCTCAGGATATCCGAAAAGTGAAAACGGACCGTATTGATTCAATACATATTGCAATGTACGGTATCACATATTGGAATGATTTAAAAGAGTCATCATTATCTGCGGATGTATACAGCGAGCTGCGTATATTATCCAGGCAGTATGGCTATACCGTTTCTCTAATGGTTGATGCAAAAAACAACCTTAAAAGAATTATTGATTCCGTTATGCCGGGTTTGGATGACTATCTGAAGGACAACCGCCAAAACAACAGATTATGCGATTTTGCAAAGCATTACTGGCATTATGACAATATTACAAAATTCAGTGAAAAGCGCTTCGTAAACAGTGTTATATCGTGGAAAAAGAAAAAAGGATACCACTTAACTGAAGCACAGGCAAAAACAATCTACGCCCTGGCTCAGGATGGTATCCCCGTGCTTCCGTGTACAAGCACAACTCAACTTATTGTAACGGAAGCAGCTGAATTAATATGCGAGCTTGAGAAGACCCGCAAGACCATTTTAGCACAAATGACTGCGTTTGCAAAGACTTTACCTGAATATTCTGTTGTCAGAGAAATGTCGTGTGTCGGTGATATACTTGCAGTCAGGGTAATTGCTGAAATCGGAGATATCAGCAGATTCAAAAGCAAGCGTTCTTTAATTGCATATGCAGGAATAGACGTTCCGCCGTATCAATCGGGTAATTTCAACGCAACTGAAAGACATATCACCAAACGCGGCAATGCTTATCTGCGTCAAATCGGATTTGAGATAGCACAAAGCTATATTATGCATAAGCCGAAGGATGATCCGATTTATGATTTTATCCTCAAGAAGCGTAGTGAAGGAAAATGCGGCAAGGCTGCTATGATAGCCGGGCTTAACAAATTCCTTCGTGTTTATTACGGTAAGGTTTCGGAAATCTACAGGGTTTAATATTGTTTATGTACAAATATTGATTCACCGCTTGATTATATTTTGAGCTGCCGCTTTTTCGACGGCTTTATTTTTTGCGTTTTCCTTTAAGCTAAAATTTTCTCTTGACATTTATTAGCAGGGTTCTGTGTAAAGAATATGATTATTGCTGTTAGACGTTCTTATTAGTGTTTTGGAAAAAGTGTATTGTTGGTTTCAAAACTCTTACTTGATTTTAACTTTTTTCATTTGATACAATGATTTTGTATCAGGGGAAGGCTCTGTTGCCGATATCTGTATGGCAAGCATTTCAAAAGCGCAAACCATGCCAACTAACCACAGCAATACTATGTGTACACTTAATGTGGAAAGGTGTATAGCAAATGGAATTAAAAAGCAACCTCCGCCGAAGATTTTGCTTGATATTGTATGTGTAAGAATAAAGCTATGGAACTTTATTTTTGAAATAAGTCCCGATACAAGCATTGCCGTAAGAGGAATCAAAAACCATACTGCTGTTTTAACGGGAATAATATGACTTAGCACAACCGTCTTTCCCATTGCAAGATATGTAAGCGTATCGCCAAGTGAATCCAGCTTTGCGCCAAGCTCGCTTGTATTATTTGTTTTGCGTGCAATCGGTCCGTCAATTAAGTCGGTTATGCCGCACAGCAGATAGATAATCAGAAAAGGGGTTGTAATTTCTTTAAAGGTAAAAAGTATAATAGCCATTACCGTTCTTGAGCCGGTAATGATGTTTGCTAAATGCTTTTTCATCACACAGTCTCCCTTATATAGATTAATCAGAGATAAAAGCCTTAATAGCTACAGCGTCTGCATAACCTTTTTCATAGAGGGCATTGAGCTTTTGCGTATCCTTTGTCAGTGTTCTCATCCCGAGGATATCGTCAGGAGCCACTATTAGCACTTTACCCTTTTCCTGTAAATCAAACGCCAGGGAAAGAGCGTCTGAATATTTGCCTGCCATTGTATCTATTGCTTTAGATACCGCAGGATACTTTACTTTTATAAACTTTGCTACCACATCATTGCGTAGCTGCCTTACCTCTGCGTCTATTGGTTTCGTTAGTATTAAAACAATTTTGTCGCACCCATAGTCAAGCAACTTTTGAATCGGAACAGGGTCTGAAATTCCGCCGTCAAAATACTCTCTTGAATACACCTTAATAGGCTTACACGCAATAGGTAGGCAGGAAGACGCCATGATAATCTTATAATCATTTATTTTCATATCATCATCTTTGTTGAAATAACGTGCTCTGCCTGTTTGTGCGTCTGTTGCAACGACAATAAACTTGGTGCTACTGCTATGCAAGGTTTCATAATTAAGAGGACTTTCTCCGTCTTCCTTTGATAGTTCACCATATATGTAATTAAGGTCAAGATAGGAGCCCGATTTAATTAGATTGTTAGGGCTCATAGCTTCCTTTCTCATTGAGTAATCAAGATAAAAAGGCTTGTTTCTTCCTCTTTGGCGCGCAACATAACTTGCACAGTTTGCGCTTCCTGCGGATACGCCTATGCAATAATCAAAATAAATATCTTCATCCATAAGATAATCAAACACGCCTGCGCCGTATATATCGCGCAGTCCGCCGCCAACATCAATTATACCTATCATAACGTCCTCCTTATACTTACAAAATAAATCTTAATATGTTTTCCAAATCCGAATTGTCAGGATGTCCGAGGGCTTCCTTGTATTTGTTTTTTATCGCAGGAATATTGGGGTTGTCGGGGTCATATTCGCTTACTGCATCAATTTGTTTTAATATTTCCTTTGGGATTTCTTCATAGCATAAAAATACGCCGTTGAATACGGTTTTGTCGGGTACAAAGGGTTCAATTTGTTTTGACAGCACCCGCCTGTAATCGTCGCTTATATCAAAGCAGTTTGTGCAGCAAACATAAATCTTATTACAGATTGACTCCTCAATAAGCAGCAATGAAACGGCAGGCACGACAGCGGTGTTTGTGTGAATAAGGACGATATAATTTTCAGCAACAATTTCGTCAAGATTTTTTTCAAGAGAAAAAACCTTGCTGTCCCACAACTTTTCATTCAGATACGTTGCTATTTTTTTCAAAGCATTGCTGTTATCCTGATAAAAAATAGCATATTTCATATTAATACCTCAAAACCAATTATTATACGAGAAGGAGCAGTTAGGCGGTAACTGCTCCTTTGGAATAAAGGAGCCTTTTAGTGAAAGGAGGAGACCCATCGGTCTGCAGATGAAAAGCGGCTCCGAACATATCACATTTTTATATTTGAAGGGGAATAATTTTTGTGAAGGAGAATGTGATGGCTTGAGGCGCACCATATTTCCTCTGCAGTCTTTTCCCAGATTTGTGAATAGGGAACACATTTGTCACAAAGGTTGTCAACGCTTTCAAAGGACTCCATATCTGTGCTTTTAGAGTTCGTTTCTTTAACAATGTTCCGCAGTATTTCCGGATTTTCAAGCATCGGACACGGGCGCAAATGATTGTCATTAAACGGCTGATTATTATAGTACGCCATAAACAGCGGCGCCTGTAAAACCTCAATCAACGAAGCAGAATGAATATTTCTGTCGGAATAATGAATAAACACACAGGGCTCTGCATCACCTGCGGAATTGATATGAAAATAGTTTCTGCCGCCCGCAATACAGCCGCCAACATATTCTCCGTCATTCTGAAAATCCATTGGAAAAAACGGAAGATTGCAATCGTCAGAACGGATATATCGAATTCGCTCTATCATATATTTCCTTTGTGCAGCCGTTGGCAAAAGCGTTAAATTTGCACTGTTGCCTATCGGCATATAGTGGAAATAAAATCCGAATTTCGCACCGTTATCGCTTACGAGTTTAATAAAATCATTGCTTGTGACTGAGTCGATGTTATATCTTGTGTAACATATTGATACGCCAAAAATAATACCGTGCTCTTTCAATAAATGCATGGCGTTCATAACGCTTGCATAGTGTCCATTGCCCCGCCTTGCGTCATTCGTTTCGAGTGTTCCTTCAATCGAAAGGAAAAATACTATATTACCGAGTTCTTGTAATTTTCTGCACAGTTCCTCATCAATAAGAGTGGAGTTTGTGAAGATAGCAAACTGAACGTCGTTGTGCTTTTCTGCGAGGGTTAAAATATCTTTTTTGCGAACAAGCGGTTCGCCGCCAGTCATCATATAAAAATAAATGCCGAGCGATTTCCCTTGAGTAACAATACTGTCCATATCGTCAAAGCTCAAATTGTGTTTGTTGCCGTATGAGCCCGCCCAACAGCCGTCACAGTGCATATTACAGGCTGAAGTAGGGTCAAAAAGTATTAACCAAGGAATGTTGCATTTGTATTTTTCCCTGTTTTTGCGAACCTGCTTGGTACCTTTAAGAAAAGCGTTATATCCAAAATTGTAAACGGTAGTTTTAAAAACGTTCGGATTGATTTCATCAATGGTATTATTGATCATATTTATCCAACGGTTGTCTTTGTCGTTGATTGCTTTTTTAATAGACTCATATTGAGTATCGGGAATGGATTTAATTCCGTGCTTTTTGACAAAATCAACAAGGCTTTCAAGGTCATCAACCCGCTCGCTTTTATCTTTCTTTATTATATTGTCGGTAATGCCATCTAAAATCTTTTTTGCAATTATATCTGTCGTTTTTGCCATTATAATTTCCTGCCTTTTGTGAATGTTGTGCTGAATTATTCGATACTATCGGCGTTCACTGAATTAGCGTATATTTTATGCATTGTTTCATCGTCATAATGGGTATCTAAAAACTGCTCGTAGCGATTTCTCGGCTCAATTCCCTCTTTACGCTGATTCATTCTGATTCCTGCAGAAGCCGAAAGGGCAGCGTCAAAGATGAAAAAGGCGACAAAGCCGTATATGATTAAGTGTTCAAACGGGATATTTACTTTATCAAAGGTATAAGTGAAAAGCGGAATAATCATTTTCACCCAAGCCACACCTAAAGCACCCCAAAACAGAGAATACAAAAGACATACTCTGCCGTTGATGTTCAGCGGAAGGTGACTGTAATCCCATGCAACAGTATGGAAAAAGGTTTCCTGACCCCAGGAGCAGATATATTCAACAACTGTACCGCTTAAAAAGGCAATCAGAAACACCTTCCACAACTGCGAATGTTCAAAATTCACAAGAATGATTGTCAGCAAAACAGCGCCCATTCCGTAGGCAACGCTTAAATGCCCAAGTACTAAAGCTTTTCTGCTCTCTATGTATCCGTTTTTGATAAGGCACCAAAGGGTTTCAATCCCGTAGCCTATATAACACCCTGCAATAAAAATCCAAACGTACTGGAAAAAATTATATTTAAAGGTCATCTTCGTTACTTTCTTCATTATTTACTGTGTAATGATACTCAAAATTGACGTTTTCCGGATTGCTGTTAATAACGTTTTCAGACTCTTTTATGCTTTTTCTGATTTTAAATGCCTGAATTATTTTATAAACTGCAAAACCGATTCCAAAAGTGGCGATGCTTAAAACGGCAATGCGGGCAATGGTAATAATTTTTCCTGAAATTCTTTCCGTTCTCTCAACCGTTTTTGCGTAGCCCGTTACAAAAAACTTCAGTACGTCAACCGCTCTGCTCAATATTGTAATCAGTTTGTTTGTTTTTTCTATCATATTTTCACCTTCTTTCACTATTGACTAATACTCATCTGTGTATTATAATACAATTGTGTAGGCGTTAAGTCAATGACCAATAACGCTGTAATAATGTAAAAATACTCAAAGAAAAGGATTTTGTGTAATATGAATGAAGATAGACGAATAAGAAAAACAAAAAGCAGTATTAAAAGCACCTTGATTGAGCTTTTAAGGTCAAAGCCTATCAATAACATTTCCGTTACCGAGCTTACTTCAAAGGCGGATATAAGCAGAAAAACCTTTTATCTTCACTATAATTCCATATTTGAAGCGAAGGAGGATATTGATAACGACTTGATTGTTTGGCTGAACGATATTATTGCGTCAATTTCCTCAAAAACACATCCGCTTAATGAAAACGATATTTTTTCGTTTTTCAAACAGATTAATAAGATTACGCAAAATCATTCTGAGATGGTTTCCTATTTTATGCGCAACACAAAGCAATCCTCTCTTTATATTAAGGTTAAGCAAACGTTAAAAAACGCCGTTCTTGAAAGAGTAAGCAAAAACAGCAAAAATCCCCATTATAACGATTATATTGCCGAATTTTTAGTCAACGGAATTCTTTCTACCTATATCCAGTGGAACAATAATAATAAAAATATTCCGGATGATGAGTTAAACCATCTGCTTACAAATCTTTGCACTTCGGCTATGGCGCTTGTGCAGTAAACGGGAGAATTTTTATAGGTATGGTTATTCCTTTTATCGTTAACAGTGTTTTATTAGGCGTAGGCTTGGCTATGGATGCTTTTTCGGTATCGCTTGCCAACGGTCTTAACGCACCTAAAATGTCGCGTAGCACAAATCTTATTATTCCGTTAACTTTTGCGGTGTTTCAATTTCTTATGCCCGTCGTTGGCTGGTTTTGTGTAAAGAGCATCGCAGAGGTGTTTGCTTCTTTTCGTAAGGCAATACCGTGGATTGCACTGTTATTACTTCTGCTCATCGGCGGTAAAATGTTGCTTGAAGGAATTCATGGCGGTGATGCCATACATACGGAGACGGACTTGAAGCCCGGCACATTGCTGATACAGGGCGTGGCTACCTCGATTGACGCATTGTCCGTTGGCTTCACGATTGCGGAATATCCTATTGCGAAAGCTCTTGCAGCCAGTCTCATAATAGGTGTTGTAACCTTTATCATTTGCCTTTGCGGGCTGAATATAGGTCAGCGTTTCGGCAACCTACTTGCCGGAAATGCTTCCATACTGGGCGGAGTAATACTAATCGGTATAGGCATTGAAATATTTATTACCGATATCATCGGCAAATAAACCTTAGAAATCTAATTCTGTTATAACTCTTTCGGAGATGGTGAAATGAATATGTGGTGGATATTTGCAATACTTTCTGCTGTCTTTGCCGCACTTACCTCTATCCTTGCAAAGGTCGGAATTGATGGTGTGGATTCCAATTTAGCAACGGCGGTGCGTACCGTTGTTGTGGTTATAATGGCGTGGGCTATGGTATTTATTACTCACGCCCAAAGCGGAATGAGTGAAATCAGTAAAAAGAGTTGGTTGTTTCTAATTCTTTCGGGACTTGCAACGGGCGCTTCGTGGCTCTGTTACTATAAGGCAATACAGCTCGGCGAGGTTTCAAAGGTCGTGCCGATTGACAAGCTGAGCGTTGTGATTACACTTGTGCTGGCGTTTGTCTTTCTTCACGAGGAATTTACGGCAAAATCTATAATCGGCTGTATTTTGATAGGCGCAGGAACTTTGTTAATGGTGTTATAAAATGTTTCATTTAATTTTTGAACAAACAGATAAATATTCCTATCGCGACCCTGCGGCGTATATAAAGGATGGCGTAATCTATCTATTTTTCACGCTTGTTGAAAATGCAGCAGATGGGAAGTATTTTTACGTAGCCGAAAGCACAAGTACCGATTTTATTCATTGGAGCGAGCCGATTGTTCTTACAGAAAAGGACGAAAGCAAAAATTACTCTTCGCCCGGAAATGTTCTGGAGCATAACGGATATTATTATCTGTGTTTGCAGACCTATCCAAGACCGAACGGCGAAACCTACGGCAATGAAAATTCCCGTATTTATACAATGAAATCAAAGGATTTAATTCATTGGGATGAACCTGAAATGATCAAGGTTAAAGGGGATATTCCTATTGAAGATATGGGCAGAATGATAGACCCGTATATATTAGAGGATAACGGCATTTTTCGTTGCTTCTTCAAGCAGAACGGCGTGTCGTTCAGTACCTCATACGATATGAAAAGTTGGGAGTTTCAGGGTAGTGTCGAATGTGGCGAGAATGTCTGCGTAATAAAGAAAAATGACGAATATCTGATTTTTCATTCTCCGGAAAACGGTATCGGTTTTCTAAAAACAAAGGACTTTAAGCATTTTGTAGATTGCGGTGTTACAACCTTAAAGCAGAAAGATTGGCTTTGGGCAAAGGACAGAATTACGGCAGGCTTCGTGCTTGAATTACCCGACGAATATGAAAACTGCTATGCCTTGTTCTTTCACGGCGATAACGAAGAAAAGCACCTTTTCAGTGCTTCACTTGCGGTAACATTTTTTAATAATATAAATGAATTATTATTTTAATGGAGGACGATAAAATGAAAATAACCTTTATGGGCGCAGGAAGCACGGTATTCGTAAGAAACATTATAGGTGACTGCCTTTTGACAAATTGCCTGAAGGAAAGTGAATTTTCGCTTTACGACATCAACGGCGAACGCCTTGAGGAAAGCAGGGTTATTCTCGAGGTGATAAGTAAATCACTCGGAGTTAAGGCAAACATAAAAACCTATTTAGGCGTTGAAAACAGGAAGGCTGCGCTGAGAGGTGCAAGCTTTGTTATCGACGCTATTCAGGTAGGCGGCTACGACCCCTGCACGATAACCGATTTTGAGATTCCGAAGAAATACGGACTTCACCAGACGATAGGTGACACGCTCGGTATCGGCGGCATTATGCGTGCGCTTCGCACCATTCCCGTGGTAGAGGATTTCTGCAGGGATATGAACGAGGTATGCCCTGACGCGCTGTTTCTGAATTATGTTAATCCCATGGCAATGATTACGGGATATACGCAGCGCTATGCTTTTACTAATACCATAGGCCTCTGCCACTCCGTTCAGGTCTGCGCTCACAGTATTCTTAAAGGCGTAGGTATGGAGGAATATGAAGAGGAGCGCAAGGAGTTAATCGCAGGCATAAACCATCAGGCTTGGTTGCTTAAAATAGAGGATAAAAACGGCAACGACCTCTATCCCGAAATCCGCCGCAGAGTGCACAAAAGACTGCTTGAAGACCGTGATTTTGACGATCAGGTCAGAAATATTTACGTTGAGCGCTTCGGTTATTACTGTACCGAAAGCAGCGAGCATAATGCGGAATATAACCCGTACTTTATTAAATCAAATTATCCCGAACTTATAGAACGTCATAACATCCCTCTTGATGAATATCCGAGGCGGTGCGTTAGCCAGATTGAACGCTGGAAGGAAGAATACGAAAATCTTAAAAACGGCGGTATTAAGGATATAGAGCGCTCAAGGGAATACGCCTCACGCATTATGGAGGCAGTTGTTACAAACAATGCATACAAAATCGGCGGTAACGTACTCAATACAAATCATCTGATTACGAACTTCCCTGAGGAAGCCTGCGTTGAGGTGCCCTGTCTTGTTGACGGAGTAGGAATTCATCCCACCCGTATCGGTGCGCTTCCGACTGCCTGCGCGGCTTTGAATATGACAAATATCAACTGCCAGTTAATGACGATTGAGGCGGCAAGAAGCCATAAGAAAAACGACGTCTATCTTGCCGCAATGCTTGACCCGCACACCTCTGCAGAGCTTGATATAGATACAATTATAAAAATGTGTGATGATTTAATTGAAGCTCACGGAAGCTTTTTACCGAAATTCAACTAAAAAATAACGGCAGGAAATGGTTTTACACATTCTCTGCCGTTAAATATATGCCAATACATATAACCGATTTTTTACTTTTTTAAATTTTGCTTTGAATTCATCAAAACTTGCTCTTAAAAATGATGAAATACCAGATTATATGGTTGACTATATTCTTTTCCTTTTTATATATACTAATCAGGCGGCCCTTCAAATCTGGCATCTTCACAACAGGCAGGAAAACGCGCAGGAATTATATTCTAAAGCAGTTGAAGCCTCAAAAAAATTTTCCGAATTAATTGATTAATACATAAGGATTATGTTGCATTCAAATTTTACAAACAAAAACAAGCAAGGAATAATTTTTTACTCGTTGCTTGCTCTTATTGAATAATCACTCATTTGCTGCTCTTTTTCGTCACGTTCATTTTTATTCATTATTGCTTGAAAAAATCCACTTGACTTTATTTAGCAGGTTTTAGAATTGCAAAAACTTGTAAAATCGCCCAAAAACGCTTCATTGACTTTTTGTGGATATTTTCTGTAAAATGAATTAGTTTTCTGTATTTTTCTGAAAAGGGCTTTTAATAGTTCTGTATTAAGAATTTGTACAAGGGCTAAAATCATGATGAAATTTTTATTGTTTTTATCGTGAAAAATTGCACTGTGTAGCGACCATTTAACGACCATTTATGAACGGAAAGCCGTAGCAAAAGAGAGCGCCAGTTGAATAACCCAGCAATAAAAAGTATAATAAAAACGGCTAAAAACCGTTAAAAATCACTACCTGAACCGTTCCAGCGCAGTTTCGTAATGCGCAGGTCGTCGGTTGTAGATAAGGGTAATTTTGAAACCGCAAAAAAATAACGAAAATTTAATACACGCTACTGTGGCTCAATGGCAGAGCAGCTCATTCGTAATGAGCAGGTTGTCAGTTCGATTCTGACCACCAGCTCCATCCCGCAATCCCTTATAAATCAAGGGGTTGCGGCTTTTTTATGCCGTGAACCAAGGGCCTGATTTCGGCGAAAAACCTTGTCAATGATCAACAAATGATCAACAATCGGGAAAATTTTTGATTTTGCAGGGTGGATTTCAGCAGCTCCAGCGCGTGCAAGTTACCGGCAAATGACCGGCAAATAAAAAAGCAGCTCGCTTTCCTCTTTCGGGGTGGCGGGCTGCTGTTTTTGTTTGGGATCTCCGGCCGGATCGGCGGCGGGGCTATGCCTTTTTGGAAAGGATCGCATCGAGCTGCTCAGAGGCCATCTGATCGGCGCTTTTGATCTGGTGGGTGTAGATCACGCCGGTGGTCTGCACGTTGGAATGCCCAAGGCGTTTTGATACGGTTTTGATATCCACGCTGTGGGCAATCAGCAACGACGCGTTGGTGTGCCGGAGGGAATGCAGCCCCTTCCGCTCGATGCCAGCCGCCTCCACGATACGGTAGTAGCGTTTGCGATAATTCACGGGGCGGGTGAAGCTGCCGTTCTCGTCGGCTACAAGCGGTGAATTTGGGCCGAAATAGCTTTCCCTGCGTAGTTCCTCTACCATGGCAATAGCCGTGTCATTTAGGGGCACGTCGCGCTTGCTGCTGGCACTTCTCAGCTTGCCTACGGCAACCTCCCTGCCGCTGGAGGCTTCCATGCCCTCCCTGCGGGAGATTTCTTTCACGCCCTGACGTATATGCACCACTCGGTTCTCCAGATCCACATCGCTGTTGAGCAGGCCAAGCATCTCTCCTGTTCTGAGCCCGGTATTCAGCATGAAAATATACGCTGCGGATTGCTGGTACAGTCTCTTTCCCGTGCCCCAGGCGCGGAAGCACTCGGCCTTGAAGCGCTCGATCTCCTCCGGAGTGAAGACGGTTACCTGCTCGTTGACGGGCACATCCTCTTCACCCTGAGCAGCTGCGAAGTTTGCCTTCTTCATCATGGGCACGCTGTTCATGGGATTCTTGGGCAGGAGCTCCTGTTCGGTCAGGTAGCGGAAGTACTCGCCAAGGAGGTCGTGAGTTTTCTTGACGGTGTTGTAGGCATAGCCTTTCTCCATCCAGTGGTTGAGGACAGACTTCAAATCGGCGGCGGTGATCTCCCCCACCACCTCCTTCCCGATCAGCGGGTAGATCTGATTCCGGGCAGTACACTCCAGCCGGTCATAGGTGCCGCGCTCCACGGATGAGAACTTGAACGCCTGCAGCCAGTGGGTCATGCTGTCTTGGAGGGCTTTCTTGGCTTCATCTGATTCCTCCTGCTGAGCATTGAACTCGGACACGTAATCCCGCATCCGCTTGGTGACCTCCATCTTGGTGGCTGCGGAAAAGGATTTCCGTTTGCGTTCGCCGCCCTCGTCCATGTACCAGACCACACCATTCCAGCGTCCGTCAGTTCTCTTAAAGGCGTTCCCGGTGGTCAACAGTTTTCTTTCTGCCATTCTCTGGCCTCCCTTCGTCAGCACCACACAATACCACAGCCTTTCCAGAATATCCACTATTTTTACTGCTGGAATCGGACGGCATCCTCGAAGTTATACCTCCCGCTCAGCCTGCCTACTTCCTCGGTGCAGAGCTTGCGGATCGCGGCGAGCTGCCCATCCGTGATCTCGTTGGTGCCTGCGGCTACATGGGTCATCATGGCAACCTCCACGGCCAGCTTAAACAGAATCCTCGACAACCGCATCTCCTGATCCTTCATCCGCCCATCCAGCGATTCGTCCAGCATGGGGAACAGTACTCGACAGTCTCCCTCTGCGTTGACCTGAGCAACGTACTGGTCGATTGCTGCGGAGATGAATTCGCTACGGCTGCGGTAATCCGTCAGCGGCAGGGCGGCGTCACAGCGTTTGAGAAGCTCATCCTCCAGAAATAGCCCAATTCGGATTATGTTAATGTTTTTCACGAAATCAATCCTTTCGCTTGAAGTTGCATACGTTTCAGCATACTGGGAAATGGCTTAAGGCTGAGAAAAATTCAAATCTTGGCTCAGAATTAGCACACTCCTCCTTTTTTGAGCATACTCCCTTGACCTCCCGCACGGCTCTGCCGGGCGCTGTTTTCGGCGGATTGCAGCCTTCAGGCAGCATACCCGCTTTATCCTGCTCCGAAATCGGTCGCTTGGAAATCGCCCGATTTCACCCGTCAACACAAGAAAGACACATTTCAAAATGGGTCGTCAGCAAGGATTTCTTCCACGAATCGTTCGGATTCTTCTTCCCGTTCCAGTGCTTCTTCCTCGACCGCCGGGATGTAATATTTGTTCATCCACAACTGCTGGATGTCCCTCAGCTTGTAGAGATTGGAGGTCTGATGACCGTCCTTGTACCGATGTTCGACAGCGATGACGCCCTTCTCCCTGAGCACCTTCAGCGCATTGTCCACCGAGCTCAGAGCGATGCCGCACCTCTCGGCAATGGTCTCTTTTTTCGGGAACGCTCCTCGTTCTGGATTGTAGCATCGCTTCAGGTAGCAGTACACCATGAAAGGAATCGGCTTCAGCCCCAGCTCGAAGATGTAGTTGGACACCTGGAAGTAGTTGCCCGGCGTAAACTGTTTCTTCATCAGACTGTCTCCTTTCACCCATTTCCGCAGAATAATCCAAACATTCTGCATAAGCCAATTTTGTCGCATCCTGTTGAAGCAGAAAGAAAAAATGATCTCCGCACTCAACTTCATACCCCCATTCTACATCAGATTGAGTACAAAAATCCGGACTCAATAACCGGGTGCGCAAATCTCGCCACAGACGCCCCAAATCGCTTTTGAACCCCTTAGATGGGTAACTACCCTGCCCGTTTTTTCAGAGGGCTTACAGGCGAAAAAAACCGAAAATCGCCCCGAAACAGGGCTGTTTTTCGAGGTTTCCATCTTTCCTTTTCTTTGTCTCTTGCAAATCAGATTTTTGTCCGTCCCATCTCGACCTTGAATAGTTCTACACCTTGTGGTATACTACTTTCGGAGGAGGTGTTTCCGGTGACTGAAAGGATTTATTCCATCAAGGAAATACGAGATATCATCACTCCGATTGCTATTCAATACGGTGTTGACCGTGTTTACCTTTTCGGCTCTTATGCTCGTGGGGAGGCCACCGAATCCAGCGACATTGATCTGTGTATTGATGCCGGTTCCATCAAGGGCCTTTTCGCCTTGGGCGGGCTTTACGCTGACCTCAAGGACGCTCTGGAGAAAGAATTGGACCTGGTCACCACCGGGGCCTTGCAATATAATCCCGATTCCCGTTTTCTTGAAAACATGAGAAAGGATCAGGTACTACTGTATGCCGCTGCTTGAAAGGGATCGGCAGATCCTTACTCATATCGAAAAATACTGTGAGAAGATCCGGCACACCGTTGCCAGATTCGGCGCCGATTTTGAGATTTTTCTGCAAGATGCTGATTACAGAGACTCCGTGAGCATGAATCTTCTGCAAATCGGGGAGTTGGCCGGAAAACTGTCGGGCGACTATGTAGCCGAGAGTAAAGCAACGATGAACTGGCGCGCCATCAAGGCAATGCGGAATTTGTTTGCCCATGACTATGGCTCCATGGACCTTCAAAGGATTTGGGATACAGTCTTGAACGACATTCCCGAATTGCAGGCATACTGTGACAGGGAGTTGGACTTGGGATTGACGGAGCAATCCATGCTCTGACACTTTACCTACATTCCCTGGATTTGGACAAGTTCAGATTCCCAATCGAGCACTCTACCCGGCGAGGATTTTTACTTGTTCATCTGGTATTGTTTGTACTATATTTTGCGGGTGCTGCTCCCCCACGAAATGGGTGCTGCTTTTGGTGAAAATTTCAGCGGAAGCATCGAAATAGCATCACGGCTGCTTCGGGTGCGTGTCTGTTCGTAAGCCTCGGCACGCAGTCCATTTTTCTCTCTGTTTTCAAGAATGGCTCTAAACTGGGGATTCCGGGCGTTTTGATGCTCTGAAAATCCCACCCAAGAAGTTCAAGAAATCTAGTATTTTCGGGCATTGCAAGCATTTTCCACATCCCCTCCAAAACCGCGTGCCGAGGGTTCGAGTCCTTCTGCCCCTGCCAAAAGAGACAAACAAGCTGAAACAAGCCTGTTTGTCTCTTTTTATCCCACAAATAACTGAATAAATGTTATTTTGGGGCGGATTATCGAGGAAATCCACTCCATTTTCATATCAAAAACAAGCCCTAAACAATCAGTCGATGATATAAAGCACTAATATAAAGGTTTTGAATTTGCACTAATTCCACTAATATTTGTGTTTTATATTGAAAACGCAAGTCGAAATCAGTATAATTTAGAAAGGAACCAGAATTATGAAATTGTCATTAGTCGAATCGAGACTTTTCGGAAGGATCTGCTACGGTTACAGAAGGGACAAGCAGGGGCTTGTTGAAATTGTGCCGGAGGAAGCGGAAGTTGTCAGAACTGTTTTTAGGCTCTACAGAGTTGGAAATAGTTTGGAGGATATTCAGGGCTATTTGTTCACCCAAGGGATTCCTTCTCCCTCTGGGAAAGCACAATGGAGCAGAGATGTACTGAATAAGCTCCTAAACAACGGAAAGTACACAAAGGGCATCATCAAGTTTGAAGAATATTGTGACGTGTACTTTTTGAAAGGTGAAAACTGCCGGAACCCCAATCAATCGAAAGTGGTGAAAATGCATGCCAAGAGCAACCAAAGAAGAACTGGAATGGGCATACGCCCTGACCAGAGAGAAGTTTTTGGTGCGTGTGAATAAGCTGTCTCCCATCAGAGCAGCGGATTGGAAGCGATACTTGGATGTGATCTTTGAGTCGATCTTAAAGGACGAGGCGCCGATCTATGAGCCAAAGATGAACGCCTACCTCGAAGAAACGGTAGCCAAATATCTGCATCCATCCGATGATTATCTTTCCTTGACTGAAATCGCACGCAGGTTTGATGCCGAAAATCCAAGCTACTTAATTCAAAGCTGGCTGCGAAGTCGCAATACAGTGGAGTTCCTGGCGGCATGGGAACGGAACAATAACCCGCAATTCAATGAAGATGCATTTCAAAAGCTTGTGGTTGATGCCAAAACACCGCAGTTTACTTTGACGCCAAAGAAGTGGATTGATCTGACAAATGCAGTTGGCATCACCTCAAAGCAAGGCAAGGGAGGTGGAACAATGGCACACCCCTTTATTGCGTGTGATTTTGAAATGTGGAACGATGCAGAGTTCAGGTACGAAGTGTTAAAATATTTCATAAGCTCAAGAATAGAGCCAGAAGACGATTCTGTGATTTAGGGGTAAGAGGAAAATGAAAAAAGGATTGTTTAAAATCATGTCACTATTCAATAGGGATGCAAAAATAATATATAATTCTATGAAACAGTTGGAACTGCCGAAAGATCAACTCTTTATTCATGACGATGAATTGTGTCCATGTGGATCAGGCAAAATGTTCTCGAATTGTTGCAAGAATAAACCAGATTCTGGCCCAACCAACTCGCCAAAGCCAACCGAAGTTCTTTTAATGGAGCGGATGAGAAAAAGTTTAAGAAAGAGAAGATTATGCCTCCATCCAGATCAAACACGCTGCCAAGGTGACATAAAAGAGGCCCACGCTTTACAAAATCATAAGATAATATCATTGCTTGCCAGCAGTGATAATCATGTAATGATGCAGGATCATACCAAACAGCCTATTATTGTTAACGATGATCCGCTGAACCCCGTTGTTATTGTTCCATTCAGCAAAGTGAGCGGGAACAAGGCAACAACACAAAGTTGTTTTTGCGACTTACACGATACAGAACTGTTCAAACCAATAGAGGCTGGCGCACCCGATTTTGATCCCGACAATGAAGAAATGAGGTTTGTATATGCCTATAAAGCCTTTGTTTTTGAATATGCGAAACAGCTTCAGCTAATGAGCATACTCAAAGAGACTTTTGCAGAAAGGCCTCAAGTATCTTTGATCCCCGAGATGGTAAAAGAGTACCGTATTCAATGCATCCGAATGGAAGAATTTGAACCCGTGAAGAATCATTTCGATTCAGAAATAATGTCGGGAACACATAACGGTATTGAGACGTGTGTGGTTAAAATACCATATCAAATTGGTTTTGCAAATTATGCTTATATTGCTCCTGATTTTGATTTAAATGGTGAAAGAATTGAAACTATCGACGAATGTAGAAAAATGCACAGATTGGCTATAACAGTTTTGCCTGAATCTAACCAGTCGTATATTTTGCTCAGTTGCTTATCTTCTGAGGAAATAATCTATCATGACTTTTTTGATCAAATTCAAGAGTCAGATATTTCGAAAGTCTTATTCTATTTCAATTTTTTACTACCCCTGTTTTCGGAGAATCTTGTAATCAGTGAAAAGCTATGGGATAACCATAGTGAAAAAGGTCAATTTGGTTTAGTACATATGGCAAATTTGATTGGAACAGATCAGTTCAACTTGAGCCATTCCATCGGCATGGCTCTTCGAAATGCTGCAAAGAACGAGAAAATGGATTATTCAAAACGCGGTGAGATTGATTTATTTCAAAAAACATAAGTGCGTTATATGCTATTGGCGTATATTTTTAGCTAGCTTTCAACAGATCCCTTTATAGCAAAATGACAGTTGGATAAAAGGTGTCTATGGTAGCTGGAGAATACTTGGCTCTATAATAATTTTTTTGATGTTTAGGCATAGATTTCACCATTAGATACATAATATAGGAGGAGAATTGGGTATGGCACATGAAAAAATAATGATGCGCATTTTGCTATCTTCGCCATCTGATATGGAAACAGAAAGGGCATTAATTACATCGATAGTAGATGAAATCAATGCCGCAAATAAAGAAACACCTTATGGTATAGAATTATACAAATGGGAAACAGATACCGATCCATCACTGACACTTGAAGATGGTCAAAAATCAATTGATGAAACCTTTGATTACATTCATGCAGATTTATTGATTGGAATGTTTTTTAAACGTGCTGGACTTGGAACAAAGCATGAGATTGATGAAGCAATAGAGGTAAAGAAACAATATGGCTTTCCAGAGATAAAGCTATATTTTAAAAAAGTGACTACACAATTACACGAAGCAACTGCAGAAGAGATTGAGCAATATAGACGTATTAAGGAACTTAAAGATTTGTATTATCCTCAAGGGGTATGTGGAGATCTTAAAAATGAGGATAGCATTGAAAAAGAATTTAGAAAACATATTCAACGTGCCTTTGATAGATTTAAGCGTTCGTATGCTAAATCTAATACATACATACCAGATGTAAATAATACTCACATCAATTCATATAAATTATTCTATTATAGAACTGCGGTAAAAAAGATTACTATCAAAGAACTCTCCAAAAATACGGGAATATCGGTTGCCAAAATACGCAAATATGAGAAAATGATTTATTCACAAAACAATGTAAAAATATATCCTCAATGTTCATACAGTGATTTAAAAAAACTGGAAGATACATTGGGAATTGGTATGGGAGGTCTTAGTATAAAGAAATCAGATAAAGAACTCGAAATGTACTACGACTACTATAGGTCTAGCAAAGGATTAAATACTGGAAATAAGATTTCAACTACATCCAAAGCAAAATATAAAATTGTTATATTTGACTTTGACGGAACTTTGGCCGATCCGAATTCCTTAAAAACGACGTGGCAGCGACTATGGCTTAGCTTGGGATATGATCTGGCTATATGTAAAGACTTGCATTCACGATTTGATAAGAAAGAGATTACGCACCAAGAATGGTGCGACTTAACTGCGCAATACTTTGTTACACGAGGAATGAATAAAAGTATTCTAAATTCTGTTGCCGACGGAATAGCCAAAATCGATGGTTTGCATGAGACACTTAAAAAGCTTCATGAAAGCGGTATGCAATTATACATTGTTTCAGGTTCAGTTAGAGAAATAATAGATAAAGTTTTAGGCGATGATGCAAAGTTTTTTAATGATATAAGTGCAAATCGATTCATATTTAATGAGGACGAACAGTTAACCAGAATCGAAGGCACAGATTTTGATTTTGAAGGTAAAGCTGAATATATTAAAAATCTAAGTGATAGATTAGCTATCCCTTCAAAAGACATTTTGTTTATTGGTAATTCGTTTAATGATGCCCATGTATATAAATCTGGTGCACGCACACTTTGTGTTAATCCAACTCTTACAAATTCACATAATCGAAAGTATTGGCATGACACAATTGATGAAATGAAGAATCTTACTGAAATATTGAAGTATTGTGATTTAAAAATAATAGCTGAAGAATAAATGAGCATGTATAGCAAGCTTGTTTGAGATTCCGAGGGTTCGAATCCATCTATCAAAACCACAAATCCATCTTTTTCGTACCCGCTTGACACCTAGAAAATGGCTTGAAACCGCGGTTTCAAGCCATTTTTCTGTCCTCGGAGCGGGGTCTGTCGTGCCGAGGTTTGCAAGTTTTTTCCGGTAATGTCGTGCCAAACCGTACCGATTTTGGGGATCCATTTCGTTGTTTCCGTTGCGTACAGCATCAAATTAGCATCAGCCGCGGTTGGTTTTCTGGGTGCCCGGGAGATTCCCGGGCATCTTTCTTTTTGGGTCTCCCCTCTCCTCTACGCCTCGTCAATGTCCGGGATGTCCATTCCCTCCAGGGTTTCCTGGGTCATTCGAGCCCCCAGCTTATAGCCGATGACAAAGGCCTCTGCCTCTACGGCTGCCACCAGTTCCTGCTGGTTGTCATCGTACTTTCTGAACCAGGCCAACGCCTCCTCTGACAGCAGTGGCTTCAGCTGCTCCTCGCAGGTCACGATCCGTTGCAGGGCTTTCCCGGCTTTGCTCTCTGCTCTCAACCTTCGTTCACTTGGATTCAGGTTCCCCTTCCAGAATTCCTCCAGGATCTTCATGTGCGGCACCGCCTTTCTTAACGAGAGACAATACCTCAAGAGGTTGGGAAAGTCTATGATTGTTTTTTGTGGGGGCGGAAACCGCTTTCCGGAAGGTATGGGTAGTTTTTCGGTCTAGTATTGTTAGGGGTTATTTGGCGGGAGCAGGGGGTGTAAAGAACGACCCAGCTACTTGGCAGCAGTAGTCTTGAGTTGAGTCATCAGCTCGTTGAAGCTGTCCAAGGCGCTCTGGAGGTTTTCGATGATATCATCCGCCAGTTCACTGGGTGACGGAAGACTGTCCAGATCGGCCAGGGACTTGTCCTTGATCCAGAAGATATCGAGGCTGGTCTTGTCCCGCGCAAGGATATCGTCAATGTCGAATTTGCGCCAGCGGCCATCCGGGTTAGACCATGGTGGCAAACAGGAAGGTCCAGATTAAGCCGGAGAACAGGGCGTCGAGATCAGCATCGGTGCTTTTCTCTTTCTTTCAGCTTGCTTTAAGCCTGCCGGGATACACTGTCCCCAGAACCTGACTGGAGGGATCAGCATGAAACACAAAATCAATCATTCAAAGAGGATCATTGCGGCGGCGCTGGCCGTGGTCTTACTGCTCAGCCTGACCGCCTGCGGCAATTCCACATCGAACAACAGTAACAGCGAAACTACAAGCAGCGTGAGCAGCGAAGTCGCCGAAAGCGAGAGCGGCTCTTCGGCGGCCGAGGAGCAAACCGACGGCCAGCCCCCGGAAAAGCCGGACGGCGAAACTCCCGGCGATCCGCCGGATGGCAATGGCGCTCCGGATGGCACTCCTCCCGGCGACCCGCCTGACGGACAGGGCGGCGGACCCGGCGGGGCTCCCGGTGGGGCGCCCGGCGGCAACAGTGCGGATATCGACTACACCGCGGCCACGGAGATCACCTCGGCGGACAGCCAGAGCGGCAAGACCTACGCCAGCACCACGGCAGACGAGAGCGCCCTGCTCATCAGCACCTCCGACAGCGTGACCATCACGAACGCCAAGGTGACCAAGACCGGGGATTCCGACGGGGGCGACAACTGCAATTTCTA
>CAKZZS010000044.1 GCA_937884975.1 uncultured Clostridia bacterium | reverse complement strand
GCCATTATCCCCATCCCTTTAAAACGTTTCAACTTTATAGTATTTGGATAAATACTCAATTGCCTGAGTACAGTTTTTAGGCAATATAACCTTTTTTAAATTCGGACAATTAAGTCCGTTCACCTCTGAAACATAAACATCTCCGCTGAATTTAACAGTTTGTAAATAAGGATTTCCGTAGAACGAACCGTTTATATAATAGTCCTTTCCGCTTGGGAATTCATAATAACCGTCAGATTTTGCAGGCGGATAGTATATTTGAGTCAAATCCGCTTTACCGTTATAGCTAACCCCTTTTTTGTATAAAACACCGTCCTCGGAGCTGAATGCTGAATCGGCAGCACCTGAAAACTCAAATTCAGAAAGCTTTGGACAATTATAAAACGTATCACCGCGATAATTGTTAATATCAATAAAATTTTTACCGAAAACCAACTTTTGAATATAAGGATTATTCTTAATTGATCCGCTGCCAATGTAATGCGTTTTTTCGTTTATTATATATACAGATTCCGATTTTGCAGGCGGATAATAATAAATTTGCGTGTATGCACGCGTATTGAAATATCCGAATACAACGCCGTCGATAGAGTTTAATTTATTGGAACCCCAGATCATAGGCGTATCCTCTTCGCTCCCAAAGTAAATATTTTTCAGTTTTTCGCATTTCTGATAAAGATTTGAATTGACATTTGTATTTCCGCTTTCAACGGTAGCGAGAGTTCTCTTTGGAAAAACAATTGTAGTTAAATTCGGAAGATTATAAAACACGGTTTTTGAATTCGGAAACATAAAGTCGTCAACCACATAACTATCGCGACTTTCAAAAATTATTTTTTTAATTTTTGCATTGTTGGCAAAAGCGTTTTCATCAATACGACAAACCTCTTTTCCGTCAATATATGCGGGCACATAAACTATTTCATCGGAACCGTTATACTTTGTAATTCTTATCGCGTTAGTCAAAAAGGTAGTATAAGAAAAATCGTTTACATTGGTCTTAACGGTTGTTTCTGATTTATCAGTTGTAGTAGTTGTTGATGAAGCAGGATAGGTCGATTCGGAAAAACTTGTGACCGTATCCTTTGTTGTTGAATTTTCAGGCTGATACGGTTTGGTTGAACCGTCAGTTGCAGCAATGTCCGAAGTCGTTGAGCCGTCAACAGAGGTAGGTATGTTTTGAAGCGTTGTTGCAACGGGTTCGCTCGGAGAAGCGCCTCCCTGTGTAGTTTGAGTTTCTTTTTTGTCTTCCTTTTTGTTATTGAAGAGGAAATCAAAAATATTTTTTCTGCTTGTAGTTTTTCCTAAGGTTTCTTCTTCATTTGAGGTCACTATTTCATAGACCTGCTCGCCGCTTTTATCGGTAACGGCTTCTCCGTTTGCCTTTGTGACGGGAACAACCTCCCTATACACCTGTTCTCCGCTTTCATTAGTAACGTTTTCGCCGCTTTCATCCGTTACTCGAATTACCTTTTGAGTAACCGCTTCACCGTTTTTGTCTGTAACGGTTTCGCCGTTTTCGGCTGTTACGGGTATAAATGAAACGTCTTCGGACGAAACCTTTTTAACGGGACGAATAAGGGATTTTAACGTCACTGCTCCTACAGCGAGCAACGAGACGGCAAGTAAAGAAAACAAAACCGCCTTAAAAGCCTTACTTGCAAAAAGAGCGCGAAGGGCAAAGCCGCCTTTTGAAGATATTTTTTTCTCTTCAACAAAATCCTTCGAATAAAAGCAGTGCATACAAAAATGCGCCTCTTCGGGAAGAGCCGCTCCGCATTTAGGACACTTATTCAATACTACCACCCCATCAAAACAAGTCCGTTTCACTCCATTAAACATTATAAAACAAATAATAACTTTTTTAAACATTAAAATCATTGATTTTTAAACAAAATTTTATTTCTTCTTTAGTTATTTTAGCATAATTTATTAAAAATCAAAAAAGTACGCTGCCAGAGTATTTACTGTCAGCGTACTTTTTGATAGAATATTAAATGCGCACGCGGTTTTTAGAAAAAGAGGAAACTCCTGAAGAAAGAATTCAGGAGTTTTTATTTTTGTCATTAGGATTTACTATAACCGTGTTATATGTGTAATAGACTACAAATCCGTACGGAGCGCCGTTCGGCTTTTTGATATTTTTAATCAGCGTATAGTCGACGGGGACATTTTTCAAATCTCTAGCCTTGCTGTGATAAGCAGCAATTGAAGCCGCTTCAAGAATTGCCGTATCGGTTATCTCCTTTTTATCACTGAAAATAACCGTATGAGAACCTGCAAAGCCCTGAACGTGAAGCCACATATCGTGATTATTTGCGGTTTTAAAGGTCAGCTTGTCATTCTGGACGTTATTTCTTCCCACCGCAACGCGAAAGCCGTCGGTTGTTTTATATTCAATAAACGGCAGTTCCTTTTGTTTTTGCTGTTTACTATTTTTTCTGTTTCTCACATATCCGCCGTCAATAAGCTCGTTTCGTATTGCGAAAAGCTCGGCTTCGGTCTGAGCTCTTGAAAGAGAGTCGAGCACGCTTTCAAGATAGGTAAGCTCCTTTTTGCCGTCCTCAATAAGGGTTTTAAGCATCTTTTCGGCGGTATGCGCCTTTTTGTAATCCTTATAGTATTTTTGGGCGTTTTTTTGCGGCGCGAACGCAGAATTTACCGGTATTTTTACAAGGTTATTGTTATCGTAATAATTGGGAATTTCATAAACCGAAACTCCCTTTTCAAGCGAATACTGATTAGCCGTAATAAGCTCCGCAAAAATACGAAGCTGTTCCTTATTTTCACATTCCTTAAGTTCTGCAGTCTGGTTGTTTATACGCCTTGCAACGCGTTCAACCGCACCGGTCAGCGTTTTATACAGGTCCCATGCCCGTCTTTTGGTGCGTTCGACTCTGTCGCGCTCGAAAAAGAAGCTGTCAAGAAGAGCCGAAAGAGAAGCGCATTCCTGTCCCTCAAGAGCGTCGGAATACTGCTTGATAGGCATATAAGAAAAATCATACGGTTTGCCGTCTGCATCGCTTAAAAGGAACGGCAACGGCGTATTTTTTTCAATAATATTTCTTATTTTCATAAGCTCGTTTTCAAGCATTTCAAGCTGTGAAAATGAAAGAGCGACGCCCGTTTCATCGCTGCCCGTAACAAGTGAAGCCATCTCGCGGCAGACGAGAGGAGAAAAGCCCTGAAAGATATTGAGAAGCTCCTTTGAAAGAAGCTTTTCGCTCTTACCGATTCTTTCGCAAACTGCCTTTAAATCGCAGGAGAGAATATTTTCCTTTTCGTACATGGGCGGTAAAACGTACGTTCCGCCCGGCAATACCTCACGCACGCTTTTCTCGTCGTCCATACGGCGGAAAGCGTCTATTATTTTCCCCTCACCGTTAAGAAGAATTATATTACTGTGCTGCGCCATTATTTCGGTTACAAGGCAAAGCTTTACTCTGTCGCCGATTTCGTTTACCGCGTCAAAGTCGAAAAACAGTATTCTGTCAAATTCCTGTTGCCTGATTTCTTTAAGCGTTGCGCCCTGCAGATGCTTTCGAAGAAGCATACACAGCATTGGCGGCTTCTGGGGATTATCGGGCGAATGCTCGGTAATATTAACTCTTGAGGAATTGCCCGAGCAACTGAAAAAAAGCTTATACGCGCCCTGACGGGTACGCAGAACAATTACCAGCTCATTTTTTGTGGGCTGGTATATTTTTTCCGCTTTCGCGCCTATGAGAGCTTCTTTTAACTCCATTTTAAGAAAGTGCAGGTAAATGCCGTCAAGTGCCATAATTATTCCTTAATGTCGGTTTAGATTCTTCGCTTTGTTCAGAATGACAACTAATTTTTATATACAACCGGATTTTTTTCGTTTGATGGTTTAACTTCAATTTCGGGAAACTGTTTTTTCAACATTTCACAAAGAACGGGAACAATGATATTTTCCGTTTCGTAATGCCCTGCCGCGATAAGCAAAATATTGCTTTCGTCAGCGTCAATGAACATATTGTATTTTGCCTCGCCCGTAATAAAAGCATCAGCGCCCTCTTCAATTGCCGAATAAAAACAGGGCGAGCCTGCGCCTGAGCAGAAACCGACGGTCTTTACTGTCTTTTTTACGCTGTTATGCTGTACCGATGTGTTAAGCTTTTCGGACACAAGAGAAATGAGTTTCTTAGAAGAAATCGGCTCAACCTCGGCTATTTTAAGAAATGGGTCCTTATCGCTGTTAAAGTAATTCTTAAAGCCAAGCGTTTCTATAAGCGTAGCATTCACACCGTTTTCGGCAATATCAAGATTCGTGTGCGCGCTGATTATGGAAATACCGCTTGAAATAACCTTATAAGCAAGACTGTTACTCATAACATTTTCAAGCGGGTTAAATATCAGCGGATGATGAGTGACAATAAGGTCTGCGCCGAATTCCTTTGCCTCGGTAAGAACACTGCTTGTTAAATCAAGAGAAACAAGAATTCTTTTAACCAGAGCATTTTTATCCCCCGTCATATAGCCGCTGTTGTCAAAATCCGCCTGACTTTCAAACGGAGCGACAGAGTCAATAAAAGAATAAATATCGCTGACCTTAATCATTTTCAATACCTCTTAAAATATTATCAATATAGGAGTATTCGTTGCCGCTGTTTTTCAACGCATCTCTTTCTTTTTCAAGTCGTTCAATGAGTTTTTTTACATATAAAACTGAAATTTCATCCGTATTATTCACAATAGAGCCGAAATAGTAATATGTATCATTTCTTTTTTGAACCTCGCCAGTAAAAAAAGCGTCAAAGGCAATATACAACCTGTCGCCCTCGCTTACGCAAAGCTCGGTTTTGATTTCAAAACCGTTTTGACAGAGATATTTTCTTATATCCTGCGCATGTGACTGCGGCTGAAGTACAAGATGAAGATTTTCATTTTTCAACCATTCTGTACGGGAAATAAGCTCACGCATAAGCGTTCCGCCCATACCGGCGAGAATAAAATCGTCCGCCTCGGTATGATAGTACATATCAAAGCCGTCCGAAAGCCGAAGCTCAATTTTTTCATTGAGTCCGTTTTCGGTTACGGTCTGCCTTGCGTTTTCAAGCGGTCCCGAACGCAAATCCGAAGCTATTGCAGACGGATTTTTACCGCTTGAAACAAGATGAACGGGCAAATACGCGTGGTCGGTTCCTATGTCGGCTATTCTTTTACCCTCACGCACAAGTGAGGCTACCATTTTAAGTCTTGGTGATAAAGTAATCATAAAAAAGTACAAACGGGCCGCATATTTTTTATGCAGCCCGTAAAACAATGCTATTTATTCAAGTCCGAGCTGAGTATTTATACGCTCAAGCATTTCATCGGGATTTACGCCGTGAACCATACAAGCCTGTTCAAAGGTTTCCATTCTTGATGCAGGGCAGCCGAGACAGTGCATACCCATTTCAAGAAGAAACGGAGCAACCTCGGGCATCTGGTCAACTACATCGCCGATAGTCATATTCTTTTCGAGTTTCATTATTATTACCTCCTGTATTATGCCTTTGCTACTGCAAGGGTTATTGTTTTTTCGTTTACCTCGATTTCCTTTTCAAGGTCATTTTCAATTGAACCGTTGAAAACAAGCTCGTCGCAAAGAAGCTCGGAAAGAAGATAACTTTCCTTTTCCTTAAGAGCGCCGAGAATGAAATCATCATCGGTTGAAATTGACATCTTAACTCTCTGGTCAACTACATAGCCTGCTTCCTTACGGATAAGCTGACACTGACGGATTACGTCACGGACCGCGCCGTCCTTAAGAAGGTCATCTGTCAGAACTGTATCAAGCGCAAGTACGCCGTCCTCGGAGAATTCAGCCGATACAATACCGTCCTTTGTCTTTGATTTAAGAACATAAAGCTCGGGAGCAATGTCAAAGTCAAAGCCTTCTACCCTTGTGCTTTCGCCGTTCTTTACCTTATCGGCAAGAGCAGTCATAGCGTCCTTTGCCATTGTTTCAAGAGCTGTCTTGAACTTATTGACCTCCTGCTTGAAAACTGCGCCTGCAGCCTTGAAATTAACCTGAAGGAAGCTGTCTTCAAGCACTGATTTATCGGTAAGATACTTAATCTGACGGATATTCAGTTCGTCAAGAATATTCTTTTCAAATACCTTGATTTTTTCAGCCTTTTCATCGGGGACACAGATAAACAGTGTTGAAAGCGGCTGACGAACCTTAATCTGCTTTTCGTTACGAAGACGAAGAGCCGAAGCGATAACCTCACGCGAAAGAGCAGTCTGTTCGATAATACCGTCGTCAGTAAATCTTTCATCGGGAACGGGCCAGTCCGCAAGGTGAACGGAAATTTCACTGTCAGGCAAAACCTTTCTTGTAAGATTCTGCCAGATGTGCTCGGTCATAAACGGAATAATCGGAGCCATAACCTTGATAA
The DNA here is from genome assembly GCA_937884975.1 of uncultured Clostridia bacterium. Taxonomy (GTDB): domain Bacteria; phylum Bacillota; class Clostridia; order Oscillospirales; family Acutalibacteraceae; genus Fimenecus. The sequence goes on along the minus strand of CAKZZS010000044.1, from coordinate 10,967 downwards.
GATTATTAAGAGCGTTGAACAGCGTCCAGTACGCTATCATCTTATCCTCATTGTCGCCCTCTTTCCAGAAACGGCGGCGGTTGGTTCTGATATACCAATTGGAAATATCGTCAACGAAGATTTCAAATTCCTTGATAAGAGCCGGGGTTGTGTAGTTATCCATACACTCCGTTGCCTTTTCAATGAACTGATTTGTGCGGATATTAAGCCATTTGTCGGTTGCCGTCATTTTACTCAAATCCGGCGTGTAGTTATTGAAATCGGGCTTATCAATTTCAGCGTAGGTGTTGAAGAATGTGTAAATGTTCCAGAAGGAAAGCAATTTTCTTCTTGCCTCATCACCGAGATTAAAGCCGAAACGAACGTCGTTCGCAACGGGCGCGCCTGCGTACATATAACGAATTGTATCCGCGCCGATTTTTTCAGCCGCTTCGTCAAACTTAATCATAAAGCCGGTCTTTGAGAACTTTGAGCCGTCCTCGGCAATAACGCTGTTATACGAAAGCACTCTTTCATAAGGCGGTCTGTCCTCAAGCACTACGGACATAAATAACATTGAGTAGAACCAAAGACGAACCTGCTCGCGCATTTCGGTAACCCATTCAGCAGGGAAATTCTTTTTCCACTCCTCCATATCGGTAAAGTAACCGAAGGTTGAAAACGGAACAATACCTGCGTCAAGCCATACGTCGCCGATTTCACTGACACGGGAAACCGTTTCGCCGCAATGCGGACATTTGATTTTAATTTCGTCTATCCAGGGTCTGTGAAGCTCGGGAAGAGCGTCAACCTTTGCGGGGTCAACCGCAAGGCTCTTAAGCTCATCCACAGAACCTACAACAGTAGTTTTTCCGCATTTTTCACACGGATAAAACGGAAGCGGCATACCGTAATAACGTTTTCTGGAAATATTCCAGTCGCCCATATTGTTAAGCCAGTCAGCCATACGCTTACCGTTTGAAGCAGGCTCCCACTTAACCTTATTTGAAGCGGCAATAAGACGGGGTTTGATTTCATCGGTCCTGATATACCACGCAGGAACAAGTCTAAATACTACCTCGCTCTTACAGCGCCAGCATACGGGATAGCTGTGTTCAAAGGGCATTACTTTATAGAGTTTATTTTGTGCTTCAAGGCGCTCAAATACCTCGTCAGCAATTGTGTGGCTGTCCTTACCCGTGAACCAGCCGAAGCCCTCGGTGAATATACCCATATCGTCAATAGGCATAATCTGGGGAATATTCAGCTGCTGACCTAATGCGAAGTCCTCCGCGCCGCAGCCGGGAGCGATATGTACGATACCCGTACCTTCGTCAGCTGCAACCTCATCCCACGGAACGATTTTATGAATAAAGCCCTGCTGCGCCTCAATTTCGGGGAAGCAGGTTTCATATTCAAGACCGACTAATTCCTCACCCTTGAAAGCGCGAAGAACCTCAAGCTTATCGTCCTCAAGATACTTAATCGCGTTCTTTGCAAGAACAAGAGTTTTTTCGTCGCTCTTAACCTTTACCTCAACGTAATCGATTTCGGGATTAACCGCAAGAGCCGCGTTTGAGGAAAGAGTCCAGGGAGTTGTGGTCCATGCAAGCATTTTGAAATTCTTGCCCTTTACGGGAAGCTTGAAGAAAACCGAATTATGGGTCATAAGCTTATACGAACCGGTCATTTCGTGCTCGGAAAGGGATGTTCCGCAACGCGGACACCAGGGCATAGGCTTATATTCACGCGCTATCCAGCCGTTATCATCGCATTTCTTAAGGAAATGCCAGATACCCGAAATATTAAGGTCTGTATTAGTGTAGTAGGAGTTGTCCCAGTCCATCCACTGGCCAAGACGCTTACTCTGTTCGGTAATTATACCCGAATAGTGCTTAACTCTGTCAACGCACTGACGGGTAAACTTATCCATACCGTATTCTTCAATATCCTTCTTTGTCTTGAAGCCGAGAGCCTTTTCAACCTCAACCTCAACCCAAAGTCCCTGGGAGTCAAAGCCGTTCTGACAACGGCAGGAATAACCCCTCATCCCCTTATAACGGATGAAGATATCCTTTAAGCTTCTGCCCCAGGCGTGATGGATACCCATTGAGTTATTTGCGGTAATCGGACCGTCAAGAAAACGGAAGCGCGTTTTGCCTGCATTCTTTTTCTGAAGAAGCTCAAAGCACTTATTCTCTTCCCAGAAATCCATTACCTCATGTTCAATTTTGATAAAATTGTTTTTTTCCTCTGCCACTTTAGTTCCTCCAGTATATGTGAAATTACTTTTTAACAATATTTGTTTCGTCAACAATAAAGCTCGGTCTGTCCTTGACCTCAATATAAATACGCGCAAGATATTCGCCTATAATGCCAAGTGAAAGCAATATAAGTCCGCCGATAATGAGTATTGCGGAAAAAAGCGACGGATAACCGGGCACGTCAGACCCGTTTACAAAGGTGCGGATTATAATATACAGCGCGTAAACAAGACCTGCAAGACTTACGAACGCGCCGAATAAAAACGAAATTTTAAGCGGAACTGTTGAAAAATTGATAATCCCGTCAATGGCGTAAGTCAGAAGGCTCCAGAAGGACCACTTGGATTTACCGGCTACGCGTTCGCTGTTTTCGTGCTCAAACCATTTTGTTTTAAAGCCGACCCAGCTGAAAATCCCCTTTGAAAAGCGGTTGTATTCACGCATTGAAATAATCGAGTCGACAACCTGACGGGTCATTATTCTGTAGTCCTGCGCTCCGTCGGCAATTTCAACGTCGGACATACGGTTAATAATTTTATAAAATGCGCGTGAAAAGAGGCTTTTGAATTTTGCCTCTCCGCTTCTGTCAAGACGCCTTGCCGCCGCAATATCGTATTCTCCGCTTTCAAGCGAGGAAAGCATTTCGGGAATAAGCGCAGGCGAATGCTGCAAATCAACGTCAATAATACCGACAAGGTCCGCAGTCGAAAATGAAAGACCGGCAAGCATTGCGGATTCCTTTCCAAAATTACGGGAAAAGGAAATGTATTTTACCTTGCCGTCATTTTCGGCAAGCTTCTTAATTTCCTCAAGCGTCCTGTCCTTGCTGCCGTCATCGACAAAAATAAACGAGGCGTCGTAGCCGTCAAGCGAGGACAATACGCTCTTAACTTTTTCGTAAAATAAAGGGACCGACTCCTGCTCATTAAAGCAGGGCACTATTAACTCAAAAGTTTTCACGCATTTACCTCCTTTCGGCTTTTCAAGGTATTCTACCACAAATAACAAAAAAAATAAACACTTTTTTGCATATTATTTGTTTTATAATACACAATATTATAAAAAACGGGCAGAAGTTTTTCTTCTGCCCGAAAAATTACGGTTTTATCTGCCCGCCTTGAGACGCGCAAACAGCTTTGTATTGCTTTGTTTTACGGATGAAATCACTCTTCCCTCAAGGTAGGTCAGCGTTGCGCTTTTCATCCTTATGGGAATGAGCATAATTTTCATATAAGACGACCTCGGCTTTGCCTGCTTTAAGTAAGCTCTTGCGGTGGAGGCGGAAATCATTTTTTTAATTTCTTTTCTCTTCTCCCCTGCTTTCAGGTTACAGTTTTTATTTGTAACATTTTCAATACAGCCTATGAGTCTTTCAACATATCGCCTTGCAAGAAACTCCCTTACCCCGTCATTTTCAACGCCCCAATAGGAATAAAGGTCCTTGAGCCACACGTTTTCCTCCTCGCGTTTAGAGTACATATCGCTTCTGTATTTTGCGGTCTCGGACTCCGCCCTCTGGCGTATGAAATGATAGTACTTTTTGTCGGTAACCGCAACTCTTTCAACGTCTCGTATAACGCTTAAATTAAACGGGAAATCGTCCCAGAAGGTATTTGGAAAATAAAGCTTATTCTCTCTTATATAATCCCCCGAAAAAAGCTTATTCCAAGGGGTGTAAAGCAAATTCAAATCAAAAAGAAGATGGGCATTTTCACGAAATTCCCTTTGCGAAGAAAAGACCTTTGAAATCCATTTTTGTTCCTGGGTAAATTTTTCCGTATCCGAATAAAACGTATCAATATAATACCCCGAAACAACAAGCTGGGAAGAATTCTTTTCGGCTAACTCAACCATATCCGAAAGCATATTCGCTTCTGCCCAGTCGTCTGAATCGAGAAAATACATATACCTTCCCGTCGCCTTATCTATAGCGGTATTTCTTGCTGACGGAGCGCCGCCGTTTTCCTTATGGATAACCTTTATGCGGCTGTCCTTTTTTGCGTATTCGTCGCATATTTCGCCGCTTTTATCGGGCGAGCCGTCATCCACGCAGAAAAATTCAAAATTTTTATAGCTCTGATTAAGAATGCTTTCAATTGCCCTGCCGACGTAGTTTTCAACCCCGTAAACGGGCATTATTACACTTACAAGAGGTTCATTCATTTTCTTCACCCAGCTGTCTGTCGGCAAGAAGTAAAGCCGACAAAACGGTATCGTCCATATCGTAATATTTGTATTCGGCAAGCCGTCCGCCGAAAATCACCTTTTCATCCCTTTCAAGCGCCTTGTAACGCTCGTAAAGAGTGTTGTTTTTTTCATCATTTACGGAATAGTATTTTTCCATTCCGTTTTCATAATCAACGGGATACTCCCTTGTAATAACGGTTTTATCCGTTTTGACGGGATTAAAGCGCTTATGCTCAATTATCCTTGTGAAGGGAATTTCACGCGCGGTGTAGTTGACAACGGCGACGTCCTGAAACCATTCTTTATTGACTGTTTCGTTTTCAAAACGCAGGCTTCTGTATTCAAGCGCGCCGAGCGAATAATCAAAAAACTCGTCAATAGCGCCCGAGTAAACGCATTTATCCGCTTTATTAAGCCAGTATTCCCTATTAAGGTTAAAATCGGTGTTAAGGCGTATATCGCAGCCGTCAAACAGCTTTTCAACAAGTGCGGTATATCCGTCAACGGGAATGCCTTGATACTTATCGTTAAAATAGTTATTGTTATACTCAAATCTTACGGGAATTCTTTTAATAATAAACGCAGGTAAATCCTTACAGTCCCTGCCCCACTGCTTTTCGGTATAGCCCTTAATAAGCTTTTCGTAAACCGTTCTGCCGACAAGTGAGACAGCCTGCTGTTCAAGGTTTTCAGGCTCTCCTGTAATTTCCGCTTTTTCTTTTTCTATAACTGCCCTTGCTTCATCGGGCGAGGAAACGCCGAACATTTTTTCAAATGTATTCATATTGAAAGGAAGAGAATATATTTCTCCCCTGAAATTCGCTTCGGGCGTATTTATAAAGCTGTTAAATTCACTTATACGAGTCACAAAGTCCCATACCCTTTCGCTGTCGGTATGGAAAATATGAGCGCCGTATTTGTGGACGTCAATGCCATATTGCTTCTCGGTATAAATATTTCCGCCGATATGATTTCTCTTTTCAAGCACAAGAACACTCTTGCCGCGTTTTTTTGCCCTGAAAGCAAACACAGCATTAAAAAGCCCTGCGCCGACAAGAAGATAATCGTATTTTGGCATTGCTTTTCCTCCTGAAAGAATAGGTTGAGATTCTTCGCTTCACTCAGAATGACAAAATTTTTGTTTGTTGAGATTCTTCGCTTCACTCAGAATGACTTAATATAAATAATTTTACCATATAAACACAATAATTGCAAACAGAAAAAGCAGGGTGCAAAGGCACCCTGCATATATAGCTTTTATTTATTATTATGACGGATTATTTACAATGCCTATGAAAAGCGGTAAGCCGTCAAGACTCTTAATTACAAACAAAAAAGGTCTGTTAAGAGTAAAATTGTATTCCTTGCATTCTTGGGGAGCGGATCCCAATAAATCTATAACCGTATAAGCCGAAGCAGCTACGCCCTTTTCGTCTATAGATACTCTTACGCCGTGCGTCACCTTTGAAATTGCGCCGAAGCTTTCATCGCTTATAGGTGTAAAATTTGCTTTTTTAGAATCAAAGCAGTCCTCAACACCCAGTTTAATCATACCGTCTTTAAGATCTAATTCGGATTCAATATCAAACTTTGGAATTGAATAGTTTATATCATACATTTTCTGCTTTTCCCATGAATAAGTATTGGAAAGTACAAAATCCATAGTTTCGGAATCCGTAAGTAACGCTTCGGGCGTAATTCCCTTATCCGGAAGAATAAACAGCATGCTTCCGTTTTCAATGAGTCTCTGTTCAACGGCAGTAAAGTTTTCACCGTAATAAAGCTTATCATTCAGACCTTTTTTGTGCATAAAAGACGTCGAAATCTTTTTCCCAGATGTGTTAAAGGTCCCTGTCTTTGTCAAGCTTTCATTAAATTTTGCTTGCCATTCAACATTAAACAAAACTGTGCTCGCAAGTAAAAATTCGGTTTCCGGTCTGAACCTAACATTGGAAATCTGATTTTCAAGCATATTACCCGTCTGGGTGTTCATCCACTGCCTGAACGCGTTGTTATATCCTTCCGAACTCATATCTCCGCTGAAAGAAGAGGCATAGTAATTATCCGCAATAATATCAAGCGTATCTTTTTTATAAGAGAATTTATCGTTAAGCCATATAGAATTCGCAAATATACATCTGGATAATCCGTTATTCAAATAGTTAAAATTCCATACGCCTTTTACACGGTTACGAAGAGAAGATATATCGGATTCATTCAAGGCGGACAGAATCTGACTTCTTGATTCTCCTCCCGTTGTTTCCGCCAGCATAGACAAAGCAAAATAAACATTTATCGGTGAATATACTGCGTTTTCTCCGCTCTTTTCGGAAAGAAAAACAGGAGTAGAGTTTCTTATAAAGGAAGATGCAGGTTGCCACATATTATTAAACTGCCACCTATACAGCTCGACCTCGTGGTATTCCTTATATCTTTCCGAATGGCTTTTTCCCGAATCATCCTCAATTTCTTCGTGCAAAGGCGTGGCAAGATAATGATGACGGGAAATTACATACGGAGCGGTCGCATTTAGATATTCCTGGCTTTCGGCAAGAATTACCGGTTCATACATCTTATCGTTATTCCGTTTCCCGGGTGAATCATTCTGTGTCGTACTCGTCTCTTTTTGTCCTTGGCTTTCCGTAGTATTTGAATTAGTTGTGGGGATATCCCGTTTTTTTGTTGTACTTTGACGATTTGCTGTATTATTATCGGTTGTATCGGTCCGGGTTGACGGCATTAAGGGGTTTTCCTGCGAAGGGCTTACATTGTGTACTCCGTTGTCGGTTGTATAATCAGAGGCAATGTCTGAATTAAGTATACCGTCTGTCAGTTGCGGTAAATTATTATCGGATGTATTACCATTTGCCGACTCCGAAACAGCTGATGTTTCAGAAGGCTTAACAACAGGAATTGAGTGTCGAAATCTCGATACGCCATAGGCAGTGAAAATTCCGACAAGAAGAATAAACGCCGCTGCAACCGGAATAATCCATTTTATATTTCTCTCTTTGCGGTTATTTTTATTTAATGAGTCCTGCATCTCTGAAACATATTTTGAATCAACGTCGGAAAAAGCGTCCGTAAGATTATTAACATTCATATATCAACGCCCTCCTTTTCCATAAAATCTCTAAGCTTTTCTCTTGTGCGAAGCAAGGTCATTTTTACACTTCCCTCGCTCATATTCAAATTCTCTGCAATTTCCGAAATCGAATAAAACGCCCAGTATCTGCTCATAAAAATAACACGTTTCTTCTTTGGAAGCTTTGAAAGAAAACTATTCAGCGTATCTTTAAGCAAATCGTTTTCAATTTCGGTCTGCCTTAACTCATTCGGAATACAGCTTTCAAGCTCTTCAATGCTCAGTTCATATTCGCCTAAGCCGCGCTTTTTACTTGTGCTTTTTCTCAATTTGTCAATGGATATCTGACGGCAAAGCATAGCAAGATATGAAAACAAACTGCTCGGATTATTCGGGGGAATTGTATTCCAAGCTTTCATAAGAGCGTCATTTACCGCTTCTTCCGAATCTTCCTTTGAATTAAGTATTCTGAAGGCAAGAGAATTACATCTGTCGCCGTATTTCAATTCGGTTTCGCTTAAAGCACGTTCATCACGTTCAAAAAACAGTTCTATTATTTTAACATCTTCCAATTATCATCCCCCCTCATTTATATAAACGAAAAAAACAGATAAAAGGTAACAATTGTAAATAAAGAAAAAAACAGCGTCCTTTCGGGAAATACCGATACAGGCTCATTTCCTTTCGGACGCTGATATAAAACTGTTACGGGTTGTTGACAGTACCGACAAACAGCGGCAAGCCGTCAACGCCTTTTACAACGAATATAAACGGTCTGTCGAGCGTAAAATCAATTTCATCCTGAGGCATTACCGCGGAGCTTGTTACCAAAGTGCTTGTATATGCGGCCGCTTCAATTCCCTCTTCGTCAATTTTCGCTCTTGCGCCGTGCACCATTTCGCTTATTTCGTCCTTAAGAGCGGTAATCGGCGTAAAATCGGAAACGCTCGAATCGAAGCAGTCCGTCACGCCCATCTTTTTAAGTCCCTTTATAAGGTCAAGCTTTGACTGGACGTCAAATTTCGGGACGGAATAATTGATATCAGTTTTTGTCTGATTTTCCCATTTGCTTAAATCCGACAGGAGAATAAACGACATTGTTTCGCTGTTTTTATAAAGCTGCTCGGGCGTCACTCCCTTATCGGGAAGAATAAACACCACTCCGCCTCCGCCTTCAAGACGAAGGTTTACAGCCGAAAAGTACTCGCCCTGATAAAAGTCGTCCTGACTGCCTCTTCTATGCATAAAATCAACTTTTACATCCCCGTTTTTCTTATGAAAAACATCCTTATATGTAGCGCTCTTTTCAAATTTTTTCGCCCACCTGGTCTTGAAATAAACGGTGCTCGCAACTGCAAAATCCGTTTCAGCCGGAAGCTTAAGCGAATTAACCTGATTTTTAAGCAGTCCTCCCGTCTGGGTATTAAGCCACTGACGGTAAGCCTTGTTATAGCCGTCCGAGCCCATTTCACCGCTGAAGGACGAAGCGTAATAATATTTCGAAATGTTTTTAAGAGTGTTGCTGTTATAGGTGTTTTTATTATTCAGCCATATAGAGTTAGCAAGCACGCATTCACGCGCGCCGTCATCGCAAAAGGAAGCATTCCACACCGCATTCGCAGTAGAACGAAGGCTTTTCAGGCTGTTTTCGCCAAGGAGGTTCATTATCTGCGTTCTTGTATTTCCGCCTGCGGTTTCGGAGATAACACAAAGCGCAAAATAGATGTTTGCAGGAGAAAAGACAGAGTTTTCACCGTCTTTTTCGGTCATAAACTCATTTATTGATTTATTAAGGAAGGACTCCATAGGACCCCATTTATTATAATACTTTTCCCTTTTCTTCGCGTCCTCTCTCCACTTTTCGAAAAGCTCGTTGACATCTTTTCCTTCAAGGTTCTCCATACCTGAATACGGATGCCTCGCATAAGAGGGATACTTTGACTGGCAAAGCATATAGGGCTTTACCGCGTCGAGATATTCCTTATCATTCTGATTTACGCCGGGTTCATAGTCGGTTTTTACTTCAAACGGATTAAACGAACCTGAAAATGAGGTTGTAGGAGTCTGCGTTGTTGTATTGCTTTCTTTTTTATTATCCTTATCTTTATTTCTCTTTGTCGTGGATTCCTTAACACCCTCTTTACCGCCCTTTTTGGCAGTCGTTGAGTCCGATTCCGTTTTTTTCGAGGAAACGTCTTTTTCATCCTTCAGAGTGGTTTTTTCGAAAGAATAATCCTCAATAAATTCGGACGAAGCGTCCGTCAAGGTTTCTTCATCGCGACTTTCGGATTCGGGTTCCTCATTTGTTACAAATGAGCTCTGTTCGGTATCGGCAGTTGTATTGACAGGTGTTTTTTTATTGATATTTGAAAGCTTAATACTAATACCGACACCTGCAATAATAATTATAAATGCCGCAAAAATCAGCGCAGTTTTTAAATACTTTTTTCTGTTCATTGTTCTCGCCTCAGAAAATAAAAGTTAAATATAAATAAAAACTAAAGTGGGATTTCATCCCAAACTCATTTTAGCACCTTTAATTACGGCATTCAATAGTAAAACGAAATATTCTAAACTAAACCGCAAATAAATCACCGATATTTGAAAACAACGTAAAAAAATACACATTACACTTGACAAATAAAAAATAAATGATATAATAACATAGCACTTGAGAGCAAATTAAATATCGCGGGGTAGAGCAGCTGGTAGCTCGTCGGGCTCATAACCCGGAGGTCGTTGGTTCAAATCCTTCCCCCGCAACTGAAAACAAAGACCTGCATCCGCAGGTCTTTGTTTTTATTATAATTGGTAGTGGGGAGGGATTTGAACCAACAAAAATCTATAATTGTTGCACAGCCTGTCGGCTGAGCGAAGCGATTGCCGACAGATCCTTCCCCCGCAACTTAAAATAAAGGGTCATCATTTGATGACCCTTTATTTTATAATTACAGGAAAGATTTAAGCATCGCGCTCGGTTGAGCACGACGAGCGTAGCTCGTTGGGCAAAGCCTGCAAGCGCCGCCGGTGGCGGAAGAAGCGAAGCAGGGTTTGGCGCAGCGGTCAAAATTTGCAGGCGCTCCAAGCCAATGCAAATTTTGGGCACCGCAAGAGGAGGTGAATAAAAATAATATCACACCTTTTGCACAGCCTGTCGGCTGAGCGAAGCGATTGCCGACAAATCCTTCCCCGCAACTTAAATTAAAACCTACCATTCGGTAGGTTTTAATTTTATTTATTTGGTAGTGGGGAGGGATTTGAAATTGATTTTCCTTTTTAAGATTACATTTCATCGTAGTGGCGGATAATATCCGCCCCTACGAATCGGTTGAGATTCATCGCTTCGCTCAGAATGACATTCCATCGTTCCGAAGGAACATTTCACGCGTTTCTTTTGAAACGTACTTCACGTTGTTTAACAACACTTCACAAATTCGCAAGAATTTATTTCA
>CAKZZS010000043.1 GCA_937884975.1 uncultured Clostridia bacterium | reverse complement strand
ATTCTACACCAAGGGGGTCTTTTTTTCTATTGTCTATTTTTTACGGACTTGTGCAGTTTTGAACAGCTTCTTTTTTAAATTTTTTATTCTCAAAGGGATTAAATATTTATGTGAGTTTGTCAAATTTTGTCAAAAGGAGGTATTTTTTTCGGTTCAAGAATAAGCTCACAAAAAATATTTAAGGAGAATAAAAAATGAGTAAAAAAATTATTTCAATTGTGTTAGCTTTTGTTATTTGCTTTTCGGTTTGCAGTTTAGGCTTTTGCGTATTTGCGGCTGACTCCGATTCTTTTGTTGATGATGGCGAACCTACAAGGTATTCGGTTATCAATACCAAATCTTCTTATATCACCATAAGCGGAGTAACAGCTACCTGTTTCGGTAAGGTGACTGCAAAATATTCAACAAATTTAAAAATTACCTTGGAGCTTCAAAAGTTAAGCTCTGGAACTTATTCAACCGTCAAAACCTGGTCTGATACAAAAACAGGAATTTCTCTGTCCGTTTCGGGCTCAAAGGTTATAAATGTTTTCAGCACTTACAGGCTGAAGGTTACCACCACTGCAGGTAACGAAACAACCATTGAGTACAAATATCCGTAATCTTTAAATCGGGGCGGCGGAGCCAAGCTTGGCTCCGCTGCCTTTTTTAATACAATAAGGCAAATTGTTCCTTATTGCGCGGAGGTGTCAAACGCGATGTACTGCCTGTGAAAAGCAGGACCCTTTGCACGGGCAATGGGTATCTGATGTTTTCCGAGCAACACCGCAAAGCAGTTTCTTTTATACTCGGTTATGTAATCCATATTTACAATAAAGCTCTTATGAGGTGAAAAGAAATTGTCGCCGTGAAGGTGTTCACGCCAATAAACCATTGGCAAAAGAGAATAAAATGTTTTTTCCTCGGTTACGATTTTTGTTCTTCTGTTTTCAATTTCGATGTAGATGATTTTGTCTTTTTCAATTCGGAAAAACACTTCATTTTCCTTTAAGCTGAATGAAACGGTTTTTTCGTTTATTTGCTTAATTGCTTCCTCAATTCCTTCGGCAAATCTCTTTTTATTTAAGGGCGTTTTGAGAAATCTGACCGCGTGAAGATTAAACGCTTCGTCAATAAGCTTATAGCCGGGCGAAATGAAGATAAGCTTTATATATCTGTTTTTTTCGGTTAAAACCTTTCCCAATACAATTCCGTTAATATCGGGAAAATCGGTGTGAATTACCGCAATATCAAAAATTGTTCGGCATCCTGCGGCTTCAACAGAATTTGTAAAGGATAGTATATCCGCAGCTTCATTTTGCCGTAAAAACGAGCTTTTTATTATGTTTTCAAGTTGCTTTGCAACAGCTTTATCCGGGACGCATATAAGGATATTCACCTTTCAAACACACCTCATAATTTTTTCTCTTACCTATATATCCCTTTAAACAACAAAAAATTTAATTTTTTAAAATATTCTGTTTAAGGGCAGGGGATGAGAGAAAAAGCAATAAAGCAGGTCGGATTATTCGTTTTTTGCAAAGAAAAAGACCGCCTGAAAGGGTGAAACCAAAAGAAGGTTCAAGCCCAAAGACGGTCTTTTTGTTTTTTTGGATTATTTCCAGTCCTTTGTGTAGTCGCTGTTTAAAGCAAGGTACTCTTTTACAAGCTTTTTGGCAATTGAATAGGAATTGACAAGCGGATGAAGCGTGAGCGCTTCAACGGCGGTTTTGACCGATTTTTCCCTTATAGCCTTTGACGCGAGCCGCTCATAGATTTTAACGCGTCGGATTATTTCGAGGTTTTGTTCATCGACTTTGTCAAACTTATGCGGCGTTACGCTGTTCTTTGTTATGTCGCAGGTTATTTCAACCACATCAGTGTCATACAGTCCCTTAATTGCGCCGTTGTTCGGCACGCATAAAATCATACTGTCCGTCTTATTGCTCCTTGAAATTTCAATGAATTTGAGCGCAACCCCTGCGTATCCGCCGCTGTCGGGTGAAAACATATCGAATTTCCACGTTCCTTTTCTCCTTACGCCCGTTTCGCTCGCCATATAATTATTTTCTCTTTCGCCGTATCCTTTTTCGAATATTTCAAGCGCTTTATTGAAATCGTTTTCAATGTCAATTTCCTTTAATTCCTCGGTCATTTTTCTGTTGATTTCAAGTATCTGCTCGCCGCGCGTCTTTTCCGCCTTAAGGATGTTTTCAAGCGCCTTTTCGCGGTAGTAAAAATAGTAAAGATACTCGTTTAAAATGCAGTTTCGTTCTCTTAACAAATCCTTTTCAAAATAGCGCATATCCGTTTTTTCGTACGCCTCGTCATTTTCGATTAAATCGGGCATAATTTCCTTACCGTCAAGGGTTATTGACGAAAAGAAAGAAAGGTGATTAAGTCCGTAAACCTCACCCTTTACCGCGCCTTCATTTTTTCCGTAAAGGCGCGCAAAGGAGTTAAGCATACTGCTGGGCGCGTCGCATATTCCGTAGGTAAAATCGTATCCCATATCACGAAGAGTCTGACTTACGACTCCTGCCGGATTTGTGAAATTGAAAACCTTACATTCACTCTTTGCATATTTTCTTATAAACTCGCAGTATTCGGCAAGCACATTCACGCTTCTTATAGCAAAAGAAAAGCCTGCCACGCCCGTGGTTTCCTGTCCGAGAACGCCGAGCGACAGGGCAATTCTCTCGTCCTTGACTCTCATTTCATCGCCGCCCTCGCGTATGGTGGTAATGACGTAGTCGGCATTCTCAACTGCCGCTTTTGCGTCGGTCGTAAGCGTGAAGGACAGCAGGGGGTTGATTAAAAGGGCGGTTTTTTGCGCCATTTTTCCGTAAATGTTGAGCTTCGTTTCGTTGTTATCCATAAAAACAAGCTCGCTTATTCCAAGCTCCTTTGACCTTTGAGCAAGGCTTTTTGCAAGAAACATTGAACGGACTCCGCCTCCGCCGATAACTGTCAGTTTCATAGTAACCCTCCTGATTCTTTTCTGAAATTATTCTATCAAAATTTTACCCCATTTTCAAGTCATAAGAAACGGTTCATTATACGGGCTTTTTGGGCAAATTATTTCCAATTTTAACGGGAATAATGCGAGAATGTAGCGTACGTCTAACAAAATTGTTAACAAATTGTAAACAAGGTTTCTTCTTTATTGACTTTATAATAATATATTTATATAATGCAATTTAGCTAATACCCACGCGCGAGCGTAAAAACATATATTCAGGAGGATAAGGATGAATCGTAAAACAATGACAAAAAGAATCATCAGCGTTGTTATTTCCGCAATAATGGTTCTTACAATGTTCCCCGTAATGGCATTTACATCCGTTGCTGCAACTTCACCTGCAAATCAGGACGGAGTATGGTACTATCTTACGTCCGTACTTAATGCATCTCGCACGTCTTTCTCAACCGAAGGACAGAATAACGTCAGCATGGCTGTTGACGGTACTGAATTCTATTTTATGCAGACCGAGGATAATCAGGAAATGACTTATTCGACAGTCTTTTATGCAAAAAAGAAGAGCTGGAATAACTCAATTGTAATTCAGACCGTCACCACAGATCTTGCCGATGACGCTTATACTGCCGTATTTAATTCAGGTTCATGGGCTCTTACGACGGGCTCTGTCGCAAATGACGGCGGAGACGACTCGCCCAACGGCGACGATATGAAGCGCGACGGCTTCGGCGGACTTATGACCGGATGGACTTATACCTCCACCTTTACCGCAAACGGAAGCGCTGTATATCATCCGCAGTGGACGGTTGTTTTTAAAAACAGCAGCACGGTAATAACGGCTCTTTCTTCGGCAGGCGAAAACCCGACTTTCACCATTCAGGTTATTGACCTTCGTGAGCTTATCTCCCTTGTTGCGCTTGCAAACGAAAGAGGAAAGAATATTTCGGATATAATTGACGGCTATGACCTTACCGGCGCGACTTATTATTCACAGGAAACCGTTGACTCTCTTGTCAGCGCCGTTACCCAGAGACTATGCGCAGACTATACCGCTCTTGACGCGGCTATCGCAAACGCAGAGGCTCTCGGCGAAAATACTCAGTCACTCGGCGGAAAGATTTATGACGAGACGACTTATAACGCAATGGCGGCAGTTCTTGCCGAGGCAAGGGCAATTGACCGTCACCTTGAGGATACCGCTGAAAACAACTCAATGCTTAATGCAAAGGCTGCAGAGCTTCAGGCGGCAGTTGACGCGGTTATAAGAAACGATTTTGAGGTTATCAGCTACTATGTTGACGGCGTTCTCTATGCAACAAGCTCCTTTGCTGCAGACGGCGGCTTCAATTTCCACGACGTAACGGACCATTTTGTTGAAGACCCGACAAAGGAAAACGCAACCTTCGGCGGTTGGAGAGATGCTTCGGGAAATAAAATTGCTCCCGGCACTCCCGTTACATCAAGCTTTTCCGTTTACGCTTACTTTATAGTTGATACTCGCGGTGCAGGTCCCGTTGAACAGTACGGCAGATACGATCACGCTGCTGACGCAAATTATTCCGACGGCAGAGGTGCTAACGGCGTAACGCTGTGGGTTGAGAGCAATAATTTTAACTTCGTTCAGACGAAGGATGACCAGGAATTCTCCTTCAATGCTGCTGTATCCGCGGTTAAGAACGATCCTTCAAAATTTGCACGCGTTACACAGGTTGTATTTGCAGATTCAAGTACTGCGTTTATCACCGATAATAACCTTACGAATGACGATATAGTTTACTACTGTGAAACCGGAAACGCAGGCGATAAGCCGGCTGACAGCACGGACGGAAACCTTCCCGGCGTTACCGGCGCAACCTTTGAGGAACAGATGGCAAATTCCGAGGTAAGGTGGAGATACATTTACACCTTCCCGGCGCAGGGCGAAAAGCACTATACATTTGACTGGACAATTAAGTTTAAATCCGGAAACTCCTCCTCAAGCAATTCGACCTATACGGAAACTGTTACGTTTAATATCAATGTTACCGACCTTCGTGAAATAATCAAGGTCTATGCAAAGGCACGTTCCGTTGCCAACGACAGCAATTCTCCGCTTTCACCCGAAAGACAGGCTGAACTTGTAGCTCTTGTAAACAGCATTGACGAAAATTACAGATTTGACGGAACCGAATATTATCCCCAGACTGATATCGACGCTCTTGTTTCACAGCTTAACGGTTATATCCAGGGAACTGATTTCCCGTGCGATTATACTGCTCTCGACGCGGCTATTGCTCTTGCAGAGACTTATGATATTGCAGGAAATAACGCCGACCATCACTATATAGATGAAGCTTGGAATGACTTCTTGACGGCATACCAGGCGGCAACCAATGTTCAGCGCGGACTTTACATTGACGACAACAATGTAAACCAGCCTATGATAGACGCCGCAACAGAAGAGCTTGAATATGCAATTGAGGGACTTTCATATAAGACTCACCAGAATCCTCAGGCTGACACAACCGCTCTCGAGGAAGCAGTCGACAACGCAAACGATGTAATCAGCGCCAACCCCGACGCATACACTCCCGAAAGCGTTCAGGCGCTTGAAGATGCAATTGCGGCGGCAGAGGAAATTATAAATAATCCTCCTTACGATATCGGAGACGGCACTGCCGATCAGATTATTCAGGACGCTATTGACGCTATCAACGATGCTCTTGAGGGTCTTACTCCCGACAAGACAGCTCTTGAAGATAAAATTACAGAGGGCGAAAATACCGATACAACAGGTATGACACCCGAAAGCATTCAGGCGCTTGAAGACGCTATCACAGCGGCTGAAGCGGTTGACAACGACCCGGATGCAACTGTTGAAGAAATCAACGATGCAATTGCGGCAATTGAAGATGCTATCAACGGCTTGACACCTGACAAGACAGAGCTTGAAGAAAAGATAACAGAGGGCGAGAATACCGATACAACAGGTATGACACCCGAAAGCATTCAGGCACTCGAGGACGCTATCACAGCGGCTGAAGCGGTTGACAATGACCCGGATGCTACTGTTGAAGAAATCAACGATGCAATTGCGGCAATTGAAGATGCCATCAACGGCTTAACTCCTGACAAGACAGAGCTTGAAGAAAAGATTACAGAGGGCGAGAATACCGATACAACAGGTATGACACCCGAAAGCATTCAGGCGCTTGAAGACGCTATCACAGCGGCTGAAGCGGTTGACAACGACCCGGATGCAACTGTTGAAGAAATCAACGATGCAATTGCGGCAATTGAAGATGCTATCAACGGCTTAACTCCCGATAAGACAGAGCTTGAAGAAAAGATTACAGAGGGTGAAAATACCGATACTACAGGTATGACACCAGAAAGTATTCAGGCACTCGAGGACGCTATTACAGCAGGTCAGGCAGTTGATAACGATCCCGATGCGACAGTTGAAGAAATTGCCGAAGCAACGCAGGCTATTATAGACGCTATCAACTCACTTGAAGAAATTCAGCAGATTATTCCCGAAACAGGCAGCTCGCTTATAGTTGACAGGACGGATACGGAGTATTACTACCTTGTAGGTCTTGATGCAAGCGATACGTCACTTGCAAATGTCAAGTCGCTTCTTGAAAACGACGGCAGACAGATTATTGCTTTCAGAGGCGAAACGCAGCTTACCGACGCTGATTATATCGGTACGGGATGTGTAATCAAGTGCGTTTCAATTGCCGATCCTACTGTAGTTTACGAGCAGGCAACGGTTATTCTTTACGGCGACGTAAACGGCGACGGACTTATTAACTCCACCGACTACGACGCTATGTTTGACGAGACTCTCTTCGGTCAGGCAATTGAAGGCAGACTTTTCAGAATTGCCGGCGACGTAAACGGCGACTCGGTTATTGACGGCTTCGATATGGCGAAGGTGGAACTCCAGATGACGGGCGCAAAAGCTCTCGGACAGGATATGGAGTACTATAAATAAACCTTTTAAGCATCTGCCTTTACGGCGGAATCACACAAAGGAATCCCCCTTGAAAAAAAGGGGGATTTTTTTGTTGCCTTTTTCTTTCTTTTCGTATATTATTAAATGGTATAAAAGTTATTACGGAAAAGGTCTATGGAAAAAGTCGGTTTAAGAAAAAAGTTTATAGGTGACAGGGCGTTTTATAAAAGGGTGCTCAAGGTTGCAGTGCCGATAATGATTCAAAGCGGAATTACAAATTTTGTTTCGCTTCTTGATAACATTATGGTCGGACGTGTCGGAACCGAGCAGATGAGCTCGGTTGCAATTGTAAATCAGCTGATTTTTGTATTTTATCTTTGCATTTTCGGCGGATTTGCAGGCGCAGGTATTTTTACCGCCCAGTATTACGGAAGCGAGGATGAAGAGGGTATCAGGCACACCTTCCGTTATAAAATCTGGATGGGACTGATACTGCTTTCAATTGCCGTTTTTGTATTCGTGTTTTTCGGCGACAGCCTTATTTCCCTTTATTTGAAAGGCTCCGAGGACAGCGGCGACCTTGCCGCAGCGCTTAATTACGGCAGCGGATATTTAAAAATAATGCTAATAGGTCTTCCTGCGTTTACCGCGGTTCAGGCGTATGCAAATACGCTTCGTGAATGCGGCGAAACGGTTGTGCCTATGCGCGCAGGACTCGTTGCGGTCTGCGTCAACCTTGTTTTCAATTATATTCTTATTTACGGTAAGCTCGGTTTCCCGGTTATGGGTGTAAACGGAGCGGCAATTGCAACCGTACTTTCGCGTTTTGTTGAAATGACTGTTGTTGTAGTTTGGGCGCATAAGCATACGGGCGGCAAATGCCGTTATCTTAAGGGAGTTTATAAAACAATGCGTGTGCCGCTCTCCCTTGTAAAAAGATATTTTATAAAGGGCGCGCCGCTTCTTGTAAACGAGGCTCTCTGGTCCGCAGGAATGGCAATGCTTGCCCAGTGCTACTCCTTAAGGGGACTCAATGTAGTTGCGGCTTACAATATTTCGGGCACTGTCAGCAACGTTTTTAATGTTGTATTTTTTGCGATGGGTGACGCGATAGCGATTATTGTCGGTCAGCACCTTGGCGCAAAACGCTTTGAACAGGCAAAGGATGAGGACAATAAAATTATTGCTTTTTCCGTTTTTATTGCAACCGTTTCGGGAATTCTTATTCTTTCCACATCACATCTGTTTCCGCTTATTTACAATACAACTGAGCAGGCGAAGACAATTGCCGCGCAATTCCTTACGGTTCAGGCGTTCATAGCGCCTATGATAGCGCTTATGCATACAACGTATTTTACGCTTCGTTCGGGCGGAAGAACAATTGTAACCTTTCTGTTTGACAGCGCGTTTATGTGGGTTGTGAGCGTGCCTCTCGCGTTCGTGCTCAGCCGCTTTACAAACCTTTACATAATATGGATTTTTGTTTTTGTCGAACTTGCAAATCTCATTAAATGCGTTATCGGCACAGTCCTTG
Organism: uncultured Clostridia bacterium; assembly: GCA_937884975.1. Classification (GTDB taxonomy): domain Bacteria; phylum Bacillota; class Clostridia; order Oscillospirales; family Acutalibacteraceae; genus Fimenecus. Next base: position 29,109 of record CAKZZS010000043.1, on the reverse strand, counting down.
TCAGAAAGGGCGTGTGGATGAATAATATAGTTGATTAAGAGGTGCGAATATGACCGTTCAGGATTATTTAAAGCAAATTGACCTTGTTATCGAAAACGGAAAATACAAGGATAACTGGCAGTCGCTTTCAAATCACAAAACACCCGACTGGTACTACAGGGGAAAATTCGGCATTTTTATTCACTGGGGCGTTTACAGCGTTCCCGGCTTCGGCTCGGAGTGGTATTCTCGCTCAATGTATGACAAAAATGTGCGTGAGTTTGAATATCACAGAAAGACCTACGGCGACCAGAAGACCTTTGGATACAAGGATCTTATTCCTATGTTTAAGGGTGAAAACTTTGACGCCGACAGATGGGTTGAAACCTTTAAAAACGCAGGCGCAAGATTTGTAATGCCCGTTTGCGAGCATCACGACGGCTTTGCAATGTATAAAACAGATTTTAATAAGTGGAATGCCGCCGAAATGGGTCCCTGCTGTGATATTGCAGGCGAAATAAAGGCTGCATGTGAGAAGAAAGGACTTGAATTCTGCGCTTCGACCCACCGCGCCGAGCACTATTTCTTTATGAACCCCGGCAGGGAGTTTGACTCGGACGTTAATGACGAAAGGTATGCCGACTTTTACGGACCTGCGGTTTATAACGAAAGCTTTAAACCGAAGAATATGACAAATACGACTGAAGACACCTACGGCGAAGGCGCAACAAAGGAATGGCTCGAGGACTGGATGGTTCGCACCTGCGAGCTTATTGACCGATATCAACCGTCAAGCCTTTATTTTGACTGGTGGATTCATAACCATTCCTTTAAGCCGTATCTTAAAAAAATTGCCGCTTATTATTACAACAGAGCAGATGAATGGGGAAAAGAGGTTACCATAAACTATAAGCACCAGGCGTTTGCTCCGACGGTTGCAACCTTTGACGTTGAAAGGGGAGCGCTTACGGGTATTTCTCCCATTCCGTGGCAGACGGATACCGCTATAGGCAAATGCTCCTGGGGCTACAGAAAGGATAACGAATACAAATCCTCACGCCAGATTATATGCGACCTTGTCGATATCGTAAGTAAAAACGGAATGCTTCTTCTTAATATCGGACCAAAACCCGACGGTACGTTTACCGATGAGGAAACCGCGGTATTAAAGGAAATAGGTGAATGGATGGATAAAAACGGCGAGGGCATTTACGACACCGTATTCTTCCGTCAGTTCGGCGAGGGCAAGGTGAATAACAAGGAGGGCTTTTTCCAGGACGGCGACGAAAAGAAATACACCGAAAAGGATTTTCGCTTCACTTATAAAAACGGCTTTGTCTACGCTTTCCAGATGCGTCCCGACGGCGAGGATGTAAAAATCAAGACCTTTAAAAAGACTGTTCCTCACGACTGCCTTGTTAAAGAAATCACCCTTCTTTCGACCGGCGAAAAAGTAGAATTTGAAAGAAATGAAAACGAAATGGTGATTAAAAAGAAAGAATCCTTTAAATCGGATAAACCCGTCTGCTTTAAAATAGAAATTGAATAACATTTTTAAAAACCGTCCAAACTTTAAGTGAAAGGACGGTTTTTTATGTATAGTAAAAATTTCAGGATTATAGCTTCCTCTCTTTTTGTCGCGCTTATTTTTTCTTTGTACTTAAGTCTTGCTTCATTTATTTCTTCAAGCGAGCAAATACGTTCTAATGTGCTTCGGCTTCATATAAGGGCAAACTCCGACTCCGAAATTGACCAGAGCCTTAAATTAAAGGTTCGTGATGAGGTGCTCAAAACGGGCAAAGAGGCGTTTTCGGGCGCTGAAAATATGGAAGAAGCGGTTGAAAAATGCTCGGCAGCTGCTCAAAAAATTAAAAATACAGCCGAAACAGTCATAAGGGAAAACGGCTTTTCCTATCCCGTCTCGGTTGAAATCGGACGCTCGTTTTTCCCCGTAAGAACATACGAAAACGACGTAACGCTTCCGGCAGGGGACTATACGGCGGTGAAGATAGTAATCGGGAGCGGAAAGGGACATAACTGGTGGTGCGTAATGTTTCCGCCGCTGTGTCTGCCTGCGGCGAAGGGGGAAAAGGATTTGTCGGACGTGCTTGATGAAAAAGAGATAAGGCTTACAAAATCCAACCCCGAAATTGAGGTGCGTTTTAAAATCTGCGAGCTTATTGAAAAAATCTGCTCAAAAGCAAAATAACACTTAACAAATCGTTTATTATTTGTTATAATACAAATTGGTATATTTTAAATTGGGGGTATATGGCTATGCTCAAATATTCCGTTATTCCCAAACCCGTCAGATATGACGCAAGGGAAACAACAGTTGAAATTTCAACAAAAACCTCCGTGCTTTGCTCTGAGGAGTTTGTTTCAGTCGGAAAGTATCTGACAACTTACCTTAAAACCAACCCCGATGAGTCCTCAAATGCCATAAGGATAAAAAAGGTCAACGGCATTGCCGCGGAAGGGTATGCCCTTTATACGGAAAACGGCGATGTTTACATAAAAGCGTCTACCGAAACCGGTGCGTTTTACGGCGCAGTTACGCTTAAATGGATTTTGCTCCAGTCGCCAAAAAAAGGCGGAATTGCAAGGGTGAACGGCTTTTTTATTGAAGATAAGCCGAAGTACCCTCATCGCGGACTGCTCCTTGACGTCAGTCGTCATTTTTTCGGTGTTGAAACTGTAAAAAGGCTGCTTGACAATATGGCAATGCTTAAGATGAACATTTTTCACTGGCATCTTTGCGACGACCACGGATACAGAATTGAAAGCAAGGCTTTTCCGCTTCTCAATGAAATCGGCTCTGTTCGGGACAGAAATTCACTTAAACATATAAACGCTCCCGATGAAAATGAAAAATACGGACCTTTTTATTACACCTTTGAAGAAATTGAAGACGTTGTCGAATACGCAAAAGGTCTTCACATTTCGGTTATTCCGGAAATAGATATTCCCGGGCATTCAAGCGAGTTTGTTTCTTCTTATCCTTATCTCGGTTGCGTCGAAGAAAAGGTTACGCTTCCGGTAACGAGCGGAGTTAAGCCTAATCTTCTTAACCCTGCAAAGGAAAGCACATACGATTTTCTTTCATCTCTTTTTGATGAAATCTGTCCGCTGTTTCCCTCTGACCGCTTTCATATCGGCAGCGACGAGGCTGTTTACGGTCAGTGGAAGGAAAATGAGCAGATACAGTACTTTATGAAGGAACAGGGTATAGCGGATGAAAAGCAGCTTCAGGTTTATTTTATAAACCGGGTTTCGCAAATGCTTTCTCAAAGGGGAAAGAAAACTGTTGCGTGGAGCGACTGCGTTGAAAACGAGGTTGACAAAAGCGTTATTTGTCAGCTCTGGCGTTCTGCGGACAGAGTTAAGATAATAAATCAGTCCTCTCCGAGGGAGACCGTGGTTTCACTTACAAATCATTTTTATTTCGATTACAGGCATACTGCGCTTCCCATAAGTCGGGTTTACTCCTTTAACGAAAAGGCGCTCAAGCTTGACAGTGAAAAATTGAAGGTCAGCGGTATCGAGGGGGCGCTGTGGACGGAATATATTTCCACCGACAGCGCGCTTGAATGCGGTATTTATCCTCGAATTTCGGCTCTCGCAGAGGTCGGTTGGACGGCGCTTGAAAAGCGCAACTATTACGATTTTAAACGCAGGCTTAAGTTTTACCGACTTATGCTTGACGGAAGAAAAATAAATTATTACCGTCCGAAAAATCCTCCCTTTGGCTGGTGGCTCGGAAACATCTATTCAATGGGCGAGGACGGAAAAGACTTTAAACGAAATGAAAAGAAAAAAGGAAAGGGAAAAAGATAAGTAATGACCTATCTTAATTACATCACCCTCGCCGGCGGAATCGGAATGTTCCTTTACGGCATAAAAATAATGGGCGAGGGACTTGAGCTTGCGGCAGGAAACAGGCTGAAAAAAATGCTTGAAAAAATAACAAGCAATAAAATTGTCGCCGTCCTTGTCGGCGCAACAATTACCGCTTTGATTCAGTCTTCGGCGGCAACTACCGTTATGGTAGTCGGTTTTGTAAACACCGGACTTATGCAGCTTTCGCAGGCTGTCGGCGTAATAATGGGCGCAAATATCGGTACAACGATGACGAGTGTGCTCATTTCACTTAATTTAAGTGACTTTGCACCGATATTCATTTTCCTCGGCGTTGCGCTTCTGACGTTCTCAAAAAAGAAAACCGTTAAATTTGTCGGTCAGATTATAACTGGCTTCGGACTGCTGTTCCTCGGAATTCATACCATGTCTTCCTCAATGGCTCCGCTTAAGGACGACCCTGCGTTTCAGGGTTTTCTTACAAAGGCAACAAATCCGCTTTACGGCATTATCATAGGCTTTGTAATTACTGCGATTTTGCAGTCGTCCTCCGCGTCCATCGGTGTCTTGCAGTCAATGGCAATTCAGGGAATTGTACCTATTCAGTTTTCGGCTTTTGTCCTTTACGGTCAGGAAATCGGTTCGTGTGTGCCGACTCTAATTTCCTCCATAGGCACTAAAACGAATTCGAAGCGCGCGGCGATTATTCACCTTTTATTCAACTGCTTCGGCGCGGCAATGTTTATTCTTATTACCTGCTTTACGCCGTATATCAGCTGGATAGAAAAGATAACGGATAACAAAGTTGTGCAAATAGCAATTATGCACATTCTCTTTAAGGTTATCAATACGGTCGTTCTGCTTCCGTTTTCAAATTGGCTTGTCAAGCTTTCAAAAAAGATTATTCCCGACAAGGACGGAAGCGAAAACACGCTTACGCTTGAATATCTTGACGACCATATTCTCACCACTCCGCCTATTGCCGTTCTTCAGGCAGGCAGAGAAACGCTTCGTATGGCTTCTCTCGCAAGAAATAATCTTTCGGTTGCGGCAAATATGCTGCTTAAAAACGATATAAAGAGCTTTGACGAGGTAATGCAGACGGAGGAGCTTATCAATTTCCTTAACCATAAAATCACTCATTACCTTGTAAAAATCAACGCTCTTGAAATAAGCCGCGAGGACGCAAAATATATCGGTCGTCTTTTCCACGTTGTAAACGATATTGAGCGTATAGGCGACCACGCCCAGAATATCGCTGAGGCGGCTTTGAACGAAAACGAGGAAAAGCTTATTTTAACCGATACGGCAAAGAGCGAAATGAAGCATATGCTTGAAACGGTGTTAAAGCTTCTTGACGAAGCAATTGCAACTTTTGAAGCGCAGGAGCTTTCATTTGACAAAGCAAAATATATCACCCAGCTTGAGGATGAAACCGACGCTCTCAAGGACGCTTACCAGATGTCCCATATTGAGCGCCTTAACAACGGCGAATGTGAAATGAGGGCAGGAATGCTCTTTGTCAATACGCTCATTGACTTTGAACGTGTGGGAGACCACGCTGAAAATATTGCATGGGCAGTTAAACAAAAGCCCACTAAACAGGAAATGCAGGTGAACGCATAATGAATTTTAAAAGAATCGGAGTAAACGATTTGGTCGAGGGTTTTGCGGTTGTAAAAAGCTGCGACAAAAAGACAACTCAAAGGGGAGCGGTCTATCTTGATTTAATGCTTTCTGACAAGGAAGGCACAATTAACGCAAAGCTCTGGGATTATAAGGAAGGAAATGAGCTTTTTGAAATAAATTCGCTTGTAAAGGTTCGCGGACAGATAACCCAGTTTAACGGCAACGACCAGCTTCGTATTGAAAGGATAAGAAAGGCCGTCGACGCTGACGGAGTGGATATTTCCGACTATGTTCCGTCCGCTGAATATACGGGCGAGTTTATGCTTTCGGAAATTCGGAAAACCGTTTCCTCCTTTAAGGACGCGGATCTTAAAAAGCTTACGGAATACATAATTGACGAAAACGAAAAAGACCTTCTGTTTTTCCCGGCTGCGTTTAAGCTTCACCACGCTTTCCGCGGCGGACTTTTAATGCACACGCTCTCCCTTGTTCGAATTGCCCAGAGGGTGTGCGAGGTTTACCCGTTTGTAAACCGTGATTTGCTTTTGTGCGGAGCGATTCTTCACGATATTGCAAAGCTTGAGGAGTTTAACGTCTCCGAAACGGGTATAGCAAGCGGATATACGGTTGAGGGCGAGCTGTTAGGTCACCTTGTTATGGGCGCTATGAAAATTGAAAAGGCAGCCGAGTTCTTGAGTATCCCGAAGGAAAAATCCGTTCTCGTTGAGCACATGCTCATTTCTCACCACGGTATTCCCGAATACGGCGCCGCCGTAAGACCCAGGACGCTCGAAGCCGAGTTGCTTTCGCAAATCGACCTTATGGACGCAACCGTTTTTGAAATAGTTTCCGCTGTTTCTCCTCTTGCGCCGGGCGATTTTTCCTCCCGTCAGTGGGCGCTTGACGACAGGCGCTTTTACCGTCATGAATATGAGGATTTTTCCGAAAAAACAAAGCTTGACTGAAGGATGAATTATGGACTGGACTGAAATAAAAATTGAAATTGACGCGTCCGATATTGAAAAGGCTTCGGATATTGCCAATATGGTAGTTCCTTACGGAATTTATATTGAGGATTACCGTAATCTTGAAACCGACGCAGTCGAAATTGCGCATATAAATCTTATTGACGAAGAGCTTCTTAAAAAGGATAAGTCCGTAGGCTTTATCCACGTTTATATGCCCCTTACCGAAAATCCGACCGAGGCAATTCTTTTCCTTGAGGAAAGGTATACCGCAGAGGGGATAGGGCATAAAATTGATAAAAGCGTCTGTAAAAATGAGGACTGGGAAAACAACTGGAAGGAGTATTTCAAGCCGATGAAAATCGGTCAGAAGCTGCTTATCCGCCCCTTATGGATAGATGAATACGAGCCTGAAGACAGGGCTGTGCTCAGTATCGAACCCGGTCTTGCTTTCGGTACGGGCAACCACGCCACAACGCGTCTTTGTCTTGAAACGTTGGAGCGCTATGTAAAAAAAGGCTGTTCGGTGCTTGACACGGGTTGCGGAAGCGGAATTCTTTCAGTCGCGTCTCTTCTTCTCGGAGCCGACAGGGCAGTAGGAGTGGACATTGACTCTTTGGCAGTCAAAACCGCAAAGGAAAACGGACTTGTCAACGGCTTTAAAGAGCCTGAGCTTACCTACATAAAGGGCAACCTTGCCGATGACGTTACGGGAAAATTCGATATAGTCGTTGCAAACATTGTTGCTGATATTATCATTCTTTTTTCAAAGGACGTAGGCAAGTTTATGAATGAAAACTCCGTCTTTATCACGTCGGGAATCATTCTTCCCCGTGAGGACGAGGTCAAAAAGGCGTTCAGGGAAAACGGCTTTGAAATAATTGAAAGAAATGAGAGCGAAGGCTGGCTGTCATTTGTATGTAAATTAAAACAAAACGGGTGAAAAGATGTTACCTTCAAGAGTATATGCCGAGATAAATCTCGACACTGCAAAACAGAATATGAAAAACATAATGTCTTTGGCAGGCGAGGGGACGGATGTAATGGCTGTCGTCAAGGCTGACGGATACGGCCACGGCGCTTTACGTCTTGCAAAGGCGTATTCGTCCGTCGGAATAAGGTATTTCGGCGTTGCAACTGCCACTGAGGCGCTTTCGCTTAAGAAAAACGGCATTGACGGCGATATTCTCATTCTGTCTTATGTTTTTCCCGAAAATTTCGGCGAAATAATTGAAAACTCGATTATAAACACCGTCTTTGATACCGAAACCGCGCAGCAGTTAAATAACGAAGCGAAGCGGACAGGCAAAAAGGCAAGAGTACATATTAAGCTTGATACGGGTATGGGAAGAATCGGCTTTATTCCCTCTGAAAAAAGCCTTGAACAGATTAAAAAAATAAGCGAGCTTGAAAATATCTCGCTTGAGGGGATTTACAGCCACCTTGCTTCTGCCGACGAAAAGGACCTTTCCTTTGCCAAGGAGCAGATAAGGACTTTTGACTCGTTCTGTAACCGTTTAAAGGAGAACGGGGTCGATATTCCGCTTAAGCATATAAGAAACAGCGCGGGAATTATGAATTTCCCCGAGTATAAAACGGGTCTTGTTCGCAGCGGAATTATTGCTTACGGTATTTATCCATCGGATGAGGTTGACAAAAGGAAGCTTGAAATAAAACCGATTATGCAGCTGAAAAGTCATATTTCCTTTGTTAAAACGGTTGAAAGCGGCTTTTGCGTCAGCTACGGTTCAACCTATGTAACTAAAAAAAGAACCGTTATTGCAACCGTCCCCGTGGGCTACGGTGACGGCTATCCGAGGGCGCTTTCAAATAAGGGCTGCGTTATAGTAAACGGCTGTAAAGCAAATATAATCGGAAGAATTTGTATGGATCAGTTTATGATAGACGTGACCGATATTCCCGTTAAAAGAGGGGACGAGGTTATTTTAATCGGCTCTGACGGAAAAAACGAGATAACGGTTGACGATATTGCCTGTGTCAGCGGCGGCTTTAATTACGAAATAATCTGTGACATTAACGACAGAGTGCCGAGGGTTTATATTGAAAACGGTAAAGAGGTTGAAACTCTTGAATATAAAGTGAGGAGTTAAGGAATATGGAATTTGACGCATTTGACGCCGGAATTGAACTCGGCGGATTAAGGACGAGAGAGGATATTAAGCTTCTTGTGTGCTATCTTGTTAAAAGCGTTGACGGTCTTACAAAGACCATTCTCAACGAAACTATGCAGGAAAGCGGACTTGCAAATTATTTTGAGGTCAACGGCGCGCTTTCGGAGCTTGTAAAATACGGCAATATCACGGTTGAGTATACCGAGGAGGACGAGGTGCTTTATATCACCGAGAAGGGTAAGGACGCCGCGGAAATACTTGAAACCAATTTGCCCAGAACAGTCCGTGAAAAGGCGATAAATTCCGCAATTCGCCTTATGACGCTTGCGCGCAGACAGCAGGAAAATAAAATCGACGTTGAAAAAACCGAAAAGGGATATAACGTGACCTTTACGCTTGCGGACGGGGAGGACGAGCTTATGAAGCTTACCGTTTTTGCGGCTGATTCAATGCAGGTTGAACTGCTTAAGCAGAATTTTTTAAACGACCCGGTAAAGCTTTATTCGAATATACTTTCCGTACTTACCGTTGAATAAATAATAAAAATGTTGATTTTTTACTTAAAATCAAATAAAATATTTTTATAACAAAGCATTGGAGGAATGGCAATGAAAGAAGAAAACAGAAAATACGCAAGGGAAGCGTTTGACATAATTGAGCACGCAGCGCTCAAAATCGGCTCGCGTCTTCCCGGTTCAAAGAACGAGCGTAAATTCCACGATTATATGGCAGATAAGCTTCGTGAAATAGGAATCACTCCCAAGCAGGAGGAATTCTTTGTTTCACCCCGTTCGGGTATCGGCGGACTTCCCTATGCAGGCTGGGTAGGTATCATTTTAAGCATAATGATTTACTTTGCGCTTAATAATGAATATCTCTGGTTCCTTATGGCGTTTGTCGGCATTATTTTTGTAATCTGGCTTGTTTCGTGCGTATTTCTTTACAGCACATGGCTTGATATGTTCTTCCACAGAGAGATTTCAACCAATACATACGGCGAGCTTCTTCCCGAGGACGGCAAATACGATTACACAATAATCCTTTCCGGACATACCGACACCTCCTGGTGCTGGAAGCATTCCGAGAACGCTTACTGGGATAAGGATAAGCCTATTAAGGGCGTTATCAAGACCTACGGTAAGGTTGGCTTCGGCGCGGTATGCGTATTCCTGGTAGTCGGCATTTGCGTTGCTATGGCTGTTATTTACGGCTCGGTTATGATTCCGACGGCTCTTGATAAGTATCAGCAGACAATGATAGGTCTTCAGTTTGACCACGCCTGGGCGCAAAATATGTATAGCTGGGGCAGCTCCGTGCTTTCAAGAGATTCATTCAGAGTATTTAATGCCGTACTTCTTGTACTTCCCATTATAACCGCTATAGGCAGCGCCTTTGTTGCTATGTGGGGCGACAAGAATGAACAGAACGGTTCGCGCGGCGCAATGGATAACGCTTCGGGTATTGCTTTAAGCTACGAGGTTATTAAGTATTTCAAAGAGAACCCCGATAAAATGCCCAAAAACTGCCGTATCGTTGATTTGAACGTTGGCTCCGAGGAATCCGGACTTCGCGGCTCAATGGCTTTTGCAAAAGAGCATAAGAACGATGACCTTACGGAAAATGCGTGGAACATAAATATCGACTCCGTTGCCGATAAGGATTATTTTGAGGTTGTTATCAAGGACGACTGGCAGGGCTGCCGCTTTGACACTGACCTTGAAAAAATGTTCAAGGAAACCTTCAATGAGCTTGAAATACCCAGTAAGAGTAAGAACCACTGCATCCATAACCCCGTAGGCGGATGTGACTCGACTCCCATGACAAGAGCCGGTATCAAGTCCGTTACGTTTGCGGCGCAGAATCCGATGCTTACATACTACTATCACACCTGGCACGATATGCCCGACCGTTTTGACGTTGACACCGTCGGCACAGGCTTTGACGTAATTCTCGGCGTTATTGATAAGATAGCCGCATTCCAGGAGGAAAAGGGCTATAACGGACCGCAGAAAAAATAATTGTTAAAATTATACAATTTCAGCACTTAAAATTTGTGCATAAAAATATAAATATTTGATTTACATTTCACGAAAGATGTGCTATTATGAGTATGGTGAAAACCAAATTTGAATTCAGATTTTAAAAAAGAGGTGCACATTATGGGTGACATTATCAAGACAATCACTGATGTTCTCGGTGGTATTCCGGTAATCGGCGATATCATTAAGATGATCATGGGTTTGCTCAACAAGGATGAAGAGCAGCCTGCAGACGGCGGAGACGCTGAGTAATTTGTGAAATCGCAAAAGGGCGGTGTTTTCACCGCCTTTTTGTTTTTCCGGAGAAAGCTATGAAAAGATTTATTTCCTGCTTCATTATTGTTTGTTTATGTGCTCTTCTTTTTTCCTCCTGTTCAGCTTCTAACCGAGGAGGACCGACTCTTTCAGTTACCCAGCCAGTTGTTTCTGTTTCCGAAACGACTCAAAGTACGGATATCGCTTCACAACCGTCAAGCGTTGTTACTGATGAGTCAACCACTCAACCGACTGTCGTAACACAGGAATATTCGACCGAACCTGCTACGACAACCTCAACTAATTCCAACGATAAAATGGTTTTCAGCTCCGACCCTCAAAACGCTTTCGTTTCTGCTGTTGTTGCAAAATACGGAGTAAACGCTTCGAATCTTGTCGCTTACTATGTTTCGAGCGGAAATTCAAACGGCAACCTGGTTTATGAATTTGACGGTACGCTTGGCTCTGACGGAAGACCTGTCAGAACGAAGGATACTCTTAAAAATATTTATACCGTCTCCGCGCCTCCCGAGCTTTTGGCAAAAAAGGCGTCGGGTACAGCTGCGGAAGGAAACGAGTATAACGAAAGGGATACATGGCTCTGTCGATACTTTACGGAAAACGTAGTGTTCAGGTTTTTTGCTGAAGAAATCCAGAACGCATAAAATAATATTTAATAACATTTTGGGCGCTGCTATGGAATTGGCGGCGCCTTTTCATATTTGTCCTTTTTTCACCATAGTATTTACTGGTGATAAAAATGAATGAAAACGAAATGAACACAAGACAGGCGCTTTCGTTTGAGGAGCGTGAAAGCAGACGCGAGAACTTAAAGGGCGAAAAAAGGCAGACGGGAAGAAACGAGTTTCTTTTTAAAACAGTCACTGCGCAGTTTATTGTCGGCGCGGTAATCCTTGCCGCTCTCTTTTTTATGAGAAGCGCGAGCCCCGATTCGTTTGAATATTTCAAAACGAAGTTTAACTCTCTTATGAAACGGGACATCACCTTTGAAGAGATGGCTTCCGCGTTTAAAAGCGTAGCTGCTTCGGCTATGGGTGAAAATGAGGCGCAGGAGGTTACCGCAGAGCCTGAAACCGAAGAACAAACCGAGGAAAAAACAACTCAAGCCGCAACGGGAGGAGAGGATTTGTTAAAGGCGCAGGGGAACACAACCTTTTCGCCCGTTTTTGTAAGTCAAAGTATCCTTCCTCCGCTTGAAAGCTATACAGTTTCGTGTGAATTCGGCTACAGGGATAACCCGATTTCTGGCAAGTACGGCTTTCACACAGGACTTGATATGGCTGCCGATGAGGGAACGCCGATAAAAGCGGCGTACAGCGGCATAGTAACCGAAACGGGGTATACGGACATAAGGGGAAATTATGTTATTCTTGAGCATTCCGACAATACCGTCACCGCATACTATCACTGTAAAGAGGTGCTGTGTGAAATTGACGACAATGTAAGACAGGGTCAGACCATTGCTCTCGTCGGTTCAACCGGCTGGTCAACCGGTCCCCACCTTCATTTTGAGGTAATCATAAACGGCGTTCACTGTAACCCGGAATACCTGCTCAATGAAGAAGCAGACTAAATATTTTTTACTTGAAATCAGTCCGCTTTTCTTTGCTTGCATAGCGCTTTTAATGACCTTTTCGGTCGACTCAACTGTTTTAATTGCGCTTCTTTCGAGCGCGCTTCACGAATGCGGACATCTTGCGGTTCTGCTTTATTTCGGGAGCGAAATAAAAAGCGTTACGCTTTCGTTCTACGGAATGAAAATAGTAAGGCAGGGCGAAATGACCTTAAGCTTTAAAAAGGAAACGGCAGTCTGCCTTGCAGGCGTGGCAGTGAATTTAACGCTGTTTTTTATTTTCCTTATTCTGAATATTCTTTTTAAAAAGCCTTTTTTTATAAAAATCTCCGCTGTAAATCTTATCCTCGGCGCTTTCAATTCTCTTCCCGTTTTTTCCTTTGACGGCGGCAGAGTGCTCGAATGTGTTTTGAAAAACAGGTATGATTTGGAAAAAAGCGAAAGAATACTCAAAAAAGTCTCCGTTTTGACGATTTTGCCGATTACTGCTTTCGGCATTTTTCTTTTTATAAAGAACGGGAATTTCACCCTGCTTTTATGCGCGGTTTATATGCTTGTTTCCTCCATTTTGAAATAAAATGCGCTGTCCGAATTTTTTCTTGATATTGAAACGTATTTATAGTATAATAAATCAATTATTTTTTTAGGAGACAAAAAATTGAGCGATATTATTGAGAAAAGAACCGATATTTTACTTGTTCCTGCCGTGCCGTTAAGGGGAATGGTTATGTTCCCCAACGAGTCGCTTCATTTTGACGTGGGCAGGAAAAAGACGGTTGCCGCGGTAAAAACCGCGCTTGTTAAAAATCAGAGCATTGTCCTTGTTGCGCAAAAGGACCCTGCAAACGATAAACCGACGGGTGACGACATTTATTCCGTCGGCGTGCTTTGCACTGTTATTCAGGCTGTCAAGCTTCCCCACAGCGAGGTAATGAGAGTTTACGTTGAGGGTAAAAAGCGCGTGCGCATCAACAGCATTATTACGGACAAGCTTTTTTATTCCGCGTTTGTTGAAGAAATTGCGGAAAAACAGGTTCCCCAAAAGGATGCAGACCTACAGACCGCGTTTGTAAGGAATGCAAAGGAGCTTTTTGCGGACTATCTTGACCTTAATGAGCAGGTTCCGCCCGAGGTAATAATCGGTGTTGAAAAATGCGAAAAAGCTGGCGAAACCGCAGACAGAATTACATATAACATTCCGTTTGAGTTCAGAAAAAAACAGGAGATACTCGAAACCGTTAATCCCCTTAAGCGCATTGAAAAGCTTTGCACAATTCTTTCAAAGGAAAACGCGGTGCTTTCAATTGAAGAGGGAATAAGACAAAAGGTAAATGAGCAAATTGACGAAAATCAGCGTGAATACTATCTTCGTGAACAGCTCAAGGCGGTTTCAGCCGAACTCAATGACGGCGAAGACGTTGTAAATGAAGCGGAAGAGTACAAAAAGAAAATACTTGCAATAGGCTTTGAAGAAAATGACGAAAAGCATCTTTTAAAGGAATGCAAGCGCTTTTCCCAGATGCAGTCCTCTTCGCCCGACGCAAATGTAATAAGAAACTATCTTGACCGTGTACTTGATCTTCCGTGGAAAAAGTATTCAAAGGATAATCTGAATCTTGAAAATGCGCGAAAGGTGCTTGACAGGGACCACTACGGACTTGACGAAATCAAGGACAGGATTATTGAAATGCTTGCCGTTTTGAAAATGTCCGGCGGCATCAAGGGTCAGGTTATCTGCCTTGTCGGACCTCCCGGCACGGGTAAAACCTCAATTGTGCGTTCGCTTGCAAAGGCGATGAACCGCAAATATGTGCGCATAGCTCTCGGCGGCGTACACGATGAAGCTGAAATCAGGGGTCACAGAAAGACCTATATCGGCGCAATGCCCGGAAGAATTATTGACGCTGTCGATAAGGCAGGAACGGCAAATCCGCTTATCCTGCTTGACGAAATTGATAAGCTCGGTATGGACTATAAGGGCGACCCGTCAGCGGCGCTTCTTGAGGCGCTTGACGGTGAACAGAATAATTCGTTTACCGACCATTATATCGAAATTCCGTTTGATTTGAGCAAGGCTTTGTTTATCACAACCGCTAACGATTTGAGCACTGTTCCCGAGCCGCTTCTTGACCGTATGGAGGTCATTGAGCTTCGCAGCTATACGCGTGAAGAAAAGTTCAATATCGCAAAGAAGCATCTTGTTAAAAAACAGCTTGCCGCAAACGGCCTTACCTCAAAAATGGTCAGTATCAAGGACGACGCACTGTATCTTCTCATTGACGGCTATACCCGTGAGGCAGGCGTCAGAAAGCTTGAAAGAATAATCGGCAAGGTTTTGAGAAAAACCTGTATTAAATTTGCAAACGGCTATGAGGGCAAAATCACTGTTAAGGCAAGCGACCTGAATGAGTATGTAGGCGCAGTGAAATATAAAAACGACGCCGATGAAAAACAGAATGAGGTCGGCGTTGTCAACGGACTTGCGTGGACGTCAGTCGGCGGTGAAATGCTTAAAATCGAGGTTGCCGTTATGGACGGAACAGGAAAGCTTGAGCTTACCGGCTCTCTGGGCGACGTTATGAAGGAGAGCGCAAAGGCGGCTGTAAGCTTCATACGCTCTTATTCTCAGTACCTCGGCGTTTCCCCGACCTTTTATAAGGACAGGGATATTCATATTCATGTTCCCGAGGGCGCGGTCCCGAAGGACGGTCCGTCTGCAGGAGTTACAATTACAACAGCTCTGGTTTCCGCGCTGACCGGCTCGCCTGCAAAGGCTGATGTCGCCATGACGGGTGAGGTTACGCTTACGGGAAGAGTGCTTCCTATCGGCGGACTTCGTGAAAAAAGTATGGCTGCGTTTTCAAACGGTATGAAGCAGGTGCTTATTCCCGAGGGCAACAAAAAGGACCTTGAGGAAGTTGACAAAAAGGTACTTGAAAATATTGAGTTTATTCCGATAAGCCGTGTTGAAAAGGCAATTGAATACACATTGATACGCAAAACCGAAAAGAAAGACAAAAAGAAGATTGAAAGCATAATTGTTGAAAACAAAAATGCCGATTCAGTCTGGAATTGAGGAAGAATGATGAATTTTAACAAAGCGGAATTTGAAACCGCTTTCGGTACAACCTCACAGCTTCCGACGGATTCGACGGTTGAAATCGCCTTTGCAGGAAGGTCAAATGTCGGCAAATCGTCGCTTTTGAATAAGCTTTTTAACAGAAAAAATCTTGCAAGAGTCAGCTCCGTTCCCGGAAAAACCGCAACCATAAATTTTTATAAGGTTGACAAGGTTCGTTTCGTGGATTTGCCGGGATACGGCTACGCAAAGGTTTCAAAGGGCGATAAAAGACGCTGGGCGTTTCTTCTTGAAAGCTATTTCAATACCGGAAGGGATATCCGTCTTGTGGTGCTTCTTATCGATATAAGAAGACCGCCTACCGAGGACGATATGCTTATGGTGAATTTCCTTAAGGAAAAGGGTTATCCGTTTGCAGTTGTGCTTACTAAAAAGGACAAGCTAAATAAAACCGAGTTCAATACAAGAATGGAATCGGTTGAAAATGAGCTTGAGGGAGTCAAAAAGGAAAATATTATTCCGTTTTCCGCTATGAACGGCGACGGACTTGATAAAATCAAAGAAACTATAAATAAATACGTGGAGGGATAAGGATTATGTTTGTTTCAGACGCACTGAATATCAACGAAAAGGGGCATCTTACCATCGGCGGACTTGACACTATTGATATTGCCGAAGAATTCGGCACGCCCTGCTATGTTTTTGACGAAAATCAGATAAGAGATAACTGCCGTGCATTTGTTTCTTCAATTGACGAAAACTATGACGGAAAGGGACTTGTCTGCTATGCAAGTAAGGCTTTCTGCTGTAAAGAAATGTGCCGTATCTGCGACGAGGAGAGAATGGGCCTCGACGTAGTATCGGGCGGCGAGCTCTTTACGGCTATAAAAGCCGGCTTCCCTATGGGAAAGGTTATTTTCCACGGTAACAATAAAACCAAGGATGAGCTGTTGATGGCGGTTCAGAATAACGTCGGCAGAATAATTGTTGACAATTTCACCGAGCTTGAAATGCTTGAGGACATTGCGGCGGAAAAGAACATCAAGGTTCCCGTTCTGCTTCGTATAAAGCCCGGTATCGAGGTTCATACTCATGAGTTTATCAGGACCGGTCAGATAGATTCAAAATTCGGCTTTGCTCTTGAAACAGGCGAGGCTATGGACGCCGTAAAGCACACCCTTAACACAAAGCACCTCGAACTGCGAGGACTTCACTGCCATATCGGCTCCCAGGTATTTGAAATTGACCCGTTTAAGCTTGCAGGCTCCGTAATGGCAAAATTCATCCGTCAGATAAGGGATGAAACAGGAGTTGAAATGCAGGAATTAAACCTCGGCGGCGGCTTCGGTATTAAGTATCTTACAACCGATAATCCCGAAAAATTCTATGAATACGTCCGTTGTGTATCCGTTGTTCTCAAGCGCTCCTGCGAGGAATACGGAATAAAGCTTCCCTTCGTTCTTTTTGAGCCCGGACGCTCAATAGTCGGCGCGGAGGGTATCACCCTTTATACAGCAGGCGTTGTAAAGAAAATTCCCGGAATACGCACCTACGTTTCAATTGACGGCGGTATGGCTGATAATCCGAGATACATTCTCTATCAGGCGCAGCACGAAATTATGTGCGCAAACAAGGCAGGTTGGGAAAAGGACTGCATAATCACCCTTGCCGGAAAATGCTGTGAAAGCGGCGACCTTATAGCCGAAAATTCACCTATTCAGAGAATTGAGGTCGGCGATATTATTGCCGTTCTTTCAACCGGCGCATATAACTATTCTATGTCTTCAAATTACAACAGGCTTCCGCGTCCTGCCGCAGTAATGGTAAAAGACGGGGTTGCCCGTGAAATAATCAAGCGCGAAACCTATCTTGATTTGATAAGGAACGATATTTAATGTCATTTACTCATCTGCACGTTCATACAGAGTACAGCCTGCTCGACGGCGCCTGCCGTATCGGGCAGCTTCTCGATTATGCAAAAAAACTCGGGCAGACCTCGCTGGCGATTACCGACCACGGGGTTATGTACGGCGCAGTTGAGTTTTACAATGCGGCGGTCGAGAGGGGAATAAAGCCCATAATCGGCTGCGAGGTATACGTTGCCAAAAGAACAAGATTTGACAAAAATCACGCGCTTGACGGTGAAAGAAATCACCTTGTATTGCTGTGCAAAAACAATGAGGGATATAAAAACCTTGCAAAGCTTGTGTCTTATGCGTTTACGGAGGGTTTTTATACAAAGCCGAGAGTTGACAAGCAGCTTCTTGAAAAGTATCACGAGGGGATAATTGCTCTTTCCGCCTGTCTTGCAGGCGAAATTCCTCAATTTCTTTTGCATAATGAGTACGAAAAGGCGAAGGAAACTGCCCTCTGGTACAAAAACGTTTTCGGTGATGGCAATTTCTATCTTGAATTACAAAACCATCTTTTGCCTGAACAAAAACATATAGAGCCATATCTTATAAAGCTTTCACAGGAGACGGGAATACCGCTTGTTGCGACAAATGACGTTCACTATGTAAAAAAAGAGGACTCTAAAACCCAGAATATTCTTCTTTGTATTTCAACGGGGCATATCCTCGGCGAAAAAATTGACATAGGCTTTGAAACCGAGGAATTTTATCTTAAAAGCGAAGAGGAAATGAGGGAGGCATTCCCTTTAATTCCCGAAGCAATTGAAAATACACAGAAAATTGCCGATATGTGCAACGTCACGTTTGAATTCGGCAAAACCAAGCTTCCCCGTTTTGACACCCCGAATAATGAGGATCACTATGAGTTCTTCCGTAAAATGTGCCTTGACGGGTTGAAAAGGAAAATCGGCGAAAATCCCGAGAAAAAATATTTTGACAGACTTGAATACGAGCTGTCGGTTATTAAAAAAATGGGTTATGTCGATTATTTTCTTATCGTTTCCGACTTTATCCGCTACGCAAAAGCAAAAAATATTCCAGTAGGTCCGGGCAGAGGCTCGGGCGCAGGCAGCCTTTGCGCGTTCTGTTCCGACATAACGGGAATTGACCCGTTAAAATATAACCTTCTTTTTGAAAGGTTTTTAAATCCCGAAAGGGTTTCAATGCCCGATATCGACGTTGACTTTTGCTATGAAAGACGGCAGGAGGTTATAGATTACGTCATAAATAAATACGGTGCAGACCACGTTGCCCAGATAGTTACCTTCGGTACAATGGCGGCTCGCGGTGCGATTCGCGACGTCGGCAGGGCAATGGGAATGAACTATGCCTCGGTCGATAAGGTTTCAAAGCTTATACCGCGAGAACTGAATATTACAATTGAAAAAGCGCTTAAAAAGAGCGATGAGTTAAGAGAACTCTATGAGTCGGACGAGCAGGTAAGGGAGCTTATTGACACCGCAAAATCTGTTGAGGGTATGCCGCGTCACGCTTCAACTCACGCCGCAGGTGTAGTTATAACCGATTTGCCCGTCAGTGATTATGTGCCGCTGGCTCTTAATGATGAGTCTGTTGTAACCCAGTATACAATGACGGCAATTGAGCGTCTTGGACTTCTTAAAATGGATTTCCTCGGACTTCGTACTCTCACGGTAATAAGCGACGCGGAAAAAATGATAAGGGTTAAGAATCCCGATTTTGATATCGAAAAAATCCCCGAAAACGATAAAAAGACCTTTGCGCTTTATTCAAGAGGGGACACCGACGGCGTATTCCAGTGCGAATCGGCAGGACTTAAAAGCGTCCTCACACGCCTGAAGCCCGAATCAATTGAGGATATAATAGCGGTTATTTCACTTTACCGTCCGGGTCCGATGGACTCAATTGACACCTATATTGAAAACAGGCATAACCAAAGCCATATTAAGTATAAAACTCCAATGCAGAAGCCTATTCTTGACGTTACCTACGGCTGTCTTATTTATCAGGAGCAGGTTATGGAAATCTTCCGTTCTCTTGCAGGCTATTCCTTCGGCAGAGCGGATGTTGTCCGCCGCGCAATGAGTAAGAAAAAGCACGACGTCATGGAACAGGAGAGGTCGACCTTTATTGAGGGTTGCAAAAAAAACGGCATTGACGAAAAAACCTCAAACAGTATGTTTGACGATATGACCTCATTTGCATCATACGCGTTCAATAAATCCCACTCGGCTGCCTACGCGGTTGTCTCCTACAGAACCGCATACCTCAAGGCAAATTATCCGTGTGAATTTATGGCTGCTTTACTTACAAGCGTACTTGACGACGAAAGTAAGGTTGTCAAGTACATTGACGACTGTATGAAGCGCAATATTCGCGTTTTACCTCCTCACGTCAATGAAAGCGTTCACAATTTTGTTTCCGATGGAAAATCAATACGCTTCGGTCTTTTGGCAATAAAAAATCTCGGAACGGGATTTATAAATACTATTATTGAAGAAAGAAAGCAGAACGGACCGTTTACTTCATTCGTCTCGTTTTGTAAAAGAGTTTACGGCGCGCAGTTCAATAAACGCGCTGTGGAAAGCCTTATTAAAAGCGGCGCTCTCGATAACCTCGGTAACAACAGGCGTGAAATGCTTCTATCTCTTCCCGAGGTCGTTACCTCGCTCGAAAACGAAAAGAGAAGAACAATTGACGGGCAGATAGGGCTTTTTGAAATGCTCGGCGAAGAAAAGAGTAATGAAATAAAAGTTAAAACTGCTGACGAATTTCCCGAAAACGAGCTTCTTTCACTCGAAAAGGAAACAACGGGACTTTATATTTCGGGTCATCCGACTGCCAAATACCAGCCGATAGTTGAAAAAAACGGCTTTGTTAAAATCGGCGATATGCTTGATGAGGAAACCGAGCTTTTTGACGGTCAGCGCGTTAAAACTCTTGCAATTATTACAAAGGTCAAGCGTAAAATAACAAAGAGCGATACAACAATGGCGTTTGTCACCGTCGAGGATGTCAGCGGCTCAATGGAGCTTCTTGTATTCCCGAAGATTTTTTCGGAAAATATTGATAAATTCAATTCGGGAAGTATTTTTGTTTTCGGCGGAAGGCTGTCTTTGCGCGAGGACGAAGCGCCGAAAATTGTACTTGATACTATTGAAAATATTCCCGAGGGCGACAGTAAGAATAAAAAGGCAAGAAGGGGCATTTTTATTCGCTTCAACTCCACTTTGGATAAAAAGACCGATTACTGCAGGACTTATCTCTCAAAATGCGAAAGCGGCGAATTGCCCGTAAGCTTTTTCTATGCGGATGAAAAAAGATATGAATTCAATGTTGCAAAAATCAACCCTGACAAACAGATAATAATGCTGTTAAAAAATACAGCCGGGGACGAAAATGTGGTTGTAAATATATAATTATTGACTTTTAGTTTTATTTTTGATATTATTTTAATTCCAGTAATTTAAGAAAAAAGTTTTTACTATATATTGAGGTGGTTGAAATGAGAACAATCGGTGTACTCACAAGCGGAGGAGACGCTCCGGGTATGAACGCCGCAATTCGCGCGGTAGTGCGTACGGGCGTGCAGAACGGTATGCGCGTTATGGGCATAAGACGCGGTTATAACGGACTTATGTCGGGCGATATGTTTGAAATGAATTTAAGAAGCGTTTCCGATATTATTCACCGCGGCGGCACAATGCTTTATACCGCAAGAAGCCCCGAATTCAAAACCGAGGAAGGCTTGCAGAAGGCGATGGACGTCTGTAAGCAGGTCGGTATGGAAGGCATTGTCGTTATCGGCGGCGACGGCTCTTTCAGAGGCGCAAGGGATTTGTCTCTTCGCGGCGTAAACTGCGTCGGAATTCCCGGAACTATTGATAATGATATTGCCTGCTGTGACTATACAATAGGTTACGATACGGCAATGAATACAATTATGGAAATGGTTGACAGAGTGCGCGATACTACGGAGTCTCATGACCGCTGTTCCGTTATTGAGGTTATGGGCAGACGCGCAGGTTATCTTGCGCTTCACGCAGGAATAGCAGTAGGCGCAACATCAATTCTCATTCCCGAGGTTGAATTTGATTTCCAGCGTGATGTTATTGACCGTATGAGAAAAACCCAGCAGACTGATAAAAAGCATTTTATTATTGTCGTTGCTGAGGGCATCGGCGGCGTTGCAGAAATGGCGGAGCAAATTGAAGCGCAGACGGGCGTTGAAACAAGAGCGACAGTTCTCGGCCACGTTCAGCGCGGCGGTTCTCCGACGGTTCGTGACCGCGTAAACGCAAGTAAAATGGGTAACTATGCAGTTAAGCTTTTGCTTGACGGAATCGGCAACAGAGTTGTCGCTTCAAGTAAAGGCGAAATTGTAGACTACGACATATACGAAGCGCTTAATATGACAAAACATATAAATATGGACGTCTATAAAATGGCTCACGAAATTTCAATTTAAAATTTTTAAAATTTTCCCTGCGTTATCAGTTATTAACGCAGGGTTTATTTTTTTCCTTAAATAAAACTTTATTTGTCGGCAAAACTGAAAATGCAGTTGATTTTCAACTGCGTCGGAGGTGAAAAATGCGGCTGGTTATCAAAGTGATAAGCGCCTTGTGCTTTTGCTTTTGCCTTGCCGTTTTCGCTTTGACTTTATTCGGGTTTTTTATGCTGCCTGACAGTATCGTTACCGACAGCGAAGCTTCTTTAAAAAATGAAAATGCAATTTATAAGGTGCAGTCCGTGTCCTCCGATGGGCAGGTACGGACAATTAGCGCCGAAAATGCAAACGAGGGAAGCGCATATTATTCTCTGCTCGGGATTTTTCCCGTAAAAAGAGTAAGCGTCACGCCGTCAAAGAGGGATTATGTTTACCTTTCGGGTCAGTGCTTCGGACTTAAGCTTTATTCCGACGGCGTGCTTATTGTAGGTATTGACGACGTCATTTTGCCCGAGGGCGAAGAGAGCCCCGCAAAAAAAGCGGGGCTTCAGGTCGGCGATATTTTAAAGCAGATTAACGGCGTATCGGTCAGCAGTAATAATGATGTTTCATCACTTATCGGTAAAACCGACGGCAACGAGGTTGAAATGGTGATTATCAGAAACGGTGAAACGAAACGTCTTTCTTTTAAACCCTTCAGGTCAGACGGCGGTACCCTTAAAGCAGGAATGTGGATAAGGGATTCCTTTGCCGGGATAGGAACAATGACCTTTTACACCGACGAAAATGTATTTGGGGGACTCGGTCACTCGGTAACGGATGTTGACACGGGTGAAGCGGTTCCAATAGTCAGCGGCGAAGCGGTAAATGTAATTATAAACGGTTGCGTTAAGGGCACACAGCAGTCCGCAGGTGAGCTATACGGCGTATTTACGGATAAAAAGCTCGGCGACTTATCGGTAAACAGCGACAGGGGAGTATTCGGACAGATTAGTTCAGCGCCTTCACAAACAAAAAAAGTTCCCGTTGCGCTCAGGCAGGAAATAAAAACGGGAGATGCGCAGATTATTTCTACAGTGGATGAAAACGGACCGCAGTATTTTGATGTTAAAATTACAAAGCTTTTCTCCTCGGGAGAAAGCAATATGAAAAATATGATTATTCAGGTGACCGATGAAAAGCTTATATCGGAAACCGGAGGAATTGTACAGGGAATGAGCGGTTCGCCAATTATTCAGAACGGAAAATTTGTCGGAGCCGTTACTCACGTATTTGTAAATAATCCACTTGAGGGTTACGCAATTTACGCCGAGAATATGGTTTCGCAGGCAAAACAGATGAATGAAAAGATAAAAACGGCTGCCTGAAAAGGGACGGTAAAGGATAAAACCTTTGCCGTCTTTTTTTGATTTTTTAAAAACTTAAAAATTTTTTAAATTATTTTGCCGAAAACTATTGCCAATTATTTACATAAATGGTAAAATATGGTAAAATTAAAACCGGGAGGAAATAAAAATGGAACAAACACTCAAATTACTGCTTGCCGAGGACGGCAGTCAGTTTTCACGGCTTATTGCCTCATCTCTAAAGGGGAACGGCTTTGACGTAAGGCTTTGTGAAAAGGACGGAGAAAAGGTTCTTAAAAGAATTGAGTCCGATTCGCCCGACGTTCTTCTTATGGATACCTTTATGCCGAATATTGACGCGCTTGAGGTTCTTAAGCAGTTGAGTAAAAGAAAGGGAAAGAAAATAACGGTTCTTGTTATGTCAAGCTCGGACAACCCTAATCTTGAGCACGAAATACTTAATGTCGGCGCGGATTACTATTTTCTTAAGCCCTTTGACGTTAATATACTCAGTGAGAGAATTAGACTGCTTACGGGTTGGAAAAACGGCGAGAACAGGATAAATCCGTCCGAACCCGACCTTCAGGTGCTCGTAAGCGAAATAATGCACCAGATAGGCGTCCCTGCCCATATCAAAGGATACCAGTATTTAAGAAGCGCAATAATTATGTCCGTCAACGACGGCGAAATAATGAATTCGGTAACAAAGATTCTTTATCCTGCCGTTGCAAAGGAATTTTCAACCACCTCCTCAAGGGTTGAAAGGGCTATCCGTCACGCGATTGAGGTTGCCTGGGACAGGGGAGACGTTGACGTGTTAAGCTCTTATTTCGGCTATACTATCCAGAATTCACGGGGCAAGCCGACAAACAGTGAGTTTATCGCAATGATAAGCGACCGCCTTCGTTTAAAACTGAAATCGTCATAAAATATTAGTGAAAAAATGCTCCCCTTATATCCAAAGGGGAGCATCTGCTATTGAAATAAAACGATAAATATAGTATAATATAACGAGTAATATGAAAGGAGAAAGCGTATGAGTGAAATAGACAGAATTATCAATGAGGTTAACGGTTCAATGGCTATTGAAGGTATGCCGTTGACAGAAGAAGATAAAGAACGAATTCGTATTTCCCTTTTAGACAAAGATCGGTTTCAGGAGATTCTTAACGAGCTTATTATCAAACATTCTGCGTAGGTGAAAATATGGGATACGATTATGAATATGAGTGGGATAGAGAATACTGTTATCCTGACTCAAATGTTCTGATTAACACGCTCGGAATTAAAGATTACAATGAGCTTGTCACTGCCGAAAGAGAAATCACATCCCTGAAAATCGCTATGGCAAAAGTTAACGTGATTAACGGAAATTTTGATTTCGAGCATCTTAAGAGGATTCACAAGTTTATCTTTGAAGACATTTACAGTTGGGCTGGTGAGATACGCAGTGTCAATATTTCAAAGGGCAACCAGTTCTGCTTGAGTCAGAATATCGAGATGTACGCTTCGGATTTATTTGCAAAACTAAAAGCGGATAATTATCTCGTCGACTATGACGGGAATATTGCTCACCGTCTTGCGTATTATTTAAGTGAAATCAATGTTTTGCACCCCTTCAGAGAGGGCAACGGCAGAGCGCAGAGACTTTTTATAGAATATCTTGCGGACCACGCTGGGTACAGAGTTGATTTTTCGGACGTATCGGCAAAGGAAATGATAATTGCAAGTGCAGAATCCTTTGCGCGTGAATACGATAAAATCAATGAAATGTTTGATAGAATAACAACAAAAAAATGATAAAAAATAAATCAGCCTCCGATAAACTCGGAGGCTGATTTCATATTGTTTTTAATAATATAACATATTTCTCTTGTTCATCTTCACCGATGAATATTACCTTATCGAAGCCGCTGTCAATGTAGAGCTTTAATGCAGGGTAGTTATCCAAATCAACGCCTATTGACATTTCTGAATATCCAAGCTCTTTGGCTTTAACTGAAATAAAATCCACAAGTTTTTTGCCTATTCCCTTTCGCCTGCATTCCTTCTTAACGATAAGTCGGGAAACATAAATACGTTGATCAGGAATGGTGTAATCCGAATCTTCCATTTCCTTTACAAGCGAGATTTCGCCGATAAATTCATCTTTGTTTTTGTAGATATATGTTATGCGGTTACCGCTTTTCAATTCACCCAAAAACTTTTCGGCAAGTTTGCTTTGTTTTTTCATATTCCAAATGTTGCTGCATTTGGAATAATCTTCGGTTTTTAAAATTTCAATACTCATTTTTGCCTCGTTAGTAATTAGTAGTATCTATTCCGAAAACGGAGTTGAAACTCTTGTTAGGGTGAAATTGTATGCGTCCCTTGTCTGGTTGTATCTGTAAATACTAAGTATCAGTCCGATACCGATATAAAGACACAGGTTCGACGAGCCGCCAGCGCTGAAAAACGGAAGCGTGATTCCAATAACGGGCAAGAGCTTAAGCACCATTCCGATATTGATAATAACCTGACCGAGAATTACCGCCGCAAGCCCTGCGCACATATATCTTGTTGAGTCGTCACGCGATTTTCTTCCGACTCTTAAAATTTCTATAACAATGAGAATGAGTAAAAGCAGAGCCGCAACGCAGCCTGCAAAGCCAAGCTCTTCGCCGATAACGGTGAAAATCATATCGTTTTCACGCTCGGGAACAAGACCGCCCTGAGTGTAAATACCCTTAAAAAGCCCCTGACCGAAAAATCCGCCCGAGCCAAGAGCGTTCATTCCGCGTTCCTGCTGATAAATAATATCGGGATAAAGGTCCGGGTAAATGAGCGCAAGAAATCTTTCGCGCTGTATTGTCGAAAAGCCGTAAAGCCATACGAGGGGAGATACAGCCGCAATAAGCACTGCGCCTGAAGCAAAATAACCCCAGTGAAGCCCTGCGGAATAAAGCATTATTACGGTCATTATTACGAATACAACAGCCGAACCCATATCGCCCGAAACTGCAACAAGCGCAATTGGAATAACTGCGTGAATTCCGAGTAAAACAAGACTTTTTATTTTATTTATCCTGTCCTTGAGCAGGTCAAGGTGTATGGAAAACGTTATCATAAACGCAATTTTTAAAAGCTCCGACGGCTGAAAATAAACGGGACCGAGCGGAATCCAGGTTTTAGCGTCGCTTCTCTCATTCGGTCCGACGCCTATAAAGAAAAGCAAAAGCATTAGAACAAGCGAAACGCCTGCGACAAATGGCCACAGCTTTACCACAACCTCGTAATCTATTGCCGAAATTATAAGCGCGATAATTATTCCCACAAGAACCGCCGCGCCCATAACCAAAGCGTCACGGGCAATAAATTGACCTTCCTCAAGCTTAAACCTTGTGGCGCTGTAAACCATTAAGATACCGAAAGCGGACGCACAAAAACAAAGCCCTAAAAGGAGCTTGTCCGTCTCTTTTATGAAGTTTCTTATAAACGGAAATATCTTTTTCATATTTCTTATTATATATATTTTAAAAATTTATTCAAGACTTACTTTAACTTATCAACAATTTATGGTATAATGAACAATAGTGAAAAGGAGAACGGTATGTCGGAATTTGTCACGCACTCAAGAGAAGAAACGGTTTTACTTGCCGAAAAATTTTCAAAAACGCTGAAAAAGGGCGATGTTATCGCTTTTTTCGGTGATTTAGGCGTGGGCAAAACCGCATTTGTAAGCGGCGTTTCAAAAGGACTCGGTTGCCTTGAAGCGTACAGTCCGACCTTTGCAATAGTGAACGATTACGGCGGAGAAATACCGCTTATTCATTTTGATATGTACCGTATTTCCACCTGGGAGGACCTTGAAAGCACGGGGTATTTTGACTACCTTGAAAGAGGCGCGATTATCTGCATTGAGTGGAGTGAAAATATCCTTAACGCTCTTCCTGACGGGTATATAAAAATTGAAATAACAAAAACCGAAAACGAAAATGACAGAAAAATTGTCATAACGGGGGCAAACGATGAAAATTTTAGCTGTTGATTCATCTGCAAAGGCGGCTTCTGCGGCTGTTGTTGAGGACAGTAAGGTAATAGGGGAAACCTTTTCAAATATCGGACTGACTCACAGTGAAACGCTTATGCCGATGGTTAAATTTGTGCTTGAAAATACAAAAACCGATATCAGCGAAATTGATTTGTTTTCGCTGTCTGTGGGACCCGGCTCATTTACTGGTATTCGTATCGGCGCTTCCGCCGTAAAAGGTATGGCTCAGGCGCAGAAGAAAAAATGCGTGTGCGTTTCGTCCCTTGAGGCAATAGCTTTTCCTTACAGGGATTTTGACGGAATTGTCTGTCCCGTTATGGACGCGCGCTGCTCGCAGGTCTATTGCGCGGCGTTTAAAAACGGGGAAAGGCTTTTTGAAGATACGGCAATTCTTATTGAGGATTTATTCGGAAAATTAAAAGAATTTAATGAAAAAACTGTTTTTGTCGGTGACGGCGCTTTGCTTGTCTTTAACTCTCTTAAAGACAGGCTTGACTGCTTAAGGGCAAAGCCTGAAAACGAGTTTCCTCACGCTTCTTCGGTTGCTCTGATAGCTTGTCAAAGAGCTGACACGGCGGTTGAATATGAAAAAATTGTACCCGTTTACCTGAGACTTCCTCAGGCTCAAAGGGAATTAAATAAAAAAGCAAAGGAAGATGAAAAATGATAGCATTAGGCGCAGATCACGGCGGCTTTGAACTCAAGGAAGCCATTAAAAAACATCTTGAGGACAGGGGAATTGAGTATATTGACTGCGGCACGTATACGTCCGAGTCGGTTGATTACGCTCCAATAGCCAAAAAAACCTGTGAAAGGGTTGTTTCGGGAGAATGCGAAAAGGCAATTCTCTGTTGCGGAACGGGAATAGGTATTTCCATGGCGGCAAATAAAGTCAAGGGCATACGCGCCGCGTGCTGTTCGGATTATTTTTCGGCAAAATACACGCGTCTGCACAATGACGCAAACGCTCTTTGTATGGGCGGAAGAGTTGTCGGAGCAGGTCTTGCAATTGAGCTTGTTGACGTTTTCCTCGATACCGAATTTGAGGGCGGAAGACATCAGCGCAGAATTGACCAGATTACCGAGATAGAAAATTCAAATTGACCTTGAAAAAGGAAGAATAAAGTCGTATAATATTTTTAAATTCTAAAGAGAGGAATTATAAAAATGGCAAAAGTATTTATTGCGGATCATCCGCTTATCCAGCACAAACTTTCAATTTTGAGAGACGAAAGAACGGGTACTAAGGAGTTCAGAGCGCTTATCGGCGAAATCACGATGCTTCTTTGCTATGAGGCAACGCGCGACCTTCCTCTTGAACCCAAAAAGGTCAAGACTCCCGTTGACGTAGCCGACACAAAGGTTATTTCCGGTAAAAAGCTTGCTTTCGTACCGATTTTAAGAGCAGGTACGGGTATGCTTGACGCGGTTCTTGAGCTTGTTCCGTCGGCAAAGGTAGGTCATATCGGTCTTTACCGTGATCCCGAAACCCTCAAGCCCGTTACTTATTACTGTAAGCTTCCTGCGGATATCTCCGAGCGTGAGGTATTTGTTATTGACCCGATGCTTGCAACAGGCGGCTCGGCTATTGACGCAATTGACAAGGTTAAGGAGTTTAACCCGAAGTCAATTAAGTTTATGGGAATTATTGCCGCTCCCGAGGGAATCAAGGCTCTTTCCGAGGCTCATCCCGACGTTGATATCTTTGTTTCCGCTCTTGACGATCACCTTAATGACCACGGTTATATCGTTCCCGGTCTCGGCGACGCAGGCGACAGAATTTTCGGTACAAAATAATCTTTTATAAAAGTGATTTGTCAAACTAAGTGCAACACTTATTAAGCTCAAAGTCCCATAAATC
>CAKZZS010000042.1 GCA_937884975.1 uncultured Clostridia bacterium | reverse complement strand
TAGGGGAAATGTCCGCAAAGCGGACAAAAGGGTAATGGCGAAGCCGTAACCTCGATGTCCCGTTGTCAGTTTACGGGCAATTTACCGCAAAAGCGGCAAACGGGTGGGCGAAGAGTCATCGTACAATATGCGTTTCTTTATTGACTATTAGGTAACGAAATGGTAAAATAACGGGGTTATTTAAGTAATAAAAATTACTGACTTTTTATCGGAGGGGAAACCGTGAAGCTGTCTTTATGGGGAATAATATCCGTCCTGCTGAGTATTGCTATTCTGCCGGGCGTTTTTGTTATGCCCGAAAGCGGCGCAAGGCTTCCAAGCGATATTCCAAGCGGTTATTACAGCCAGCAGCTTGAACCGAGTAACTCTAAAGAAAAAAGTGAAAAAGCAGTTAAAAAGTCAACCGCTCCTGCCGACGTGACGGTTCTTAAAATTGCCTCAAGGACCGCAAGCTCTGTGAGTATTTTATGGAAAAGAATAAAGGGCGTTGACGGATACTTCCTCTATATATATAATAACGAACAAAGCATCTGGGAAAAGCAGGCTAAAATCAGCGTAAATATTAACCAATATACCTTTACCGATTTAAATGAGTTCACAAAATACGGTTTTGCCGTAAAAGCATATAAAACCATTAACGGAGTTGATGTTTTAAGCGAAAACCGCGCTGTAATAAAAGCATATACCCTGCCGGAATATTCACCCGAAAGCAATTCGGATTTTCGGAAAGCTTTAGTTGCTTCGCGAAACAGGGAAAGGTTATTGGATGAAAGCGCGCTTTACGGCGACAAAAAAATCTCAAAGCAACGGTTAAAGGAAAGAGAAATCACTTCGACCGTAAAAGTTATGTCAAAATTTTTGTCACTTATTGTAACAAGCCTTATCGGAGACCCGGACGCAACCTTAATATCTTCAGAAGCTTCCCTGCCGAAGGTCACGGGAATTACCGCCGAGCCGTCCTGTGACAGAATCAGGTTAAGCTGGGAAAAGACCGTAGGCGCTGACGGATATATCCTTTACTCATACAGCGTCGAAAACAAAAAATGGGAAAGGAACGCCGTATTATACTCAAATGTTTCCGAATACACATTCACCTGCCTTGACGAGAACACAAAATACGGTTTCGCGGTAAAGGCGTTCGTAGCCGTCGGGAAAAATGAAATATACAGCAAAAGCTGCGACCCGATAACGGTTTCTACAACCGCTCATTCGGTAACAGGCTTACTCGTAACGGCAAGCGACACCTGCGCAAAGGTCACCTGGGACGCAAACGGACAAATTGACAAATACTTTGTTTTCGCAGCCGCCTACGGAAAGCGCGCTTCCCGCACTCCTGTTACTCCGATAGCCGTTACGAAGAGCAATAGCTATATTTTTTCGGGTCTTAAGCCAAGCGTTGAATATCGCTTTTTCATTTCGGGCTCGTACGGTGAAAACGGCTATGATATCGCTTCGGTCACACAGTGCACAATTCCGAAAGCGGTACACCTTACAAGCGCGTTTACAGACGAAAACAAAGTCGAGCTTAAATGGGAAGAAAGAAAAAGCGCTGACGACTACATTATTTACACAAGGCGTCCCGGCGAGAGATGGAAAAAAGTCGGCGAAACCGCAGACACAGCCTTTTTACTGGATAATTACGACTGTGAAAAGTACTACGCGGCGGTCGTTTCACGCGCTGTACGAAATGAGCAAACGCTTTACAGCGAGCCTGTCAAATGTTGCATTCTGAATTCTGAAAACCCGAAAAAAATGTACGTTGACGGTGATTCAATTGCATTCGGAAAGGGCGCAAACGGGTACTCGTTTGCGTCACTGTACGCCGAAAGGCACAATACGGTTGTGACTAACAACGCTTTCGGCGGCGCAACCATCGCTTCCGGAATTGACGGTTGTAACCCTATTGCTCAAAGCGTTATGGAAAATGTCGACGGCTCTTTCGATATAATTATGCTTGACGGCGGACTGAACGATTACTACTATTCCGCAGAGCTTGGGAAAATGACTTTGGACTCGGAAACTCAATTTGATATGAACACCACCTGCGGCGCGCTTGAAGCAATGCTTTCTCATATAAAAACCGTATCTCCCGATTCGGCGGTTTACTTTATTTCGGTACATAAAATAACCTCCGTTTCCAAGCCTAACGAACGCGGTTTGACTTATGAAGACTACAAAAAGGCAATTGAAGAAATATGCGAAAAGTACGGCGTTACGGTTATAGACTGTTACAACTGCGGACTCGACCCTTCAATGACAGATACAAGAAACGGGATACTTCCCGAAGGCGACGGAGTACATCCGACTCAGGAGGGCTACCGCAAATACTACCTGCCGATTATTGAAGAGACAATTCACGGTAAAAAAAGCTGTAAAGAGTCAGCGTGCAAGAATTAGTATATCAATAAAAAAGTTAAAAATAAAAACCCGTTATCAGAACGGGTTTTATTTTTTGCTGTTTTATAATTTGAATTCCATAACCGCGTGGTGCTCATACCTGTTTTTTTCATCGGGAGGAGTCATATAATCCTCTCCGTAGCGCCCGATAAGGTATGCAGACGGGTTATTCATAATCGAAAAATGCCTGCCCTCAAAGGAAATGTCCTTTGCAGGGAAGAAATCGTCTCTTCTGTATGTCTCTTTGAAATAATGCCCGACACCGCTTGGCACCGTTACAAATTCGCTTTCGGGATTTTTGACCTTTGAAAGGCTTTTTTCGGTAATTTTCAGCCATTTTTCAAGTGGTAAAACTGACAAAAGCTTCCCGAGTCGCACTTTGCGCTTAACGGCTTTTATATGCTCTTTTTCGGTAAGGTACGGTAAAATCAGCTTGCTGTTTTTCTTCATTTTAATACAGGAGCAAATGAGCATCAGCGCTTCAACCTTATAGCCGTGCAGCTTTCGGCGGAAAGACGAGTCGTAAGTGTCCTCAAGCGGATAAACGTCAATAAAAACGCCCGTTTTCCCCTTTTCGCTCTCAAAAAGCTCGGTATAAACCGTACCTTTTTTTCTGATTTTTGCGGAGTGCATATCGTAGCCCATTCCGAACGAAACGCACTGAACGGTATACCTGTCGGGAAATTCAGTCGCTATACATTCAAGAAATCTTAAGTAATCCTTACGCGGCACAATAATATCCATATCGTCATCCCAAGGTATAAAGCCGCTCTCACGCACTGCGCCGAGAGCAGAGCCGCCTGCAAGAAAATAGGTGATTTCATTTTTTCTGCACACGGCGTCAATGTCTTCCATTATACCGATTAACACGCCCTGCAAAGCCTTGATATCACTGTCCGTAACGGCAGTCATATCGTCCCTGTTTGCAAAGACGCTTCTGAAAATATTATTCGTTTCAAAAAGTCCGCGGAGTTTTGACAACAAGACTATCATTCCAATCACTTTAACTGGTGATATTTTAATATATTTTGCCGTTTTAGTCAACCGCATGCTTCGACAGCGCATTTTTGCAATATAATTGACAATTATATGTATTATATGGTATAATTTGTTGATATTATGTGTAGGTTAATTCTACGCGGTGTGAAAGGAAGAAATGAAGTGTTACAGAAATTTATGAAATCGGTTTTTGAACGCGGCTTTTTTATGACGCTTTTCAGAAACCTTGATAAGGGAATGAAATACCTTTTCATCAGAATTCTCAAGCTTTTTGTAAGAGTAGATGAAAAGAAGATTATTTTCCTTAATTTCACCGGCAACTACGACTGCAACCCGAAATACATCTGTCAAAGACTTATTGACGAGGGCGTTGACGCTCACATTGTCTGGGGCGTAAACAAGAAAACGAGAAGAGGTCCGCTTTACTTCCCTCCCGAGGTTAAAACGGTGCGCAGAGGCTTCTACGAGTTTTACAGGGATATGTGCTCGGCAAAGATTATTGTTGATAACGGAATAAGCACGTCCTACCTCAATTATCCCAAAAAACACAGTCAGGTTCTTATTGAAACCTGGCACGGCTCACTTGGCATAAAGAAATTCGGCAGAGACGCGAATAACGACAAGGTCTGGTTAAAGCGCGCCGCAAGAGAAGGCAGAATGACCGACTACATCATTTCAAACAGCGATTTTGAAAACGATATCTACCGTGAGGATTTCTGGAAAAAGACGACTATATGGAAATTCGGCCATCCGAGAAACGATATTCTTTTCTGCAAGGACGAGGAAAGAATTAAAGAAATCAACACTAAAATTCGTGAAAAATACAATATTCCCGAAAATGCAAAGCTCTGTATGTACGCGCCGACCTTCCGCGATGACGGCGACCTTTCACCTTACACTATCGATTACGACAGGCTTGTTGAAGCGCTCGAAAAGCGTTTCGGCAGCGAATGGGTAATTCTCACCCGTTTCCATTCAAGAACAAAGAAATTCCTTTCCGGCTATAAGCTTCCCGAAACGGTATTCAATGTCAGCGGCTATCCCGATATTCAGGAGCTTCAGCTCATAATTAACGTCGGTATCACCGACTATTCAAGCTGGATTTGCGAATATATGGTAAGACGAAGCCCCGGATTTACCTTCGCAACGGATGTTGATAATTATGCAGGTCACGAACGCTCTCTCTTCTTCCCGTTGAGCGCTCTGCCCTTCCCGACCTCTTCAAACGAGGACGAGCTTATCGATAACATCCTTAATTTCAATAACGAAAAATTTGTTGCAGACTGCGACGCATTCCTCAAGGATAAAGGCAGCATTGATGACGGTCACGCCGCCGAGCGCGTAGTTGAGCAAATTAAAAAGATATTAAAATAATTTTCTAAACGAGGTATTTTATTATGGTAGTAGCATTATTAACAGCAGCAGGCACAGGCACAAGAATGGGTCAGGATATCCCCAAGCAGTTTATGCACGTGGATAACAAACCCCTTATTGTCTACACACTTGAAGCTTTCCAGAACCATCCGAGCGTTGACGCAATTATCTGCGTTACACTTCCCAACTGGATAGACGTTTTAAAGGCGTATGCCATGCAGTTCAACATCACAAAGCTTAAATGGGTTGTTCCCGGCGGCGCAACAGGTCAGGAGTCCATCCACAACGGACTTATGACTATAAAGGAAGAAGCCGGCGAGGACGTTACGGTTATGGTTCACGACGGCAACCGTTGCCTTGTTTCAAGCGAAATTATTTCAAACTCCCTTGCTGTTTACAAGCAGCACGGCAGCGCAGTTGCGGCTATTCCCTGCGTTGAAGCGGTATTTTTCAGCGAGGACAACGGCGCTTCCTCCGTTACATCAATTCCCAGAGAGCAGCTTTACCGCACCCAGACTCCTCACACATACGACCTTAAGAAGCTTCTTTGGGCTCATGACGAGGCTGCAAAGAAGAACATCACCAACACCGCCGCTTCCTGTACTCTTATGCAGGCTCTGGGCGAGACGGTTTATTTCTCAAAGGGCTCCGAGGAAAACCTTAAAATCACAACTGTTGAGGACCTGAAGCTGTTTGAGGTTCTTCTTCATACAAAGAAGGAAAGCTGGCTTAAGTAATGAAATACAACGACTCTTACTGGCAGGACGTTGAAAGAGTTCTGCCTCACATAAAAAATCTTTCCGCGCTTAAAAACAAAAGCGTTCTCATAACCGGCGGAACGGGACTTATCTGTTCAGGCGTTGTCGATATACTGCATTACTTAAACAAAAAAGAAAATGCAGGCATTGAGATTCTTCTTGCCGGAAGAAGTGAGGAGAGAACGGCAAAGCGTTTTTACAATATGCAGGCAGGAAAAGATTACCGCTTTGTAAAATATGACGCAACCGTTTCAACCGAGCTTGACGAAAAGACGGATTACATCATTCACGGCGCAAGCAACGCAAACCCTGCGGCTTATGTTGCGCAGCCCGTGGAAACCATGGAAGCAAACTTCATAGGTCTTAATAACCTTTTAAAGCTCGCGGTTAAGAATAACACGAAAAGGGTTCTCTACCTTTCCTCAAGCGAGGTTTACGGTCAGAAGGACAATATGGACCCCTATTTTGAGGACGACTACGGTTTTCTTGACATTCTCAACCAGCGCGCGAGCTATCCGAGTTCAAAGCGCGCGGCGGAGACTCTTTGCGTGGCGTATTCGCTTGAACACGGTCTTGATACGGTTATTGTCCGTCCGGGTCATATTTACGGACCTGCCGTAATACCCAGTGACAACAGGGCGACTGCGCAGTTCACAAGAAACGCGGTAAACGGTGAAGATATCGTTATGAAGAGCGCAGGCAGCCAGCTTCGCTCATACTGCTACTCGCTTGACTGCGCGTCCGCAATTCTTGCCGTTCTTCTCAACGGAGAAAAGGAAAACGCATATAACATTTCAAATCCCGATTCGATTATTACCATAAGCGCTATAGCAAAGGCGCTTGCAAACGCGGCAGGGAAAAATCTTACTTTTGAAAATCCTGCGGACGCAGAAGCAAAGGGATACAACCTTATGTCAAACTCCTCGCTTGACTCAAAGAAGCTTGAGTCCTTAGGCTGGGCGGCGGAGTTTTCACCCGAGGAAGGCGCAAAGCGCTGCATCGATTTTTACAGCGAATAAATCCAAGGAGAGTTTATATGGCAAAGTCCAACCGAAACGGCGCAATAGACTTTTTCAGATTCTATTTTTGCATAATGATAGTGCTCCGCCATTCGGCGCACGCATTACCGAGCGGTTTTCCCGAAATAATGAAGGGCGGCGCACTGGGCGTCGAGTTCTTTTTCATCGTTTCGGGGTACCTTTTGGCTTGCTCTGCCTTTAAGAGGGTAAATAACGGTAATCCGATAAAGGTTGCCGCCGATACGAATACCTTTATGAAGCGTAAGGCAGGTTCGCTTATGCCCGACCTTGCAGTGGCGGCTGTTATTTCAATGACCTGCTATTCAATTACGCTTATTCCAAAAGGCTTTGAAGCAATACTTAATTACTTTGCCGCTAAAATCTGGAATCCCCTTTTGCTCTCCGCTTCGGGCATCGGCGTGACGACGGAGCTTTGGTATCTTTCGGCAATGATACTTGTAACGTTTATCTATTATCCGATAATGATAAAGCATTTCAACGCATTTGTAAGGATTATCGCTCCGATTATTGCCATATTCACTCTCGGCTATATAAGCAAGGGTCTTCACTCGCTTACCAACCCGTCATATTTCACCGGGCTTCTTCCCAAAGGAACCGTCAGAGCCTTCGGCGAAATCGCGCTGGGCGTTGCTCTTTATCCGCTTATTCAGTCTCTTTCAAAGCAGCCTCTTTCACGTCTTACAAAAAGACTTGTCACGCTGGCAACCTTCATTTGCGTTGTCGGCGCAACGCTTATAATGGATTTGAGAGAGTCTTACGAATTTGATTTCATTTGTCTTTTATTTATCACTGTAATCGTTATTCTCTGCTTCAGCCATCAGGGCAGCCTTGCAGACAAATTTGACAACAGGTTTTCTTTCTGGCTCGGAAGACTGAGTCTTACGCTTTATCTTTCTCACAGATGGGTTGCGGACTGTCTTTACAACATCTATCTTCCCTTTGCCAAAAGAAACTGGTTCGGGCTCGGCGTAAGCGAGGAATACGATTTTTTAGTCGTGCATATTGTTTATTTTATCTGCGCGGCTGTCGCCTGCACCGTCGTTTACCTTATTTCAAAATATATCAGAAAACACAGCGAACAGATAAAGGCTCGTTTCAACAGGGCGTTCATTAAACAGCAAGCAGCTGACTGAAAGGAAAACCATTATGGCTAAAACCAACCGTAACGGCACTATCGATTTGCTCAGATTCTTCTTCTGCGTATTGATAGTTCTCCGCCATTTTAATGACGGAATGCCTAAAGACAGTCCTATGATTATCCCCGGCGGCGGACTCGGCGTCGAGTTCTTTTTCGTCGTGTCCGG
Source organism: uncultured Clostridia bacterium (assembly GCA_937884975.1). GTDB lineage: Bacteria > Bacillota > Clostridia > Oscillospirales > Acutalibacteraceae > Fimenecus. The sequence continues at coordinate 3,662 of CAKZZS010000042.1, read as the reverse complement.
GTACCTTATGGCTTGCTCCGCCTATAAGAGAGTTAATAACGGAAGCCCCATAAAGGTTGCCGCAGATACAAATACTTTTATGAAGCGTAAAATGAACGGGCTTTTACCCGACCTTATTGTAGCGAGCGTTTTTTCAATAGTCTGCTATTCAATAACCCTTATTCCAAGAGGCTTTAAGGCGATACTTATTGACGTTGCGCAAAGAATCTGGAGTCCTCTGATGCTTTCCGCGGCAGGCTTCGGCTGTATTACGGAGCTTTGGTATCTTTCGGCAATGATTATTGCAATGCTTGTCTATTACCCGATTCTTGTAAAGCACTTTGATTCATTTGTAAGAATCATCGCGCCGCTGACGGCGATTTTTGTCATCGGCTTTATGTATAAGGGACTCGGCTCACTGCTTAATCCCTCTCTATTTGTAACCGTTATGCACAAGGGAATGATAAGAGCCTTCGGTGAAATTGCGCTCGGCGTTGCAATTTTTCCGCTTATTCAGTCCCTTTCGGCAAAAGAGCTTACAAAAAAGGCAAAGGTTCTTATTTCACTCGGAAATTTCCTTTCGGTTCTTTTTGCTTTTCTCATTATGGCAAACAGAGAAAAGCCGACTTACGACCTGCTGTGTCTTGCATTTATCACACTTTGCGCAATATTCTCCTTCAGTCATCAGGGAATACTTGCTGATAAATTTGACAACAAGTTTTTCTCATGGCTCGGAAAATTAAGCCTTACGCTCTATCTTTCCCATAAATGGATAGCGCTTTCAATGAAAAACGTATATAGCGGCGTTGCAAAAAGGCATTGGTTCGGTCTCGGAGAAGATACGGGCTTCGACTATGTCTTTCTTCTTACGGCATACCTTGTATGCACCGTTATTGCGTGTACGGTCATTTACCTTATTTCTCAATACATCAGAAAACACCGCGAGTCCTCAAGAAAAAAGCTTAAAAAAGTCTTTTTTGATACTGCGGCTCAATAATAATATATTACTATAAGTTCCATCGGAGGAAAAAATGAAAAAAACCGTTAAAATACTTCTTACTTTACTTGCAATTACAATTCTTCTTTCTGTTTTTGCCGTTTCTTCTTTTGCGGTTCCTAAATATAACGGCAACGGCGAAGAGGGTGCCTGCAAGTCGCACACAAATAAGCTTGTCACTCTCGACGATATTCCCGACCGCGTTCCGACAGGCTCTGTAAGAGGTCTTCAGAAGGTAAACACAAAAAAGAATATTCCGCTGGTTATAGTCGTAATCGGCTTTAATAACGTTTCATACAGCGACAGCTATAACTGGGGCGATACCATTTTTCAGGGTGAAGAATCCCTTAAAAAGTATTATTCGGATATGTCCTTCGGTCAGTTCACCTTTGAACCGGTAACGGAAACCTCCAAATACGGCGTCGGAGGAAACACGAATAAACATGACGCGGAAAATGACGGAATTATCCACGTTAAGCTTAATTCCGACCACGATAACTGGTCTTTACAGCCCGGTGTTCTTATGTGGAATCAAAACGTCAACCTGACAAAAGCCCTTATTCAGGCTGTAAAATCGGCAAATGCCTATATCGACTTTTCACAGTATGACGCAAACGGCAACGGACTTATTGAAAATAACGAAATGGCGCTCGGCTTTGTTTTTGCAGGGTATGAAGCGGCATATCAGACCAGTTATAACACCTTCAGCTTCTGGTCCCACGCTTTCAGCATAAGCGAATCAATTGAGGCGTATAATCTGAGCCTTCAGGTGCCGACTGTTGACGGCGTAAAGGTTGACTCGTACATAGGAATTGCCGAAAAGCTTGAAAAAGACAAACAGGAGCCTATTTGCGTTCTGGCTCACGAATTGGGTCACTATCTCGGTCTCCCCGATTTATATGACACTTACTATTCCACATCCAACGAATGGTCGGACTACAGCGTTGAGCATCTGAGCGTTATGTGCTCTGGCGTATGGTGCGAGGACGAAGAAAACGAAACCTTCATCCCCTCCTCTATGGACGCTTGGTCAAGATATGAGCTTGGCTGGATTTCTCCGAAAAGAGTGACCGAAAACGGAACCTTCACTCTGACTTCCCAAAATTACGATAATCAAAGCGAAAAAATATCAACCGTTCTTGTTCCCACCCAAACCACAAACGAGTACTACATAATCGAAAACAGACAGTTCACAGGCTGGGACAGATTTTTGAACAATTACTTTTATAACGACAACGGCGGCGTGGTAATATGGCACGTCGATAAAAATATTTATAACGAAAATTATGAATATAACAGCGTAAACAATACCGACCACAGACCGTCGGTAATGCCGCTTTACCCCGAAAAGAACAATTCTGCCTTCACATTTATCGGTTCGGACGACGTTGTTTACAGTCCGTTTTTTGACAGTGAAATCTGGAGCGGTAATTATTCCGCTAATCTCGGGAATGCGCTTAATCTTCCGCTTTACGGCAAAGGCAGTAAAGCTGACAAGCGCTCTTCAAGAACGCTTTCGGGAATTACAATCGGCTTTACCGACGAATGCTCGGACTCTATGAACATAAGCGTAAATGTGGACAGTCACGTTCATACGGGAACCCATATGAACAGAGCCGCTACCTGTCTTCTTAACGGATATAACGACTGCTATTACTGCACCTACTGCCGAAAATTTTTCAGTGACAGCGCGTCCAAAAATGAAATAAGCAGTACTGACGCTATCATCCCTGCATTGGGTCACAATTTTGTTTTCAGTAAAACAGTTGCGCCTATGGCGGATGAGAACGGATACGATTTATATATTTGCTCACATTGCGGCGAAGAGAAGAAAGAGAATTACAAAAAGCTTGTCGGTTGGGGTTACGATAAGGCAGGCAACCGCTATTACGCAAAAAAGGACGGCACCTTTTTAAAGGGCTGGCAGACAATAAACGGCAAGCGCTACTACTTTAACCGCTTTGGCATAATGACAAAAAAATGGGCAAAGCTCACAAACAGCAAGGGTAACGCATATTACTACTATTTCGGCGATAACGGAGTAATGCGCACGGGCTGGCAGTCTATTAAGAACAGTAAGGGCGTTTCTTACAAATACTATTTCAACCAATACGGCATAATGCTTACCGGTTGGCAGAATATAAAGAATTCAAAGGGCGCTACCTATAAGTACTATTTCGGTACAAACGGTTATATGAGAACCGGTTGGCAGTCCATTAAAAATTCAAAGGGAGTTGCATATAAATATTATTTCCACTCCAACGGCGTAATGCTTACCTCCTGGCAGTGGATAGCAAACTCCAAGGGCGTAAAATACAGATATTACTTCGGCGATAACGGTTATATGAGAACCGGTTGGCAGAAGATTAAAAATGCGAAGGGCGTTGAGTATTGGTACTATTTCTACTCAAACGGCGTAAACGCAATTAACAGAAACGTTAAAATCGGTAATAAAACATATAAATTCAACAAATACGGCGTGTGCACAAACAGATAAATAATCAGCAATAAAGCAGGTAAGCGGACACATCCTATACTGTACCGGTAAATCTTTACAGTAACTGGAGTGCGGTTAAATCCGTAAAGACTCAAAAGTAAAAATTAAATATCTTAAAAAAAGACTTGGATTAATGAACTGCCCCATATTGAGCAGACAGCACAAAAAAGACTACTTGACGTAGAATAT
>CAKZZS010000041.1 GCA_937884975.1 uncultured Clostridia bacterium | reverse complement strand
AGAGCTATGACACATAAAAGGGGCACCAATCCAAGCCCGCAGCAAGTCGGAGCTGTCAGAAAAAGCATTGAAAAGCAGCGCCGCATTCACGTTTACGTTGATGCTACCGAGGAAATGAAAAAGCGCGGAGTTGCATCAAGCAGTGTTGTTTTCGATGATTTCCTTTTATCCTTAAAGGCTGTTAATGTCAGATCAGGCAATAAGACGATAACGGCCTATAAGATAAATGCAGAGCCGATATTGCTGACATATGCCAAAATGACAAAGCAGCTCGCAACCGTACCGGCAGAGCTGCTTGACATCAAAGAAGTTACCAATGGAAAACTAACCGATTTAAGTATAGCTAACAGCGATGCCCGAATAGCTGTTAAAGGCTATCTGCTGCGACGAATCGCTGTAATGAAACGTAATCAAAACCAGAGCAACATCATACTTTTTTCAACGTTATTCGAAGAAACAGGGCTAAAAAATGATAGTAACGCAGTAAAAACAAAGCAATATGCTTTTCAAGTTTTAGATTTTTTCACTGCAAAAGGATTTGTCAAAGGATACGAAAAAAGAAAATCTGGGAACAGCTATGACGCTATCGTAATATTAAGATGAAGTCAAAGGGAGTGGAATAACCGCTCCCTTTTATACTGTTTACAGTCTATTTGCTTTATTGCTTTAATGTTATATGCACCCCGTAACTTTTACGAGTAGACCCCGTAACTTTTACGAGTAGACCCCGTAACTTTTACGAGTTAAAAACGGCTAACTACACCCAACAAACCGCGCTGTTACGCCTATAAAGAGGAAAGCAAGGTTTTACTATAAGTCTTTATAAGTCTTTATACGGAGCGCGCCGCCTTGCTTGACGGCGGCGGCACGCTCAACCTATAATGAAAGAAACCGCAGCGGGCGGCGCAGATTTACAGTTGACTGAAAACAAGCTGCGGAACAGATTGGACAGTCTGCGGAGAGCCCCCCGGAGACGCGCTGCCTAACTCTGGATCAGAGATAGACCAAGGGCAGAGATTTATTCGCACGAAAGTTGTAAAATGAAATTTTTTCACTTATAGGCACGAGCCGGAAAGGATTACAGATGTTAAGAAACGAAGCCAAAGAATATATAATAGCGCGGTCAAGAGAACATTTGCGGCCGGATAACAGCGGAAAAGGGTATATTTGCCCGATATGCGGGAGCGGATCAGGCAAGAACGGGACGGGGATCACCACAAAAGACGGAATACATTTCACTTGCTGGGGAAAAGGGAATTGCTTTACCAACTCCGACATTATTGATATTATCGGAATAGAGCGAGGATTGACGAACTATAAAGATAAATTAAAAGCAGCGTGCGAGGAATACGGGATAACTCTTGATGCTGTTGACTCCGCTGATATTGTGAAAGATGCTTTTTCAGATCGCGCGCCGGCAATGCGAGCCGCGGAGCCGTTCCCTACAATAGACCGCAGAGAATATTATAAAAGCTGCTGCGAACATCTGAAAGAGCCGGAGCCTTTGGCATATCTTCAGCGGCGCGGAATAAGTATTGACACGGCAGAACGTTTCAATATTGGTTTTGACAGATACGCGGATCCGGCACGCAGTAATCACCCGCAGCCACGTTTAATATTGCCCGTTACTGCGGAATATTACATAGCGCGGAGCATTGACCCGAACACGCCGAAACAGTACGCGAAAATGAACCCGAAAGGCGCTGCAATAGGTTTATTTAATCTCAGCTGCTTGCATAAAGATGAAATTTCAGCTGTTTTTGTGACCGAGGGATATTTTGATGCGCTGTCGGTAATAGAAGCGGGCGCAGCTGCTATTGCATTGAATAGCGTAAGCAATGCAGATAAATTGATTTCTCACTTAAAGGAACAAAGAACGACCGCAACTCTGATATTGTGTCTCGACAATGACGAGGCGGGGGCAAAAGCTACTCAGACGCTGCGAAGTGGGCTACAGCGATTAAATATAAGCTATGTTACCGCTGATATATGCAACGGCTATAAAGACCCGAACGAGGCGCTAACAGGTGACAGGGAGGCTTTTTCAAGGTCCATAGCAGCAGCGCAAAAGCAGACAGCGGCCAAGCCCGATAATATATCCGCATATATAGATGATTTTATGGGAGCGGATATTGACGCATTTAAAGAGGCAAAAGACCGCAAAACGGGGTTTACACGCCTTGATACTCAGGCGCGCGGTCTATATGCGGGGCTTTATGTCGTCGGAGCTATTTCATCTTTGGGCAAGACAACATTCTGTCACCAGATTGCGGATCAGCTCGCAGCAGCGGGGGAGGATGTATTGTTTTTCAGCCTTGAGCAGTCACGACTTGAACTTGTAAGCAAGTCTTTGTCACGTCGGACAGCTCAACGGGATATTAAAACGGCAGTAAACAGTCTGTCGATCAGACGCGGCTATCTTCCGGAAAGAGTATTAAAAGCAGCCGACGAATATAAACAAGATATATCAGACAGATTATCAGTTATCGAGGGGAATTTTGCTTGCAATATCTCTTTTATAGGCGATTATATACGGAATTATATTCACAGGAACAACAAAAAGCCTGTTGTATTCGTGGATTATCTGCAAATTCTACAGCCAGAAAAGGACGAAAGAGGACGAACACAGACCACAAAAGAAACCGTAGATAATACTGTAACAGAGTTGAAAAGAATCAGCAGAGAGCAGGGCTTGACGGTGTTTGTTATATCGAGCCTTAACCGTACAAACTACTTGACCCCTGTTGACTTTGAATCATTCAAGGAAAGCGGCGGGATAGAGTATACAGCCGATGTTGTTTGGGGCTTGCAGCTGCAATGTATGAATGATGATATTTTCGATAAAAAAGAGAGTTTGAAAGCAAAAAGGGCTGTAGTAAAGGCCGCTAAGAGGGAGAATCCACGCAAAATCGAACTTATCTGTTTAAAAAATCGTTATGGAATTAGCAGTTTTTCTTGTTATTTCGACTATTACCCCGAATTTGATTTATTTGTCGAGGATACAATAACCGCTCCCGGTACATATTCCGTTGAAGCGGGGGCAACAGTAGCCACAGATACCAAGCCAAAAGCAGTAAGGAAAGTATAAGAGGGCAGAAAATGAGCTTGAGAGATTACGCAGCGGAACGATCAGCAGGATCAGAGCCGCCGCAGCCAGATTTTGAAATATTCGGAGATCCCCCGACAAAATCAGAGCCGGAGCGGAAAAGTACTCTTGAACGTGAACAGGATCGGCAGAAACAAGAACTGTTAAAAGCGCACGAAGTATATGCGGCATATCAGAGCAACACGAGAAAAGCCGAACAAATTACTATTGACATAAGCAAAGGATTACAGAGAGGCGAAAATCTCGCTGCTTTATTCTTAAAGGCTGTGGAATGTATAAGTCTGCTTACGGATAACCGCGTATTATATAGCACCTCAAAAAGCACAATACAAACTGTTTACGGAATAGCATTACACGAAAGAGCCGCCGCAGATTTGACCGCAGCAGCCGTTACCGATAGATTGGACAAGCTGCGGCAGTCAGAGCACGAGATCACGGACGAAGCGGCAAAATCAAGGTTACAACAGGCAATCAGAGAGCACGAAAAATTACTCAAAGATCTTGAATGATTTAAGCCCTGGGAACAGTCGAGAAACAGTCGAGACAATCGAACAGAGAGCGAACAGAGAGAATTTCACAAATGAACTCCGAGCAAACTCCGAGAAAAAGAGCTCGAAGCCGTGAGAAAGCCGCGAGGATAGGGATAGCTGCCGCCGATCAGAGCGCGGGCGCTTGAACTTTCGAGAGCTTGACGACTTGACAAATTATAATCAATAAGTTATAATAGAAAGTGAAAGAAGATGATGTTTTGCATAGCATATACTTTTACAGGGATAAAAACGGCAACAGTCAAGTAGAGGATTATTTGACCGAGCTTGCAAGCATGACCGACAAAGACAGCAGAGTGAAATTCAAGAAGATCGCTGAATATATCAAAGCATTGAGACTTTACGGAACGATAATAGGTCAGCCGTATGTAAAGCATATTGACGGCGATATATGGGAACTCAGACCGATTAAAGATCGTATTTTCTTTGTAGGCTGGAGCAACGGGAGCTATGTACTCTTACATACATTCGTGAAGAAAACCCAGAAAACACCGAAAAGGGAAATAGAACAGGCAAAGCGGGAGTATGAAGATTTAAAGGCAAGGGGGCTTGAAGATGAAGAAGAATAGCGCAATCGGCAGGGAATGGAGCGAAATCGAAAAAGAATTGCTCACACCCGAGGAAATAGCGGAAATTGATCTGAAAGTAGCCTTGATAGGCGAACTTATCAAAGCAAGACAGGAAAAGGGCATAACACAGCAGCAGCTTGAAGAACTCAGCGGAGTTAAGCAGCCTGTTATTGCAAGAATGGAAAAGGGCAAGACCAATTTTCAGATCGACACGGTATTGAAGATACTCGCACCTTTAGGAAAAACACTTGCAATAGTACCGATAGATCAGAGATAAACAAAGACCGCTCCGAAGTAAGAACATGGAGCGGTCTTTGTTTTCCAAAGGGATGCAAAGGAACTGTTGCCCCCTGGACTTATGATAGAATTGTCATAAGTGCTAAGGGGTTATCTTTGACATATCAAAGATAAAGCGGGGAGCGGTACACATTCACGCGGGAGCGCGGACACCTCGACGGGCAAAGGCTGACACTTCCGAGGGCGGCACTTCCTCTACATGGTCATAATCGACACTGCAAACGCCGTAACCGTCTACAGCCTCGAAAGCCAAACCGCCGGGGAGTGTTTCGCCGTCCGCGTCTGCATCTGCATCAAATTCGTATATATCAACATAGTTGTAACCGTCTTTTTTTATTTCTTTCAGCCTCGATAAAAGAGTATTGATGTTATAGATCATCAAAATCAATCCTTCCTTGTAGTTTCGTATCCGCTCCCAGCTTTTAACGTTGGGGGCGGTTTTGTTATGAGAGAGCGGCGCGGATCACGCGGGAGCGGATACCGATAGACAGCTTGAACCGCTCCCGCGTTCTTTATGCTCCCGCAGCATAAGCACATCGAGGGGGCAAACCTCGGAGCGTATCGACATTAACGCGGGGCGGCTTTTTTGCGGTAGTTGTTCAATATGGTGTGTAGTTTGATATGATATACCATTCAAGGCAAAATCACGCGATAACGCCGCGAAATCGCTTTATTTTGGCGTGTTGGAGTATAACCCCATAAACTTATACTACCACGCATATAAACGCCGCAGAGGGGCGCACGGTAGCGTTTAAGGGCATTCCGAAAACTAAATATTTATAATAAATGTTTTGCTTTATTTTTTTCGTTAAGTCCTTCCGAAAGCCCCAAAAGCGGCGAAAATCCTTGAAAATCGGCATTTTTAAGAGCCGAAAAGAAAAAATTAATGTTATTCTTTACCGAAAGATTTATTTTCCGCTGCCGCATCGGGAACAGATCACCCGTGAAAGATAAGGGCGATATATCCCGAAACTGATACAGACATCAAACAACTACTGAAAAAGAGCCTTTTTGTGCAAGTCTACAAATTTTTCGGTAAAATTCGATTGAAAAAGTCTTTCCGACGCTGCCGATCGCGGCGGAGCTGACCGCCGAACAGGGAGATCAAAGCGAGAGTATTTGTGCAAGTTGCCTTTTTGAATAGCTTCCATAAAATCTGGGAGCGGGATTATAAAAGTCTGAAAATCTTTTATAATCGAGCAAAGCAGGATTTTTGAAAAAGTCAACAGTAGAAATAAAATTTAATTGCGCATAATAGTGATTACGCGCATTAGAGCAAAACGCCAGAAAACCCCTATTTTACGCGGTTTACAGGCATTTTTTACGATTTCGCATTAAAATTATTTTCGTTATTTTGTACATACATTCATAGATTTTCATAACTAAGTGAAATTATTACAGAATGTATAAACTTGTAAAAGTAATGAAATGCTATGAAAAAAGCGATTGACAACACCAAAAGAATATGATAAAATATACTTTGGGAGATATTCCCTTTAAAGGAAATAATCTGAAAGGACTGGAGCGAATGAACGATATTGAAAAATCCGAAAAATTCGACGGAATGAAGCTGTACACGCTTACCGAGATTGAACCGATTATCGGAGTAAGTCACAGATCGCTGTTGACATACGTTAAGCAAGGCAAAATCAAAGCCGTAAAAATCGGCGGTATGTGGAGAGTAAAGGAAAAAGACTTACAAGACTTTTTGAACAATGGGAACAATCAATAATTTTATGTTTACATTTGAGCAAGTAAAAACCGCGTAAAATCGGTATGTTTACAAATGTTTACGGTGTTTACAATGTTTACATTGAAAGGGTTTGATATATAATGGCTGACACGAACACAAAAGTTACATCTATTCGAGCCGATGAAGAGACAACAGCAGCGTTTAAAAAGCTGACAGAGCAATTCCCGAACGCGGGCGAAGCATTGAAAGCATTGATATCTGCACACGAATTGGAGACAGCAAAAAGCGTTATGCAGGGGCAGGAAACTTATATAGAGGATTTTCAAAGTCATCTGGATGCGATAATGCGGGCTTATATCGGCACACTTGACATTATAGCAAATACCGAAAACAGAGTAAAACAGTCTTTTCAGGAGCAGCTTGACAGCAAGGATAAAACTATCTTATCCTTACAGGAAAAGAACGAGAAAATGAAAGCGGCTGTTGCTGCTGCTGAATTATCCTTGCAGGAAGTCACCGAACGAGCTGAACAGGACGCAAAAGAGGCGACCGAACAGGCGGCGGAGCTTATCCGGAAAGCAGATCACGCCGATCAGACACGCGCCGCAGCCGAAAAGTCTGCCGCTGCCGTCGAGGAAAACAACAGGCTGTTGACCGAGCAGAACAGAGACTTGAAAGACAAATTATCCGCTGTTTCCGAAAGAGCCGATAAGGTGACAGAGCTTGAAAGCCTCTTGAAGAACTCCCAAAGCAGGAACGCGGAACTTGAAAACGAGGTTGCAAGGCTCAAGAGCACGGCGGAAATCGAAGCTGAAAGGGCTGCTGCTGTCATGGCTAAGGCTATATCAGAGGAACGCACAAAAGTCGCCGATCAGGCGAAAGCAGCAGCAGAGGAAACAAAAACCTTGTATTCGCAGATATCGGAGCTGAAAGATCAGATATCCGAACTGAAAGAGAAAATCCGAACAACGAGCGAACAATGAGAAAATGAGCTCGAAGCCCGAACGAAGCCCGACGATCAGAGCCGAACCAAGAGCGAAGCAAGAGAAAAGGCGGAACTATTATGTCAGATCAGCAGTATTTAACAGTACGGCAATTTGCGGCCGCTGTCGGTAAATCACCGCAAAGCATATACAAAGCAGTTGACAACCGGTTGTCAACCTATTGTAAACGCGAAAACGGTGCTATTATGATATTTGCGGACGCTCTCGCGTTATATGGTTGTCAACCTGTTGTCAATCAGTTGCCAACCGAGGAAACGCCGCAGGAGAGCCAAAAAAGCGAAAATCAGCCCGCCGCAGGTTGTCAACCAGTTGACAACCCCGAAATCGAGCTTTTACGAGAGACTATCACCACATTACAGGAACAGTTGACGGTTAAAGATAAGCAGATAGAACAGCTCACCGCAGCATTGACAACGGCATTAAATACCGCAAACGCTGCACAAGCTCTACACGCGGGGGAGATACAAGCAAGGATTACGGCAGGAACAGACACCAAAGAACCGACCGACGGCGAACAGGGAGCGGATCAGCCTCAGCCAGAGCCCGAAAAGCCTGCAAAAGAAACTTTCTGGGAGCGGATATTCAAGAGAAAAGAGGGATAAAATGAATACTGGTGAAGAATTGACAGCCGTGCAAGCTTTCGCTCGGTATTTCAAATACGGGCTTTTTCACTTTACTGACAAAACCGAAGAAGCAAATGAACTAAACAGAAAAATTATGTTAGGTGTTCCCGAAGTAAAAGCGCTTGATATTGAAACTATGATGAACGATTTCAACCCTTTTGATTTTATAGGCACTTTTTTTGGAATATCAACAGGCGTTTCCGAAATTCAAGATAGAGAAGCAATATATAAAAACATAGTCTTTGTTATGCGACCGACAAAGACCATAGACAATAAATTAAACAAATATAAGACTATTTCGGATTTTATTATTGATAATAGTCGAGAATGGAAAGATGTTGAAACTTTACCAACAAGCGAAGAACTGAGAAAACTTTTAACTTATGCCTTTTGGTTTTTGCTGTATCAGCACGCAAACGGCATAGATCACCCCGGTATATTAGAGCTTGCAACAAAGTATTTAGAAAAACGATCAGAGTATAAAGACGACTATTACGAAGCATTTACTATGATAATGCCTCAGATAGGTTATAAAAAGTCAGAACTCCCAGCAGGCATATTGAACCCTGTTACAAATAGTGATATTGAGAGTTTACGCGGGCAAATGCCGGAAAAGCATTCTATGTCAATTCAAAAACTTGCAAACGAACTACAGCACGACATCATCAACAGCGGCGCTCTTGATCTTGTAGTTGCAAACAAAGGCAAGAAAACCGAGATATCTACATACGTTTTGGCAACATACGAGGATCAGAACGGGGTTACAATACAGGGGAAGCAGAACTATACAGAGTTTGACCGTCAAATTCAAGACGCGGTTTGCTCTCTTTACGAATACGGAAACGATGAAAAAATCTTTACTCCCGATATGCTTTTCAGAGCTATGACACATAAAAGGGGCACCAATCCAAGCCCGCAGCAAGTCGGAGCTG
>CAKZZS010000040.1 GCA_937884975.1 uncultured Clostridia bacterium | reverse complement strand
ATCACACAGAGATGGCGCATATGTTTCAAGCCGTTCTCCTCCTGCCGAAACATATGCGCCATCTCTGTGTGATAAACCAAACCTCTAAATGCGCCGACGTGCCCGCATACAATTAAGGGAAAACCGTTTTCCTCCATAAGCCTCTTATCAAAGCCGAAAGCCTCGGGCGTAACGAAATCAATCCTCAGCGGCAGCCTTTTGCCTCCTATTCTTTCTACGGGGAACTGCGAGTTAGCAGAAAAGGGCGGCATTTTTTCCTGCGTAAAATACGGCTTATCCTTTTTCGCATAAGAAACGGCAAAATGCTCTCCGGGAAACCATGCGCGGTAACGCTCGTCCGCCTGCGGATGCCACCAAAACCACCAATTAATCATATCCGTCGTGATATTGGGCATAGGGCAGGTCATTGAAACAAGATAATTGCCGTCAGGCAGTTTTGCATAGCCCATTTCATTCTGAATATCCTTTGATTGCAGAATACTGTTTTTATCCTTAAATTCAGTTAACGTTATCATTTATTGCACCTGCTTTATATGTATAAATTTAAATTGTTTTCAGCCTGATATTATTCGCTGTTACGGCTCTTTATAAAGCCTGCAAACGTTACGCTTGCCATTGTTGCGGCAGCACCCGTAAGCGCTGCAAGGGTCGCCGCTATTTTTTTACCTGTCATCATAAGGTTTCCTCTGTTCTGTCTTCAATTATATAAATCGGACTTTGTCATCCACTATAGTTGTAAGCGTTATTACTGTCATAGCGGTTATTCATTATAAAAATCCCGTTTTATGCTTTGATAAAATCAAAATCACACTTATCTGCTCCTCTGCCAATGGTGCCGTTTCGTTGATATTCAATACCGGTCAAATTGCCGTAAATGCAATCATCACTGTAGCAGAAAGTTGCCGTCAGCTCCTTGCAGCCCAGAAGAGTACAGTATTTATCATAAGGGCATTGAAGCACATCTACACGCAATCGCTTGTTATCGGCTTCATAGAACTTCGTTTTAAATCCGGCTTCTTCGTTAAAAGAATTAGAGAGCATCTTGGAAAATGCCCTGAGGAACAAAGAACGCATAAAAGTCGGCTTGGTCAGCCTGCTCAAACGCTTCATATCCTGCTCAACTCCAATGCGAATAGCTTCCATCAGCAAATCAATCGCCTGTTCTTTCGGAATATACTGTATCATTTGCATATACAGTGCAGCACGGGGGAAAATCATCTTGTCTGTGTGGACTTTCTCCTTTTTAGGCAAGCCGGCATACTCCCTGCAAAGCGCATTACATTTTTTAACCGCTTCATCAACAATGGATACAGTCGTTTCTTCTCCAAGCTGCTCTTTCAAAGTGTCCAGAACATATTTATATCCGTTATTCTTTTCATAGTATTTTCCTGTGAGCATACTATTACTCTCCTATAAAGCCCGATTTATCTTAATACCTTCTCCATAGTAATTCCATTATATCACACCATATAGAAAAAGTACAGCCGCCTTGTTTCGGTAGCTGTACTTTAGACAGAGTAAGACGAATCCGAAACCGGTTTAAAATGGCAGATTTGCCTTATCTCTGTGTTAAAAATACTCGGAATACAAAAGTATTCCTGCGTTTTTTGCCGTGACATAAACCAAATCTGCTCATTTTAAACTGCAAAGCACTAAAAACGCTTGGAGTTAAGATGAAATTTGGCTTTTGAGGTCGCAGCTTTGCTGGCGCAAAGCAAGAACGAAAATGTCAAAGTTCGCTTAATAACTGCGTTTTTAGCGATTTGGATTCGTCTTACTCTGCCTAGTCTTTTATTCGTTCTTTGTATTCACCTTTTCCGCAAGGCGTTTGCGCTGGCGTCTTTCGTGAGCCAAGCTCTCCTGAATTTCATCCATTCTGCGAAAAATGTCTGCAATAACCTCCTGCTCGTCCTGCGGGCGTTCCTGCTCTCTGCCCGTGTTTCTTGCTTTGATATCCTTTGCGAACAGCTTGCCGAAAGCCCATCTGACAAACGGCTGAATAAAGAACACTTGAGAGAAAAAGGCAAACGGGAAATTAAAGCATACTAATTTCATCCAGTTTGCAAGCAGGGTAAAAAGGTTAAAGCCTGCATAATACGGATAATACAGCCATGCCGCGATAAAGCTCATAGCAGGACACATAATCAGCACGGTGCAGCTTATAATGACGGTTTCAAAAATCATCGGGTGATTTCTTTTCGGGTCAAACATACGGCTTGCCATTTTGAAGGATAGGGGACTTCCAAGCAGAATTTCAAGCGTGTAGGCAAAGGCAAATTCAACAAGCACGACTGCCCAAATCGGAAGCATTCTCCCAAACATATACACGCCGCCCTGCGTGCTAATAGCATTAAGCACGCTGTTGCTTCCCGTAATTTCCATAAGTACGTTTCCGTTGACGACGTAAAGGCTGTAAAACACATAGGCGTGGACGGTGATGACAACGGTCAGAAATGCGAATACCATTCTCTGAAATTGATTTCTCGGCATAATTTTTCTCCTTTTGAGCATAAAAAAACAAGCAGTGCAGGCGTTTTCCGTTACCGTGCATTGTACCGTAATCAGATTTACACGCCGTGCGCTACTTGTGTCGTTATGCTATTAATTTTTTGTGATTATACCATTTTAAAAAAGAAAAAGTCAAGTATAATTTGTATAAAAAACAAGTTGCTTTTTATACAAAACTACACCGACGAAATCGCCGGTGCGGTTGGTTTTATGCTTTGTTGAATTTATCTTTTGGTTGCTTGCAACGCAGACGTTTCCGGTCGTCGGGCAAATCCTCAAACGCAACGCCGTCGTGCTCTGCAGGGTCGTAAACATAACCGCAAATCAGAATTTGTCAAAACGGGGAGTCAATGAAAATATGTTCTCTCATTAGTCCACGTATAACATCATGATAATCTGTGACAGAACAACGAAACAGATATTTTAAATGTATTCTTTCGGGAACGAACATAACATTCATCTCTGGAATTTCCTCTGATGCTGCACGATAGAGTCGATGGTTTCCATCTGCAATGTACGCTTTATTCTCCGGCAGTTCGAACAAAACAATAGGTTTTGAAAGATCTGTTGTTATTGCATATTCTTTGTCAATTGTTAGCCAATTTTGCGGTATCAGTTTTGTTGTGGAAACAGGTACGCTTTGAATTGAATCAAAGTCTTCCAAGACAGAATCTATATCCCACATCACCATATGCTGTTCATCTGTTGCCAAAGCAGCAATCTGTTTTTCCATAATCAATCACCTTGTCAAATCCTAATTTATCTTAATACCTTCTCCATAATAATTTCGTTTCCGTTTTTGCCCGTATAATAAATGTTAATTGTAATGCTCATATGTTTTATCTCTTCTTTTCAATTATTTCATAACTCAGATGAATAAGGTCTTTTAATTCATTATCGCTTACGCTTCCGTCAAGTAAAGCGGTTATCCAGTTCTTTTTGCTCATATGATAAGCAGGCAGATAACCCTTGTTGTGAAGGAGCGAGCCGATAAGAATACTGTCACATCTTAGGTCAATAATGTCAACCTTTCCTTCGCCCTCTAAACCGAGCTTGCTCTTTTCAATATCCATAATAACGGCAAACCATTTTTTGTTTTTCTGATTGCGAAAAACGATATAATCGGGAAAGGTCATCCATAGCCTTTCACCTTCAACGCCGAATTCATTTTGTATATAATCCGTGATTTTTTCTCTGTCCATTAAGACCTCCGAAAATCATAATTTGTCGCGCTCTTTAAGCGCAACAATGAAATTAATCCTTCATACGCCGCAGGCGTATTTCATTGCGAAGCAATTTCATATTCTGAAAGAATATTTCATTAATCCGCAAGGATTAATTTCATTGTCGAGCAGAGCCCGACAACTCCCGATTTGTCTGTTTCGTTAAGCTTTTCTCTTGGTATCGCTATACCTTTGCGTTTTTTGACGAACGGTCCTTTTGCATGCTTCGTGCATACTTTATTTCAGCATATCCGCCATATTGTCTGCAAGGGTTTTAATCACGTTTGCGCCAAAGCCGTCGTGCGCGCCGAGATAGCCGTTCCAGTAATCGCTGCTCACCACGGGCATCTGGCTAAAGGTAAAATATTTGTTGAGCCTGTCAATGGACGGCGTTGCGCCCGCTCTCCAGCAGGTGGCGATAGCCGCAGCGGGCTTTCCCGCAAAGAGCTGACCGAAATTTGCCGCAGCATAAAAGGCACGGTCAAGCAGTGCGCACAGCGCGCCGTTAGGTCCTGCAAAATATACGGGCGTTCCGACAACGACGGCGTCCGCACGCAGCATAGCCTCAATCAGCTCGTTGCATTGGTCGTCCTTAAAGGCGCAACGATGCTCTGCGGCGCAACGACCGCAGGCAATGCAGCCTCTGACGGGCTTTCCGTCAAGCTGAAACCAAGCGGTATCTATATCATATTTTTGTATTTCCTGTTCAAAAAGCTTTAACGCAGCCGCCGTGTTTCCGTTCTTGCGCGGACTGCCGTTAACAAGTAAAACCGTTTTTACTGCCATTTTTATAACCCCCTTACTCTTCCGCGGTACATATCAAACGCACCGCTTCGTGCGCTTTCTGCAAGCTGTTCCAAAAGCTTCAGCATTTTTTCACGGTCGTCGGGAAACTTGCCCCGAATCGGCACGGGAATACGGCGGTCTGTTTATATCGCTTGAAAAGTGCATACTTCCTCCGAAAATCTTTACTTCTTCTTTTTACATAAATATACTTGTTTATTTGCCTGAATGTATTATAGCATAGTTTAGCAACATCAGCAACAAGATAATGCAGCGATATCAAGCACCGGCTTTTCAGAGGTATATCAGAAGGTCTATAATTCTTATCTTGTTAAGATAAACAGGGTAAGAAACGAAAAACACACAAAATCGCTTATGCTTTTGAGAATTAAGGAAATGCAGCAGCAAAAGCATATCACAAATTATCGTATTTATACGGATTTGCACTTGAATCCCGGAAATGTAAATGACTTTCTAACAAACGGTAATGTTTCAAAGCTATCATTAAAAACAGCAGAAAAGATATTCGAATATGTTTCTTAAATGACAAAACCGAACTCAAACGAGTTCGGCTTTGCGCTGCCTATTCTGTTTCAACAAGAATTTCCCATTCGCCGTTACGCTTTCCGTTCTTCCTTCTGATAAGACCTTTTTCCTGCATAGAATCCATATATCTTTTTACCGTTCGGTCTGATTTACTAATGATTACGGCAAGCTCTTTTTGTGTGATTTTGGGATTATCCTTAATAGCATTAAGTATTGCTAATTCCTCCAAAGTAACATTTTGGCGCTTTGGATTATCTTTTTTGTCACTTTGAATTGCACTTTCAAAATCAATATGCAAATATCTGTTCTTGAGCTCGTTGTTTCTGCCGAAGAGCAGATTTTGTCAGCCATAATGTTTCACTTTTTCAATTCATTTTTATAATATTATTATACCATTTTTTGCAAGCTCAATAAACCATTATTATGCGGGTTTGAAATGTGTTAAAGTGTGGCATTGAGAATCAATTGTTAATATGTTATAATTATATAACGAATTGTGATGAAATAGGTGAAGTAAGTGTTAGAACTAAAACCAATATCTGAGGCAGATACGGAATTACTAATGGCAAAGTATAATATGTCTTTAGAAAGTACAAGTAAGTTAATTATGCAATCAAGTTCTGAATTGTATGAAGATAAGTTTTTCAAAATGTTTGTTGTTTTGAATGAGCAAGTGTGTGTTGGAATGATTTCGCTATATGAGCACTCTTCATCCATTGTTTCAATCGGACCGGATATTTTTAAAAAATACCGGCAGCGTGGTTATGCAACCGAGGCTATGAAAGCAGCGATGGATATAGCGAGAGCAAAGGGCTACAAGATTGTCTGTCAGCAAATCAGAACAAATAATAATGCCAGTATAAAGTTGCATACAAAGCTCGGTTTTGAAACGGATAATTATGTTTTCAGGAACAGGAACAATAACGAGATAGTATTATACATAAAATCTCTTATTTGAAGCTAAACTTGCATAGGAGTAAGATAATGAAATTTGAAAAAGAAGTAAAAGAACGCTGGGGAAATACCGAGGCGTATGCAGAGTTTAACGAAAAAACAGCAGCTTATTCAAAAGAACGCTTTGCGGATATTAACACAGGTCTTGAATATATTTTCCGTGATTTTGCAGAGCTGATGAAAAGCGGCGCAGAGCCGAATTCAGCCGAAGCACAGGCGCTTGTCAAAAAGCTGCAGGACTACATTACCGAAAACTATTATGCTTGCACCGATGAAATTCTAAAAGGTCTCGGTCAGATGTACATTGTCGATGACCGCTTCAAAAATAATATTGATAAATACGCTATCGGCACGGCAGAATATGCCGGCAAAGCAATTTCAATTTATACCAAATAACAAAACGCTCCCCTTGAACCAAAATTCAAGGGGAGTTACTTTATGTTTTCAATAATCCAAATGCTTTGAGTACAATCACGCCTAATCCAACGGAGCCGAACATTGCCAGCGCTCTGATGAAATCATTTTCTGTATTTATCGCAATGGCAAAGGCAATAATGACGAAGAATATAACTAAACCGCAGGCAAGAATTGTTGTACCTGAATTCGGGTGTTGCTTTGGCTGTTCCTTTTTATCGTCAGCAATCGGTGTGGGCGTGTATGCTGTATCATTGTAATGATACAGCAGCTTATTGTTTTCGCTTTTTACTTTTGCTTCTTGGTTGGCTTTGTTCATCATTTCAAGATGATGAGCGTCACGCATGACGGTTTCAAAGCCTGTCAGCCTGCCGTCCTTATTGCTATCAAAGAAGCTGTCGCCCGGCATTTTAAAAGGGAATAAAGGGCTGTAATTTTTCATAACTATCCCTCCTCGGACAATTAATAAACGGTTGCAATAGTTGTATCGTTTTTATCAACAACTTTCCCTGTAAGATGGTAACCATCGTCGCAAGGCACAAGGTAAAATCGGTATTGGTCAAGGCTTTTCATATCAAATGGCTTTAATATAACGGGAGTGCAGTATTCGCTTTTCCCTCCATAAGCAATTAAGAGGATAAAAAATCTTGAACGATATTCCCATATGTAATCATAGTCATCGTTGAAAGTAGCAAAACAAACATAGTTAAATAAGCATTCCCTTTCGCTTTCAATCAAAGGGCTTGCGTCATTTTCTAATAATAACTGTGTTATTTTTAGCTGAGTGTTATTATCTTTCTCGGTGTTTGAATCACTCGGGTATTGTAGATTCCATAAAACAGGGTCTACCCGATTTAAATCGTCAATAAAATTGGGATTAGCGCCATTTGCAAGAAGAAGTTTAACCATAGAAATGTTAAAATTTAGAATTGCTGCTTCCAAAAGTGTTGTCGGATAATATGCATCTCCGATTTTATGCGTATCGATTACTTGGTTTATATTAACCTCTTTAATAAGTTCAGTTGCTCTGTTTGTATCGAAGTTCAAATCGGAACACATATCCGTTAATTCAAAATACGCTTTCTTCAAACTATCACTCCTTCCTGATATCATAATAAAAGTCATCAAGTCCGTTGATGTACCTTGCGTAGTCAACACGCATTTCCTTTGGACAAGTGTAATAATGCATATGCGTGGCGAAGCCGGCGAGCGTTCCGAGCGTGTAATCCTTGTGGATAATCATTACGCTTTCGGCTTGCGACTCTGTAGGATTCTGCCCTTGGTACACAAAGCCCTCCGCTTCCGCTTGCTGCATAAACTTCTGCTTGAGGTTGTCGTTTGCAAGGCGGATAAATACCTTTTCATTTGTTTTTAGTAATTCTGTTAGTGTTCTCATTTTAAACACTCCTTATAAAATAGTTTTCCAAAAGAGTGAAGAAAGGAGAATCCCATAGTTAGGGTATTAGTATACAAACAGAATTAGGTTTTACCCATTTCTTATTCACAAATACTTCGTTAAATCACCTCGCAATACGAAAGTATTGCTTCGTTAATTTGCCTTGTCTTTGCAAATAATTAATAGGGTAAAACTGCGAAGCACCTTAAATCTCATAGTTTGTTTTCGTTTTGCCATTTCTTTGGTGCAGATATACTGACGTATATCAAGACAAAAAATGGTAAAATGGATGTGAAATATGAGATTTAAGGCTATTTCTGTTTGTGTACTAATACCCCCCAGCATTAGCACCTTGCCTTTCGGTAGGTTGCTGTGTGGTCATCGGGCTTGTCCCTCGCACACTCTTTATGGTAACTCGAATATATCACGCCCAAAACCAAAAGTAAATAGATTTACAAAAATAACCTTTTCAAGTCCAAAATATCGGACATGGATAGCATTCTTTAAGACATTCTTTAGTTATAATTTGACATATGTTATCATATATGATAACACAAATATCATAAGCAGGTGAGGGATACATATTGCGATATTACTAATGATTCTTGATTGTTGCAATATTTTGTGGTAAACTACTAATATATTATTTAAGGAAGGAGAGGTTTTATGATTTATGAACTGAAGCACTTTGACAAAACCATATTAAAGTTCACTGCTGTTGACAATAGTAATGATCCGGACATAAAAATAGTATGGACAGCTGATGATAAAACTCTGCTTCCGCTTGATTTGGAACTTACGGATGAGGGTGTTTACAAGTGGTTAAAGCACAGAACCATTCCTGTAAACAGAGCGTATGTAAGAAACTTCCTGAGCAAGTGCGGGTTGAGCCTGAACAGACCGCTGAACATCATCAAGGTTTCAAAAGGTCTTTCGCTAAATGATTGCTACTGGATTGTTGAGGAAGGGTTTGATGGCACTTTTGCAAAGTACAACCTTTACGACAATCGCTTTAGTCAGATACTTGCCAATATTGCTTTTACTGGTTACGGAAGTAGTGTGCGTTCCTCGTTAATGTCCAGCCCCGAATTTACAACAAACGGTATGCTACCAAAATGTTGGCGCAGAAACAACGGCAGAATTTTTCTTTATAAAGGCGGCACCTCAGGAGCCTCTAATACAGGAATGGAGCCGTATTCTGAATACTACGCAGCGCAAGTCGCAGAGGCAATGGGTATTAATGCAATTCCTTATAATCTATCAAAATGGAAAGGGGAGCTTTGCTCCTATTGCGAGTTGTTCACAAGCAAAGATTATTCGTTTGTTCCTGTTGGCAGAATTGTAAAAACGGGTGGCATGTCAGCTGTCAGAGCGTATTATGAAAAGCTCGGCAAAAAGTATGTTGCCGCGCTGAATGATATGCTCGTGCTGGATGCGCTGATTTATAATACCGACAGGCACTATGGCAATTTCGGTTTCCTCGTGGATAATAAAACAAATAAGATTGTCGCACCTGCACCGCTGTTTGACCACGGTAATTCACTGTTCAACTTTGCGGGCAGAGATGATTTGGAAAGCTACGAGAAGCTTTCACAGTATGCGGACACCTTGCTGCCATGCGTTTATGACGACTATATTGGTGAGGCAAAAGCGGTTTTGACAAAGGCGCACAAAGATAAATTAAGAGGAATGCTGAATTTCAAATTCAAGAAGCACCCTCGCTATAACTTGCCGGATGAACGCTTAAAGTATCTTGAAAAGAAGGTTCAGGAAAGAGCAAGATTATTACTTGAATAATTGTCTTATGGAGGAGGGAAACCCCTCCTCTTTTTAGTAATCTGCAAAACTTTTTGTTTTCTCTCACGCTTCGACAAATCTATATATTGCTCTGCCTGAACGAGAGGGCAAAGGCAAAAACATTTGCTGTTACAAGGTTAAATGATATAATGTAAAGTTTTAGCAACAAAACGTAGTTGACATTTTTAATCGTGTATTATAACATTACACTATTAAACCCTTAAAAAAAACCATAGCGAAATCAGGTGGCATTATGCTAAAAGCAAGTTCAAATATTTCAAAGACCTATCACGCAGACCCAGAAGCGAGAATATATGGCGGAAAGTATTATATTTACGCAACAAAATCCAGAGCATATTTTCAGCAAAAAAATATTGATTTATATGTTTCAGAGGACGGAAAAAACTGGAAAGAACAAAAAGATATTGTTGATATGAGCACTTTTCCGTATGTAGAAAAAGCTGTATGGGCGCCTTCAGTAATAGAGAAAGACGGCAAATACTATCTCGTTTTTGCCTGCAACGATATTCAGAATAACAACGAGGACGGTGGACTGGAAATAGCCGTTTCGGATTGTCCTGAAGGACCGTTCAAAAATCATATAGGAACTCATTTAATCAGTGAATTTATAAACGGAGCACAGCCGATTGACGCACATTTTTTCAAAGACGATAACGGTAAAGTCTATTTGTTTTACGGCGGTTGGGGCCATTGTAATATTTGCTTAATGAACGACGATATGAAGGGATTTTCGAATACTAAAGAAATAACTCCTTCGGGATATACCGAAGCTCCTTGTATGTTTAAAAAAGACGGAAAATATTATTTTATGTATTCCTCAGGAAATTGGACGAACTCAACATATAAGGTGATTTACGGAATAAGCTTAAACCCGTTTGAAAAAGTAATTCCTCGTGGCGAAATTCTTTCGGGTGATGAGAATATTGCTAACGGACCCGGTCATAATGGCTATATAAGGGATAAAGACGGAAAATATTATTGTGTTTATCATCGCAGACCGCTCGGAAAACACAACAAACATGCTCGAATTTTAGCGATAGATGAAATGAGATTTAATGAAAACGGCGATATTCTGCCTATTAAAATGACATAGTGATTATAAAACAGAAAAAGCAAGGATTTGCCCACCTGTTCTAAAGGAGGTCAAGGTTTTATGAAGGGCTACAATGAAATGCTGAAAAGAATTGAGCCTGAAAGAATTCTTTGCTACAACAAGCCGTTTCCCGAAAGGGGAAGTTATATCTTCAATTCTTAAAAATTTAAATTTCATCAAAAATACAAAGGCTGTGATGCCACGCAATTAAAAAATATTGCGTTTTTTCACAGCCCCTTTTTAGTAATCTGCAAAACTTTTTGTTTTCTCACATACTTCGACAAATTTTGATAGACTATATATTATACTATTGTGTTGAAGGAGGTGAGAATATGAATTATAAAAGAATGCTTCAGACGGTGGCGAAAGAATATAACACAACGCCACAGGAGGTTGAGGACGGAATCAAGGAGGCTATTAAATCAGCAGGGCTTGATATGTCGCCGCAGCTGTTTATCGCTCTTTGCGTTGCCAAAGTCAAAAAAGACTATATATCGTAATAAGTATAATATATAGTCTGCGAACTCCTATTGAAATTGCTATCATAATTTTGATAGGAGTGATTATTTTGAATATTGCGGAAGCAACAAAACAAAGAATAGCAGAGCTTTGTTATGAGAGAAAGATAACTTATTGCAAGCTGGCTACAATTTCAGGCATACCCTATACCACGATTAAGTCAATCATTTACAATCAAAGCAAAAACCCGGGTATCACCACCATCAAGAAAATCTGTGACGGTCTGGACATCACCATTACCGAATTCTTTGATACGGATACCTTCAAAAATCTTGAACAGGAAATAAAGTGAGGAGTTGCAGCGCAACTCCTCATTTTCGTTATAAGCTCTTTAAATATTCTTCAACATTGATGTACTTAACACCATTTGATTCTGTGTTACTACCTCGGTAGATAACACACTTGTTTGTTATCCTACCAAAACGGTGTTCGGTACTCTCACATTTTTCACTATCAATCAAGTGCTGATATTGTTGTGGTACAGCTTGATCACTGTGCTTGATTTCAAATATCTCACAGCTTAATGCTTTTGGGTCGTGAATTACCATATCGAATTCGCCAACAGCAAACTGAAGCTGGAACACTTGCTTTTTCGGATTAGCTAACCGGGTTTCCAAAAGGACGATATCTTCCATCATTCTGCCTTTGATTTCACTTAAAATGCGATCTAAAATATTTTGACGCTCGATAATTGACAAGGCAATAAAGCTTTCGTCGAGTAATAAGCTGTTTACCAAGGCTTCTGCCTGTGCATAGCGTAATCCCGGCTGGCTGATAATGGTTTTATTATCCTTCTGATTAACATTAGGAAAATGGAGCAAATCAACCTTCATCACCAAATCAAGCAAAGATAAGTATTCCTCAATTTGAAAAGCATGAGCTTCATCTATTTCAACGCTCTGCTCCTCTTTATTGAGAATTTCAAGCATATCTTTAATTGATTTTGTAACGAGCTCTTTATCAATGTGTTCGTTTAAATCAATGGGATTGTTTCTGTCATTTAAAAGATTTCTTGTTGATAAGGATAAATCGTGTGATTTAAAGGTTTTTGTAAGCACATCTACCGTAAATCGGTGAGTGATATCAGCTACTACTCGGTTGATAGCACTTGTCAGTTCTCCCTTTTCATAAAGCTTATATAAATGTCTGAAATGGTCGCCGTTTTGATAATATTTGAGTGAATGCTGTATGTTGTTGGCAATTGCAGTATTGACATATTCTTCGGCAGTGCTTTTGTTTGCAAAGGTGGAGGATTCGTTGTAATTCCTTCCGCTGATGCTCATTGTTCCGCCATATTGGATATACTCATCAATGCCCTTTATACCGAGAACATTTTCAAACTCACGATAGGGGATAAAGGTTGTATGAAGCATAATGCAGCGGTCATAAAGCTGCTCGCTTTCTGTGAATACGAAACCAAGAGAATCCGTGCCGGATAATACAATTTTCATTCCGCTACTGGCATAGAGGTCGGAGAAGAGTGCGGCACCTTCAATGAAGTCCTCCATCAGGGTTACTTCATCAATGAATACATATTTATATCCGTGTGCTTCGAGATATGATAAGTCGGTGTTGATGTTTGATAAGGTATCGTTTGAAGTGATTTGAATAAAAGCAGCCTTATTGATTTCCTCATTTGTCATATTGAAGATGATTTGACGAATCAGGGTTGTTTTTCCTGTTCTTCTCAAACCATAAAGAATGAAAACCTTATCCTGTGGAGTGCCATAAATGTAGTCGTGCAATTTTGAGTAGCATTCTCTTTTCTTATAGTCTGCTACAATCTTAGAATACTTCTTTAATTGTTCTCCGGTTCTGACATAGGTTGCGAATTTATGTGAACTACCCAATGTTTTCACAGGCTTTTCTTTTGGAAGCGCTCTTTTAAGCTCTTTTAATTCCTTTTCGAGCTTCTTCCTCTTATCTATCTGCGAACGCAGTTCGTCAACATTCTCAAATGAAATATACTTTTCGAATCGTTCATTGTTTTTGTTGATACGGTGGTAATAATAAACCTTGTCTCCGATTCTTTTTTCAACAACACTTCCGACAGGCAATAGAGCGATTTCTCTTTCGAGGTCGTCAATACGCTGAAGAATATTTGCATTATTCATAAGAATACCCCCTATCAATAATTATACCCTATTATACCCTTTTTATAATCAAAAGTCAACAGGGTATAAGGGGTATAATAAAAACAAGAAACCGCTCCTGCATTTTCTTGTTTTTATTTATGTAGTAACTAATATTCATCTAAATGGTTTTCGTACGCATCTTTTATTTCTTTTACCTTGATTCTAATTAATCCATCATCATATTTCAATAGATAATTACGATAATCCCATACGATTTGCCGACTAAATTCATTGGTGATAACAAAATCTGATTTTCCGTTCTTTTCCGTTTTGTTAATGATTTCCATCAGCTCGTCACTGGGCATATCGTCAATGATTCCTCTGCCTTCGCCTGCAATGACTTTAGGGTAGGCGGTTGCGAAACCTTTTGGCATTTCCTCAATATTAGTGACGGTAATTGAAAATATTTGCTCACAACCAAAGTCATAGAGCATTTCCAGCTTATCCCCGATTTTCAATGACAATTGATTAAGTTTTACCTCACTTAAAAATGCTTCACTATCACTGAACTCGTCTAAATAGGTATTATATCGTATGCCGTTATGTTCTATGTAAAATAAATGATATGCCAATGTATCAAATGAGGAAAGAACGCAGTAGCCTAAAGTCGCTAATGTGTTTGTGGAAGAAATCTGAATATCTCTCCAGATTTTGTTTTTACATCCATCATAAACAATATGAAATGTGTATATTTGAGCCATAATAATACTCCTCACTTCTGTTGTATCATTTCCTCCATAAATATTTTTGTCTTAGGTAGTCCGCATGTTCGGGTGATATAGCACCATCGGAAATTTCAGCCATATTAATGCTTCCGTAAAGTTCTCCCCAAAGACAGTCAATAAGCGATGAATGATTCTTTAATCCCTTTTTGTATTCGTCTAAATCATGCTGCAAATAATTTGGCAACCCATATTCATATGCTCGTTCTCTTTGAGCGTTTATTTCAGACTCAGTAATGGAATCCTTTATTAAATCCTCAATACTGACATTCAAGACTTTGGCAATTTTATATAGCGTTTCAGCAGAACACTTTTCGATCTGTGCCTGACCTGAACAAATATTGTTAAGCGTAGCATGGGGAACTCCGCTGAGTTTCGCCAACCTATACTTAGTCATATTATTTTCTTTCAATATTGTATTAATATTCATAACTATCACCAATCCTATTATATCGGTTGACCGAAATATTGTCAAGAATTAAAATAATCATTTACAATCAAAGCAAAAACCCGGGTATCACCACCATCAAGAAAATCTGTGACGGTCTGGACATCACCATTACCGAATTCTTTGATACGGATACCTTCAGAAATTTAGAACAGGAAATAAAGTGAGAAACTGCATTTGCGCAGTTTCTTATTTTTTTACGATTTCATTGAAAAATAGTTGATATTATCACGGAATTCCGTTATAATAATAGTGAAGGTGGTGATACCATGAACATTAACTATCTGATTAGTGAAAAAAACATCAGCAAATATAAACTGGCAAAGGATACAAATATACCGTATTCAACTATCAGTGATATTTGTAACGGCAAAACGACTTTGGAAAACTGTAATGCCAAAACGGTTTATGAACTATCGAAGTATTTCAATTGTTCTATGGAAGATTTGCTCTATAAAGATGTTGATATCCGTTACGATTTTGAAGCGTTTAAGAGTAACGTTCGCCATGAGCTGAAAGAAAAAGGATATAAGAAGTTTATTGTATCTGTTTTGAAAGAGGACAGAATTAATGATTATTACAATAAAAAATGGTATCCTGAAGCGCTTTATCTTTTAGCCATGCTTGATTATATCAGCCGCATCAACTACGTGCCTATCTGTACAAAATATAATAAACTTAGAACGGCAAAACTTGATAAAATCATTTATCCTGCAAGCGTTATTGCTGAGGCAGAAGTTATGAAAAACCCTTCAGCCCTGTCTGATAGTTTTGCAAATGCAATACCTGAGTTTGCAAGGTTTAATATAGCTGAAAATGAGGTGTTTAACGTTGCCTAAAGATATACAGAAGGATAGTGTTGATATTTATCTTAAAGAACTCGCAAAAGAGTTTAAGAGAATTACCGGAAGAAAAGTGAAAGCGGAGATTATCATAGTAGGCGGCGGTTCTGTCATTCTTAATTATGATTTCAGAATGAATTCCGTTGACATCGACGCTTTTAATACGTCAGAGGAAGCAGTAAAGGCAGCATCTCTTATAGTTGCAGAAAAATATAATCTTCCAACCGACTGGTTAAACGACGATTTTAAGAAAACCAAGTCGTATTCACCAAAGTTGAGAGAACACTCTGTTTATTATAAAACCTTTGCCAATGTGCTGGAATTTCGGACGATAAACAGAGAATACCTGATTGCTATGAAGATGGTTTCAGGCAGAAAGTATAAAAACGATTTATCTGATATTCTCGGAATACTCTACTATCATTATCAAAAGCAAGACGAGATTAACTATTTCGATATTGAAAAGGCTGTTAATGATTTATATGACGGTTTTGAAAATATTTCTAATGAGACTTTAGAATTTGTTAAAACGGCAATTAATAATAGATCGTTTATCAGTGGTTATGAAAAGCAAAAAGAGAGCGAAATAGCCGTTAAAGAAAGATTAATTGATTTTGAGGATAAATATCCGAATGTTGTGTCAGAAGATAATATTGATGATATTATCAGCAAGTTAGAATAAAAGAAATTCAGAAAGGGTGCTTTATGGATAATAGAGTTGAAAATGCAATTAAGTTTTTTACAGAAAACGCAAAAAGTTCGGATGCAATTACAAAAACACTTAAGGCAATAAGCGATGATGGTAAAATGCAAGGTGGAATTTTGAAAATTGCAAAGCAGAGCAAAATAGAAGGAATAAAAATAGGAAAGATTAAAGGTGGGGCTGCAGTCGGTGCCGCTTCGCTTGTTCCGTTAATACTATTAATAATCAAACTATACCAACAATCTGTTGAGAATAAGAAAACAAAGAAAGAACTAGAGAAAGAAAAGGAAGAATTAATAACTGCACTTTATGCTGCTGTTGAAGATGATTCAAAAATAGACAATACTGATAATGAAGAAGTAGAATCAAGAAAGGAGAATGATAATGGGATTTCTTAATATATTAGGTAATGTTTTATCACATATAGGAAATGATGAAGCAGAGGAATTATCAAAAGACGAATTTGAAGACGATGAAACTGAAATTAACGAAGATGAATATCCAACTCATGAGCAGTTTTTAGAAAAAGATGATCCGGCTCAGTATAACACATACATTGAACTCTCAACTAGTTGGGATGAAATGGATGAAGATGAATGGGAAGAAAAATACGATTCGCTTAACGATGACTACAAAGAGTTGGTTGATGACAGTATTCGTGAACAAACGGATTATGAGTAAGTACATATAATTCTACTATTCGTATATATGTGCTAATTTTAAATATTACAAATTGTAACCTTTTGAACATCAAAAAACGCCTGAAACGCAGTGATAGCAACGGTTTCGGGCGTTTTTGTATAGGGTGATGTCAGAAAATGACCATAATTGATAAAAATAGACATATTTTAATTATTCGTTGTCTTATTTTTGAGTGAAAAATGGCGAATTGTGGAAATTGCACAAAAACCATTTACAATATTTGGTAATTCGTACAAATTTATCGTCTAATCTTGACAATGGCACCTGCCGCGGCGCAGACCATATCGGATTTTCTTAATGACACTGCCACCACGCCCGACGACTATGATATGATTCTTACCGGAGATTTGGGGAGGGTCGGTTCTCAGCTTCTTAATGAGCTTTGTCAGAAGGACTACGGAGTTGATATTTCATCCGTTCATAATGACTGCGGACTGCTTATTTACGATATGAATAATCAGGACATTCACGCCGGCGGCTCGGGCTGCGGCTGTAGCGCAAGCGTTCTTAACACCCATATAATGAACGCGCTTGCGAGCGGCAGGCTTACAAAGGTGCTTTTTGTTGCAACGGGAGCGCTTCTTTCCACCACCTCAACGCTTCAGGGAGAAACAATTCCCTCAATTGCCCACGCGGTATTACTGACAGGCGGTGAAAGAGAATGAACGAGCTGTTCAAGGATTTGAAATATATTCAAATTGCAACCAAGTCAATAAGAATTATAAATATAATAAGGGCGGCACTGACAGTTGGGATAATAGTCTTCAGCGTCCTTAAGGGCAAAGCCCTTACTCAAAATTTAATTGAAAAATAAAAGGGCGGATAATATCCGCCCGTGAAATAAATTCTTTTGAATTCGTGAAGTGTTCCTGCGGAACGTTAAATGTCATTCTGAACGAAGTGAAGAATCTCAACCGACTCGTAGGGGCGGATAATATCCGCCCGTGAAATAAATTCTTTTGAATTTGTGAAGTGTTGTTATAAAAAAACATGAAATATGTTTTCAAGAAAACGTGTGAAATGTTCCTTCGGAACGATAAAATGTCATTCTGAGCGAAGCGAAGAATCTCAACCTACAAAGCCTTCCCCTTGAGGGGTGACTCCCCACAGTGTGGGGAGATGTCACGAAGTGACAGAGGGGACGGGCTCGTCAAGCGGTGTCGCATTTATGCGACGGATGAGGTGCGTAGGAGACGGTGAGATTCCCCTGATAGGGGAAATGTCCGCAAAGCAGACAAAAGGGTAATGGCGAAGCCGTAACTCGACGTCCCGTTGTCGCCAAAAGTGACAATTTGCCGCTTTCGCGGCAAACGGGTGGACGTGGAAACCCACCCCTACAGGGTGTGAGAATGATTATCAAACTCGTAGGGGCGTGTCTCCGTGCGCGCCCGTAAGATAGATGTAAATTAACGGGCGGATAGTATCCGCCCCTACGGTGAAATGTGGATTCAAATCCTTACGTAGGGGACGGGTCGCCCGTCCCGTCGCACATTTACGGGTAATTTGTCTCACTCAATATTTAATTAAAAAATGAAAAGAATAAAAAGAATAACGGCTCCTTTTGAGAGCCGTTTTCCGTTCTTTTTATTATGAATTATTGCTTTTCAATTTAAACTCAAGCGTAATATAATTGTGCTTGCTCGCTGTTTCAACACGGATTCTCATCGTGTCGGTTTCGTAATCGGTCCGGCTGACAACTCCGCCGAGCGACTCAACATAGGGTTCCTCGCCCTGTGAGACAGGTTCACCGTACAGCTTTTCAAGCTCATTTTTACATTCTTCAAAACTGTAGTTTTCAATGAATAAAAATATTCTTTCAATATATTTTTCTTTGTTTTCGTTTAAAAATGAATAATAAGCCGTGCCGTGGCATTCAAGGGAGAAAATCTTTCCCTCAAGGTCAATTTTCTTTAATGAGCCGTTATCTACAATGTATTCTGCAGGAACGTTTATTTCACCGTCGACTTTGCCGAGCCATTCAACTGCGTCAAGTATATTTTCAACCGTGAAAGAATGTTGTTCGTTTAAAGAAATATCGGTGTCTTTCATACTGTCTTCTCCGTTTCTGAAATCGGGCAATTCATCAAGCGTAATAATGTATTCGCTGTTATATAAACTGTTGATTTCCTTTTCGGAATTATTGTCGGTTAAATATTCGGTATGCCAAGTCATAAACCAAAGCCACTTTGTTTCTTTTAACTGCTCGGCAGTCGGGTTTTCGCCGCATTCGTGAAAGCAAATCGGTTTATTATTTGCGCGGACTTTTTTAACCGTTTTGTAAAGCTCGCTCTGTGAGCCGCCGTCATAGCTGTCGGCGCCTATAATATCGCAATACTCATTTCCGACGTACCATTTATTCAGCTTTTCGCCGTTGTGTGAAAAGCCCTGAACCCATATCAGGTTATCAAGTCCTCTGTCAACTGTATAATGCT
This sequence comes from uncultured Clostridia bacterium, assembly GCA_937884975.1. Lineage (GTDB taxonomy): Bacteria > Bacillota > Clostridia > Oscillospirales > Acutalibacteraceae > Fimenecus. The sequence goes on along the minus strand of CAKZZS010000040.1, from coordinate 7,391 downwards.
TATACATAATACGCCAGAGCTTTTTAAAATTCTCGCTTTCGCCCTTGCCCCACCAGAACCAGCCGCCGTCGGCTTCGTGGAAGGGTCGCCAGATAACGGTTACGCCCTTTTCTTTAAGTTCATATAGTGCGTCAGCCGCTTTATCCATTCCTTTAAGGAGCGCGTTATATTCTTCCGTGCCCTCTGTCAGCGCCTTGTCCCAGTCGGCTATCTCGGTTTCCTGCGACTCCTTCCACGCACCGGAAAAATCACTTCCGCAATGCCAGCAAATTGTCACAAGTCCGCCCTTGTTCCACCATTCCTCGGCTCTTTTATTTACGCCTTCAAAATCGTCGTTCATATAGTCAAGACCGCGCATTGCAGGGTACCTGCCCGAGGCGTTAAAAATGTAATCCATCTCATATTCGGGCGACTCCATCCACGTCGATTCCTGCTGGGCGCTTAAAGCTTTTTCGCCCTCAATTGAACAAAGATAGTCGTAAACAGCCTTCGTTTGTTCGTTTGAAGATGAAAATGACAGCTCCTGCGTCTTTGCGGCGCAGGAGGAAAGAATAAGAATTATTAAAACACAGATTAAAATTGAACCGGTTTTTTTCATTTGCTTAATACTCCGTTTTAAGCTTGAAAACCTTTTTGCCGTCATCCTTTACGCCCTGAAGATAAACGGAGTTTTCCCTTTCGTAGTAGTGAATATCAATTCTTTGAGAAAATCTTGCTTCGCCCGAGTATTCAACCGCAACGTATTTCGGCACTTTCCCCGAAGAAGCATTATCCGTTATATCCTCGGCAATGTCAAAATACTTTGTATTCGTCAGGTGTCCGTTTATATCCGAAAAGCTGAACGGGACGGTGAGAGAATACGTTTTGTCCGTTTCCTCGGGTTTAATGGGCTTTGGCAGGGGAAAGCCGTCAACGTCCTCATTGACGTCGATTTTAATTCCCTCGTCATCGGGAAAAATCATCCTTCTTGTGTTCATATCCATAAGCATCCAAAGAGCGCTGCCGCGGATTATTTCTTCACCGTTTTTGTCGATAAAGGAATAATACCTCGGGAAAATAACGTTCATCGTTTTACCGGGATATGAAATAAGCTTTATTTCGTCGTCATAAACCGGCGGCCGTTTTATTTCGGCGTGCTGCATTGTGACGACCCAGAGAAAGCCGCGGTCAAGCGTTTTCGCTCTTCCTGCGCCTAACTGCTCGGTGTGGTGAATAGCCGCCTCCTGGGTAAAGGTGAAAAGCCTTGAAAGGCGAAGGCGGCGGAACATATCAACATCCGAGCTTTGGATTTTATATTCCTTTTCGTATATGTTCATTATTCCATTCTTGAATAAAAGGCGTTTACTACGTCGCCGAGTGTGAGCAGGCTGTCCCATTCCTTATGGGGAATTTTTACGTCAAGATTTGCTTCAAGTCTGCAAATGATAAGAGTCATACCCATTGAATCGATGTTAGTATCGGTATTTATTACCGTTTCCTCGGAAAGCTCAACGCCTTCCATCTCGGGAGCGCAGTCATAGACAGTCTGAATGATTTCCTGTACTAATTCTTCTCTACTCATTTTTGCCATTTTTTTCTTCCTCCGTTTTCTGGATTTCCCAGCGTTTTATTTTGCCCGTCGCCGTTCTCGGTAGCGGTTTATCAGTGAAAATCACCTGCGAAAGCTGATGCGAGCGCGGATGCTTTTTCATTTCCTCATTTAATTTTTCAAGTATTTCATTACGTTTTTCTTCAATTTCCTTTATTACGAGCACGGGCTTGTTTTTAAGCAGTATTACCGCAAGCTCTGCGTTTTCAACCGCCTTTGCAAGCGCCGCCTCGTAGTCGGGAAGAAAGATTTTTGTACCGCTCGGTAAGACAAGCATTTCCTTTTTTCTGCCCGTGATATGAAGCCGGCCGTCCATATCCAAAAAGCCGAGGTCGCCCGAATGCAAAAGTCCGTTTTCAATTGCCTTTTCGGTGCTTTCCTTATCCTTATAATAACCCTGCATAATACACGTCGGAGCGTAAATGAGAATTTCCCCGTCGGGAGCGATTTTTATTTCGTCGTCGGGACAGATTTCAAGCGCGTGCAGGTCGCCCGAAACGCTTATCGCAACGCCGGAGCTCGTCTCCGTAAGACCGTAACCGAAGCTGACGCGTTTTCCCATCGCCTTAACTGCGTCAAGAAGCGCTTCGGAGCAGTCGCCTGCGCCGATAAGTATTAAATCCAGCTCCTCGTTAAAAAGCTTGTTTTTTATAAAGAAGCCGAGAAGCATTGGAACGAGTGAAACCGCAGTCGGCTTAAAGAACGAAAAGTCGGTAAGAAGGCTTCTTGCGCCGCGGCTGAGGGCAACTGCGCTGCCGCACGAAAGACCCCAGAGAAGCGAGCACACAAAGCCGAAAACATGCGAAAGGGGAAGCATACACATAAGTATATCGTCTTCTTTAAGCGGCAGCTTTTCGCTTCCGTTGTAAGCGCTTGAGCAAAGGCTTTTTTCAGTAAGCACTACCGCCTTTGAAACGCTTGTGGTGCCGGAGGTGAAAAATAGTATTCTTTTTGCGTCCTTTTCAACGCCGTCGGTAAGAAAGAGCGAAAGGCTTTCGACAGCTTTTTTGTCCGAAGCGTAAAGATAATCCACATCTGCAATTTTAATTTGCTTTTTTAACGTCTCGTCCGAAGATGATTCGTCAAGCATTACCACCTGCATTCCGGCGTTCACTGCCGCAAAGACGGTAACAATACAGTCCCTGTCGCCCGAGCAGAGAATGCCGATACTTGTTTTTCCGGTTTTTAAAAGCTCTTTTTCCCGTTCGCAGATTTCTTTAAGAAGCTCGGAATAGCTCATACTCCGCTTTTGACCGTTTTCTTCAAAATACAGCGCAGGGCGCGAGCCGTTCTTTTCGGCATAGTAGCCGATTAACTCATAAAATGAACCGAAACGCATTCTCTTCCCTCCCGAAGTTATTATCCCCTATATTTTAGCATAAAAACGACTTTAATGGTAGGCTTTTTGCAAAAATAATAAAAAAAATAAAAAATTTTTAAAAAAGTAGTGCATTTTATTTAAAAATAATGTATAATGGCTTCGTGATATTTTTATCAATCTATTTATGGAGGAATAGAAATGGAAAAAGACATTCGCATTTGCATTATCGGCGGCGGCCCCGCAGGCCTTTCCGCAGGTATGTATCTCGAGAAAAAGGGTTATGAAAACTACACTATTCTCGAAAGACTTGACCGCGTAGGCGGTAAGTGCTTCAGCCCCACATATAACGGCAGACGTTATGAAATGGGCGCTATCATGGGCGTTCCGTCTTATTACGCAGTTCACGACGTTGAAGAGTTCTGCGGAATTACTCACGACGGTCCGAAGCTTAACAGAAACTATAAGAACGCAAAGGGCGACGTTATCGAACCCTTTGAGCCCAAGAAGAACATTTCGAAGATCCCGCGTCTTCTTAAGATGAAGAAGCAGACAAAGAAGCTCGGCGAAATCCTTGAAACAAAGTATAAGGGCTACGATGTAAACGGTCACCGCGGCGTTGCAGAGGGAAGATATGAAGGCTTCTCACAGCAGAACGCAAAGCGTGAACCCGTTAAGGGCGTAAACCCCAACCTTAAAGACCTTTGCATGCCCTTTAAAGATTGGTGTGAGCTTAACGGCGTTGAGTTGACCCAGGACGTTTGGATTGGGCCGTACACCTCCTTCGGTTACGGTTATTTCGACGAAATTCCGGCTGCTTATGTTCTTAAGTATCTTGATTTCCAGACCACGATGAACTTTGTTAAGGTTAATCTCTGGACCTGGAAGGACGGCACACAGTCGATTTGGGAGTCTCTTAACGACCACCTTAAGAATCCTGCAAGACTTAACTCGAAAATTGAAAAGGTTGAGCGTAAGGACGGCAAGGTTTACGTTACGGTTAACGGAGAAGTTGAAGAGTACGACAAGATTATTGTCACTGCTCCTCTTTACATCCCCAACAAGCGTGACGACGGTCAGGTAGGTATGGTTGACTATTTCGACACACGCGACGACGAAATGGAGCTCTTCTCGAAGATCGACTATGAGCGCTATGACGTACTTGCAGTTGAAACAAAGCCCGAGGATCATCCCGAAATTTCTTACTATGTATTTGAGAATATGACTCCCGAGACTCTCGGTCACCTTATGGTTTACTATCGCCGTTGGAAGGACACAAAGGACCAGGTTATCACTACATACGCTCTTCGTAAGCATAGAAACAGCGAAGAAATTCCTTATGACAAGTGCAGACAGATGGTTCTTGATGACCTTAAGACAATGCACAACCCGGCTTCAAACGTTGTAAACGAGTGGAGTGTTTACTACTTCCCGCATGTATTCTCGGAAGATTATGCAGCAGGCTGGTATGACAAGGTTGAAGCAATGCAGGATAAGTATGATACTTTCTATGCAGGCGAGATTATGTCATTCGGCGATATGGATGAAACTGCCGAATACTCAAGAGAGCTTATTGAGCGCTTCTTCTGATAAAAATAGTTTTTTCCGGGGAGGGGATTACCCCTTCCCGTTTTTTCGATTAAACAATACGAAAGGAATACGCTATGAAATATTTCAAAGACCATTATGACGTCATTATCATAGGCGGCGCTCTTTCGGGAATGTCCACTGCTCTTCATCTTCAGTCAAAGGGTGTTAAGGATATACTTATCCTTGAAAAGCATAATCTTCCCGGCGGACTTGCGACTGACTTTGTCAGAAACGGGTTTGAAATCGAGGCAACGCTTCATGAAATGATGTCCATCGGCGAAAAGGGCAACCGACTTAAAGTCGGTCAGTTCTTTGACGATATGGGCGTTGACATTGACTGGCTTAAGGTACCCGAGTGCTATAGAGTTGCCCTGCCCAACTCCGATATTGACGCTATCCTTCACGAGGGCTATGAAACCGCGGCGAGAGAGGTTGACGCGGTTGTTCCCGGCTCATTTGAAAAGGTCCACGAATTACTGCTTTTGTGCCGCAGGGTGTACGACAGTATGAATATATTGTCCGTTACTCCTATGAGCAAGGTACAGATGCTCTTGAAGCACCCCGATTTTGTAAAGACAGTCGGATACAGCGCAACCGAGGTTATAAATACCTTTAATCTTCCTAAGAGAGCGGTTGAAATGCTTACTCCTTATTGGATTTACGTCGGCAACCGTATGGATGACCTTCCCTTTACCATTTACGCTTTTCTTATGGCGGATTACTTCACGGGCAGCTATGTCTGCCGCGGTTATTCGCACGAGATGAGTATGAAAATGGAAAAGAAAATTGAGGAGAACGGCGGCCAGTTTGAATTCAAGCAGGAGGTCGACAAAATCCTTGTCAAGGACGGAAAGGCTTACGGCGTGCGCACGAAGAACGGCGACGAAATTCACTGTGATTACGTTGTTTGTGCTCCTTATCCGAATAAGGTTTATACCCAGATGATAGAGCCTTTGAGCGAGGTACCCGAGGGCGCAATAAAATATATTAACGGAATGAAGCTTTCCGTATGCCCCGTTTCGCTTATTGCCGTTCTTGAAGGCACTCCCGAGGAAAACGGACTTATGAACTATTCCACCTTCTCGGGCAGAACAATGGATACCAATGAAATCTGGGAGAACTATAAGAATATCACCGAGCCTTATAACTACATAACCACGATTTGCCTGAATTATGCAAATCCCGACTGTGTTCCGAAGGGCTACACCCAGGTGTCGATTACCGCTCTTGTTCCCGTTACCGCATTTGAAGGCGTTAAGGAAGAGGATTATTTTGACCTTAAACGCCGTCTGGGCAACGAAATGATGGAGGAATATATCAAGATTTCCGGCGTTGATTTCAGACCGAATATTACCGAAATTGAAATTACAACGCCTATGACGATTTCTCACTATGTCGGCGCGTGGAAGGGCAGCATTTACGGCTACACCCATTCTATGGATAACCACGCTGTCGCAAGGCTCGGCATGAAGGAAGAGGACCATTTCATCAAGGGACTCGAATTCAACGGCTCTCCCGGAATGTCGGGCAACGGCATGGGGCCTGCGGTTACAAACGGCAGGGCGGCAGCCAAAGCAATACTTGAAGATATGGAAAGAAAGGAGGGTGCGAAATGAGTAAGAGCATTAAGGTAAAAGGCTTTCTTAAGGATGTCGGCGGCGCTTCAAGAGTTACCGCTATGAGAAAAGAGAGTATTGAAAACGCCTCGACTGTTCCGCAGCCCAAGGATTTTGTCCGTGAATTGGCTGACAAGCTCCACCCTGCAAAGATGGAGTTCAAGGTTACTCTTATCAAGGACACCTCTCCGACCTCGAAGCTTTTCAGACTTCAGTCAACTGACGGTCATATTCCCGTTTTCCAGGCAGGACAGTATATCAATTTCCGCCTTAAAATCGGAGAAAGCGTACTGACAAGACCTTATACAATAAGCTCCGCGCCCTTTGAAGCAAGGGGAGAGGACGGCTTTGTTGAGGTTACGATAAGACGTAACAGACCTTATCTTGTTCCCGATTTCTTCTTTGACAATGTTAAAGAGGGGGATATACTTGAAGCGAATATGCCCTTCGGATTTTTCTACTGGGAACCGCTTCGCGACAGTAAGAACATAGTCGCTCTTGCAGGCGGCAGCGGAATTACTCCGTTTTTGTCAATGGCTCGTGAAATCGCCTACGGCAAAATGAAGGACTGCAAAATTACAATAATCTACGGCTCCGTCAATTCAAGCGATATTGTTCTTAAAGAAGAGCTTGACAAGGTCGAAAAGGACTGTCAAAACGTAAGGGTTGTTCACGTTCTTTCCGATGACGAAAGCTGGCAGGGCGAAAAGGGCTTTGTCACAAGGGAGATTATTGAAAAATACTCCGGCGAGGACCCGACTTATATGTTCTGCGGACCGCTTCCGATGTATAACCTCATTTCAAAGACAATTAAGGAAATGGGAGTAAGAGAAAAGCGCTTCCGTCACGACGTTATGAATAATCCTGTCGACAGTACGAAGATTCCGGGCTATCCGATAGGAAACGAAACAAAGACCTTTAATATCACCGTTGTACGGGGTATTGACAAAACGGTTATTCCGGCTTCGGGTAACGAGCCGGTTGCAGTCGCCCTTGAAAGAGCGGCAATTCCCGTTGATACTCACTGCCGTTGCGGCGAATGCGGCTTCTGCCGTACGCAGCTTTTAAGCGGTGAAATCTTTGTTTCGCCTCTGGGCGACGGAAGAAGAATGATGGATAAGGAGTTCGGCTGGTTCCACGCCTGCGCGTCCTATCCGACGAGTGATTTGAAAATCAAATTGCCCATAATGGAATAACCAGATTTATAAATAGAGAAGGACGGTTTGAACTGCCCCATATTGAGCAGACAGCACAAAAAAGACTACTTGACGTAGAATAT
>CAKZZS010000039.1 GCA_937884975.1 uncultured Clostridia bacterium | reverse complement strand
ATTCTACGTCAAGTAGTCTTTTTTGTGCTGTCTGCTCAATATGGGGCAGTTCAAAACCAAGGCTCTTTTTTATATCGTTGACAATTATTGAATTAAAGTATACACTAATACAGAGGTGACAATATGAAACATTCAAAGCTTATTATATCCTTATTACTTGCTCTATCATTATGTCTTTCCGCTTTTCTTGTCTATTCAAGGGTTGAACTGTCCCGGATAAAAGGCAATGCGGTTCAGGCTGAAGAAAAGGAAACCAACAAAAAAGAAGATATTGCCGAAGAGGAGCAACAGTATAAAAGATACCGAAATATTCTCTCACAGGACGAAATAGAAGATACTCTTTTCGGTCAGCCGATTTCTACGGACAGAAACGGGGAATACCGAATCGGTATCAAATGTCCCGATAACGGAGATTTCCACGCAACGCTTACCGTATATATTGCCGAAAACGGCGAATATAAGGAGCTGTTTTCCTGCCCTGCCGTTATAGGAAAAAACGGTGCGGGCAAGCAGTCCGAGGGAGACGTAAAAACGCCTTTAGGCACTTGGAAGATAGGGGAAGCCTACGGAATTAAGGATTCGCCCGAAACGAAGCTGAATTATACCAAAGTAACTGACGATATGTATTGGTGCGCAACGGGCGACAACTCTGACAAATACAACAAGCTTATATATGCGTCAGACGAACCGAACGCCGACCACAGTGATGACGAGCATTTAATCGACTACAGCGTTCCCTACGCGTATTTTATCGATTTGGGTTATAACAGCGCAGGCGCGCCTTATGCAGGAAACGCAATTTTTCTTCACTGCTGGAAAGGAGAAGATAGCCCAACCGGAGGCTGCGTTGCCGTTTCGGAAGAAAATATGATAAAAATACTTGAAACCATAGATTCAAACACCGTAGTTACAATTTACTGATTTCGCAATAAAGCCGCTCTTTAGCCAAGTGCGTAGATGCACTTCCCCGTTAAAGCACACATATAATGTATATGTGAAAGGGGGTGAGGGAGTGGCGTGCAGAAGAATGAGCCAGTGTGAAATAAACGATGTCATCAGACGCGCGGACAGGGCTTTGTGTTCCGTTTGCGGATGCGGTGAAATGCTTAGCAGATGTCTGGAGTGCTCCGCGGTTAAAATAAACGGTGAATACAGAATTACCTGCGAGGGAAATGTTTGCAACAGGATGCTTTCCGCTCTTGCAGGCGGCGAGACCGTAACCTGCAAATTTACCGGCAGAAATTGCTGCGGAACGTACTGCGTTACCGCTTCGGGAGAGCCTGACAACGTTACTCTTTGCGGCTGTAACGGAGTGAAATTTACTTTATGCGATTTCGATACCGACGGTGTATTGAGATTTTAATATAATATAAAAATAAAAAGGGCCTACTCTTTCGAGTAGGTCCTGTCTTTTGAAGGAGAATCAGTCTTCGGCTTCCTGACGCGCCTTGTAATCAGCGATTACCTTGTCGGCAACGTTCTTGGGAGCTTCTTCATATCTTGCAAACTCAAAGGTGAAATAGCCTCTGCCTGCCGTTACGGAACGGAGAACCGTTGAGAAATCGCCCATTTCAGCCATGGGAACCTCTGCAACAAGCTCCTGCATCTTCGGCTCGTCGGCAGCGCCCATACCGAGAACTCTGCCGCGGCGCTTTGTAACGTCGCCCATAATATCGCCGAGGTTGTCGTCGGGCATATAAGCCTTAAGCGTTCCTACGGGTTCAAGAATTGCAGGGTCAGCAAGCGGAACAGCGTTCTTGAATGCAATTGAAGCTGCCGTCTTGAATGCCATTTCCGAAGAGTCAACGGGGTGATATGAGCCGTCGTAAAGAGTGGCTTTGATGTTTACCATCGGATAGCCTGCAATTGCGCCTCTTGCGACTGAATCACGAAGACCCTTTTCAACTGCGGGGAAGAAGTTCTTCGGAACTGAACCGCCGAATACCTCCTCGCCGAATACGAGCTCTTCGCTGTCGCACGGCTCGAAACGAATCCATACGTCGCCAAACTGGCCGTGACCGCCGGACTGCTTCTTATGTCTGCCCTGTACCTCAACCTTTTTACGGATGGTTTCTCTGTATGCAACCTTCGGCTGCTGAAGATCAACCTCAACGCCGAACTTTGTCTTAAGCTTTGTAACAACAACGTCAAGATGCTGTTCGCCGAGGCCCGAGAGAACCTGCTCTCTGGTTTCCTTGTTGATTTCAAAGGAAAGGGTCGGATCTTCTTCGATAAGTCTGTTAAGACCGGAAGCAACCTTTTCCTCTTCGCCCTTCTTGCGGACGATAACCGCCATTGAAAGGCAGGAATTCGGGAACGAAACACCCTTAAGAGTAAGCGGCTCTTTTGCCGAGCAGAGCGTGTCGCCCGTCTTGAAGCCGGAAAGCTTTGTTACAACGCCTATATCGCCTGCGGTGATTTCCTTTATATCGGTCTGCTTTGAACCGTTTACGGAGATGAGCTTGCCCATCTTTTCGCTCTCGCCCGTGCGTGAATTGTACGCAGGGGTGTCGGGAGTGATTTTACCGCTGACAACCTTGAAGAAGGACATCTTGCCTACGAACGGGTCCGCAACAGTCTTGAAGCAGATAGCCGCAAGAGGACCGTTGGGGTCGCAGGTAAGCTCTTTTTCGTTTCCGTCTGCGTCAGTTGCTTTTTCGCCTGCAACCTTAACTGCGGAGGGAGTGAGCTTTGAAAGAATATCCATTACCTGCTCAACTGCCTGAAGCTGAAGTCCGCTGCAACCGACTACGGGATAAACAGCGCCTGCGGCGATGCCTGCCTGAAGGCCCTTGACGATTTCGTCATGAGTGAAGGCGTCCTCGCCCTCGTCAAAGAATTTCATCATAAGATCTTCATCTGTGCCTGCAACCGCTTCGATGAAATCGGAATGCATCTGCTTAACGGTTGCGTCATCGGGCATAGCGACCTCGGTAGCCTTGCCGCCGTCATATTTAAACGCTTTATTCTTGATGAAGTTGACGTAGCAGTCAACCTTATTGCCGTTCATAACGGGGATAAGTATGGGGCATACAGCCGAGCCGTATTCAGCCTTAAGCGCGTCAAGAGTCGTATAATAGCTCTTGTCCTCAACGTCAACGCCCGTGATAACAAAGAACTTTGCAATTCCGCGCTTTGATGCCGCCTTGAAAGCCTTTTCTGCGCCTACGTCAAGGCTGCTTCCGGCGTTTGTTACGATAAGCGCGCTGCCTGCGGCGCGGATAGCCTCCGATACGCCGCCCTCAAAGTCAAAAAGACCGGGAGCGTCGATAATATTCATTTTTTTGCCGTTCCATTCAAATGACGCCATAGCGGAAGAAACAGATGTCTTGCGGCGTTTTTCCTCGGCGTCGAAGTCGAGTACTGTGTTGCCGTCGGCAACCTTACCAAGACGGTCTGTTGCGCCTGCGGTAAAAAGCATAGCCTCACAAAGAGTGGTTTTACCCCTGCCGCCATGGCCGACGACAGCGATATTACGAATGTCTTCTGCTGCATAAGGTTTCATAATATTCCTCCTGTATTACAAAGTTTCAATTACAACAATAGAAGTAATCGTTAGCAATTTATTATACAACAGAAATCATCTTTTTTACAATGTGAAAACCTACGAAATAAAAGACAACTTTTTATACATAATTTATATAGACGCGGTGAGAATTGAACATCTTTTCGTCATAGTTTTGAATATTGCCTCTCAAACAGGTCGAAATCGGTTCGATATTTCTTGATTTTTATACGGCGTAATAGTATAATATATTAAATGCGAAAAGAATTGCGAAAAAATTTTTCTTTTGGCAAAAACCGTTGAGGATTTTATTATGCAGAACAGCAAATTTCTTGAGTTTTCGGAGAAATACGACACCTTTGTCTATCACGGCTTTTTTCTTGAAAAAGCGGCGGACGAAATCAGCATAGCCTTTGATTTTGAAATTAAGGGTCTTACCTCGTTTCGCCCGAAAACCGTTATTAAAACAGATAATCTCAAGCTCATAAACGACTTTGATTCCGAAACGGGCAAGGCGCTTGTTTTTTCGCTGGGAATGGTTGAGCTTATAAGCTACTGGAAGGCGGCGTGCTGTAAAAACGTAATCGTTGAATGCGGACTGCTTTCCGAGGAACAGATTTCCTGGTGGAAACGGCTGTATTTTAACGGTCTTTCGGAGTTTTTCTACAGAAACTCAATTGAAACGGATATCGATTCCTTTATGAACATTACCTCGTCAGGCGAGAAGCGCGGAACTTTTGAAAAAGTCAATTTCAATTCTAAAAATATTATCCCCGTCGGCGGCGGAAAGGACAGCGCGGTTACGGCAGAATTGCTTTCGGACAGACGGCTTGACAATATGTTCTTTACCGTCAACGACCAGAAAGCGCGCACCGAAACCGTCAAAGCCGCAGGTTACAGCGAAAACAGCATTATCAGGACTTACCGAACAATTTCTCCCGAGCTGCTCGAGCTTAACAAGCTTGGTTTTCTTAACGGGCACACTCCGTTTTCGGCTATAGTTGCCTTTTTGAGCGCGTACTGCGCTTACCTCATCGGCGCAAAATACATTGTGCTTTCAAACGAGTCGAGCGCAAATGACACAAATCTTATTGACGCCGAGGTAAATCACCAGTATTCCAAATCCTATCAGTTTGAAAGGGATTTTACTCATTACCTTGACAGTTATCTTGTCAAGGGAATTGAATATTTCAGCATTTTAAGGGCGTTCAACGAGCTTCAGATAGCAAAGCAGTTTGCAGCTTTTCCGCAGTATTTTGACGAATTCCGAAGCTGTAACCGCGGCTCGAAGAAGAATATCTGGTGCGGCGAATGCGCAAAATGCCTTTTTGTTTATTCAATTCTTTCCCCGTTTATTGAGCCTCAAAGGCTTGAAAAAATCTTCGGGAAAAATATGCTTGACGACATTTCTCTTAAGGAGGATTTTGACGGACTGACGGGAATTTCAGCCGTAAAGCCGTTTGAATGCGTCGGCACTGCCGAGGAGGTCTGTCTGGCGCTTAATCTGACCGCTGAAAAATATAAAAAGAATGGGGAAAAGCTTCCGAGGCTTCTTGAATATTTTGACGGGTCAGGGAAAAAGGTTCACGCGAACCTATTAAAGGAATTTAACCCCGAAAACAGTATTCCTGCCGAATTTGTTGAAAGTGTAACGGAGATGTATAAATATGTTTCCAAGGATAATTGAGTTTTTAAAGGATAAAAATATTCTTCTGCTCGGCTTCGGCAGAGAGGGCAGGAGCACGCTTGAATATATAAGGAAATATCTGCCCGAAAAAAAGCTGACGCTTGCCGACAGAAATCCAGTGGAGCTTTCCGATAAGAATGTTATAACGGTTACAGGCGTCGGTTATCTTGACGGTATTAACGAATACGATTTAGTTATAAAAAGTCCCGGAATTTCGCTTCGTGATGTCGAAGTTTACGACAGGACAAAAATCACCTGTCAGGTGGATTTGTTCCTGCGCTTTGCGCCCTGCAGAAAAATCGGCATCACCGGTTCAAAGGGCAAGACCACAACCTCAACGCTTACCTATATGATGCTTAAAAAAGCAGGCGTTGACGCGGTGCTTATCGGAAACATAGGCATTCCGGTACTCGAATGTATTGAAAAGGTAAACGAAAACACGGTTGCAGTCATTGAAATGTCCTCTCATCAACTTGAGTTCTGCGTTTCCTCGCCCGAGGTTGCGGTTTTCACAAATATTTTTGAGGAGCACCTTGACCACTACAAGGGCGGCTTTACGGGATACGTGAATGCCAAGACAAATATCGCCCGTTATCAGAATGAAAAGGATTTATTTGTCTACGGCGCGAAGAGCGATATTGAAAAGTACGTTGACTTAAATAAAATCAAATCCGAAAAGCAACCCGTATCGGACGAAACCTTTGATTTGCAGTTTGAAAACGAGCACCTTCTCGGTTCTCACAACAGAACCGACGTCTGCTTCGCCTTTGCCGCAACGCGGCGTTTCGGCGTGACGGAAAAGCAGGCGGTTGACGCGGCAAATTCATTTGAGGGAATTGAGCACAGAATGGAAAAAGTCGGCGAGTTTGACGGTATTACATTCTACAACGACTGTATTGCCACAATTCCCTTTGCGGTTCTAAACGCCGTTCACGCGCTTAAAAGGGTCGGAACGCTAATTATCGGCGGAAAGGACAGGGGGCTTGACTACACCGAATTTATTGAGGATTTGCTCAATGAAAATATAGATAATATAATTTGTATGCCCGACACGGGATATTCCATAGGAGAAAGGCTTAAGGAGAAAAATGCGAAAAGCAATATCCTTTTTGCCGAAAATATGGAAAAGGCGGTTTCGCTTGCATTCGAAAACACCGAAAAGGGCAAAATATGTCTGTTGTCTCCTGCAGCTTCAAGTTATAATGTATATAAGAACTTTGAAGAAAAAGGGAAACACTATAAATCGCTCATTTATGGTTATTCAAAGAAGGAGGGATAGGTATGAATGAGTTTGTAGTGAAAGGCTACATTTTTTGGGTTATTGCAATAGTTGTTTTTGCAATACTCGAAGCGATAACTACGCAGCTTGTGTCCGTGTGGTTTATCGTCGGTTCAATAGCGGCGCTTATAAGCGAGAGGCTCGGCGCGCCGTTCTATCTTCAGCTTATCGTCTTTGTGGGAATCAGCGCAATTACGCTTATACTTACAAGACCGCTTATCAAAAAGCATCTTAAGCCGAAAAACGAGCCTACAAATGCTGACCGCGTGATAGGTCAGACGGGAGTTGTCACCGAAAAAATTGACAATCTTGCCGCCAAAGGCTTAGTCAAAGTGGACGGGCAGATATGGTCGGCGCGAAGTACCGATGACTCGGTTATTGAAGAAGGCAAACAGGTGGAAATAATGCGAATAGACGGCGTAAAGCTGATAGTCGCTGAAAAATAAAACAAAAAAAGGAGTATCACTATGGATCCTATTGCTTACATCATTATCGGTTTGGTAGCAGCTGCAATTATTGCGCTGGTATTTACTAACATCAGGGTTGTTCCCCAGTCAAAGGCTTATGTTATGGAGCGTCTTGGCGCATATTCCGAAACATGGGACACGGGACTTCATATCAAGGTTCCCTTTATTGACAGAATTGCAAAAATCGTTTCCCTAAAAGAGCAGGTTGTCGATTTCGACCCCCAGCCCGTTATCACAAAGGATAACGTAACTATGCAGATAGATACGGTTGTTTTCTATCAGATTACCGACCCGAAGCTTTACACCTACGGCGTTGAAAGACCCATTTCCGCCATTGAAAATCTTTCGGCTACAACGCTTCGTAACATTATCGGTGAATTGGAGCTTGACTCGACCCTTACCTCAAGAGACACCATCAACGCGAAAATCCGCGTAATTCTTGACGAGGCGACAGACCCGTGGGGAATTAAGGTAAACCGTGTTGAGCTTAAAAACATCATTCCTCCGCGTGAAATTCAGGACGCGATGGAAAAGCAGATGAAGGCAGAGCGTGAACGCCGTGAGGCAATTCTTCGCGCAGAGGGTGAAAAGCAGTCGAAGATTCTTGTTGCCGAAGGTCATAAGGAGTCAAAAATCCTTGAGGCGCAGGCTGATAAGCAGTCCGCAATTCTTGCCGCGGAGGCTGTCAAGGAAGCCAAAATCCGCGAGGCAGAGGGTGAAGCTGAAGCTATTGCAAAGGTTCAGCAGGCAAATGCGGAGGCTATTAAAATGCTCAACGAGGCTAACGCAAATGAAGCCGTTCTTAAGCTCAAGAGCCTTGAAGCGTTTGCAAAGGCTGCCGACGGTCAGGCTACCAAGATTATTATTCCGTCCGAGCTGCAGGGACTTGCAGGTCTTGCGGAAGGCGTAATTGAATCGGTTAAGAAATAATCAAAACTAAAAGTAGGGGTGGTTATTCGCCACCCCTATGTTTTACTTTAAAAGATATTCCGTAGGGGACGGGTTCCCCGTCCCGCAAAACAGTATCTTACTTGTAACGGGCAGGGAAACCCTGCCCCTACGATAAATAATAAAGGAATACATACTATGGATTTGACTGAAAAGACGATAAATAACAATGTGATATTCGAGGGCAAAGTTCTTACCCTTTGTCACGACGATGTGCTTTTGCCCAACGGAAAAACGGGCAAAAGAGAAATTGTTAAGCACCGCGGCGGCGTTTGCGTTGCTCCTCTTACTGAAAACAACGAACTGATTTTTGTAAGGCAGTTCCGCTATGCTTACGGCGAGGTTGTTTTGGAGCTGCCTGCAGGTAAGCTCGAAAAGGGTGAGGACCCGTTTGAATCGGGAGTACGCGAGTTAAAGGAAGAAACGGGCTGTACTGCCGACAAATATATGTTTCTCGGCAAGCTTTATCCCTCCCCCGGTTATACAAGCGAAATTATAAGTATTTATCTTGCCGAGGACTTACACTCGGGAGAGCAGAAGCTTGACGAGGATGAATTCTTACACACAGAAAAAATACCTGTTGAAAAGGCTGTTGAAATGGTTATGAACAACGAAATTTTTGACAGCAAGACACAGGTGGCAGTGCTTAAAATCGCAAATATTTTGGAGAAGAGAAAATGAATGTGATATTGGCTTCCGCTTCACCGAGAAGAAAGCAGATTCTTGAAAACGCAGGCTTTGATGTGACGGTCAGGGTGTCCGACGCGGATGAAACTCTGCCAGATGGAATTTCACCCGAAAAGGCGGTTGAACACCTCGCAAAGATTAAGGCAAACGCAATTGAGAGAAAAACCGACGAGACGGTTATTGCCGCCGACACGGTTGTTGCGCTTGACGGAAAGATACTCGGAAAACCCCGTGACGAAAAGGATGCGTTCGGTATACTTTCGGCTCTGTCGGGTAAGAAGCACCGCGTTTATACGGGCGTATGTATAATATATAATGAAAAGGAAATTGTTTTCTCCGACTGCACCGAGGTACAGTTTTATAAGCTCGACGAAAATGAAATATATGACTACATAGCTACCGGGGAACCTATGGATAAGGCAGGCGCATACGGAATTCAGGGCAGGGGATGTATGTTTGTAAAGGAAATTAAAGGTGATTTTTACAATGTAATGGGACTTCCCGTCGGAAAAATCGGTCAAAAAATCAAAAAAATGCTCTGAAAAACCAAAATAATTCAGATTTACTAAAATTTACAATTGACAATTGCGAATTTTTATTGTAAATTGTTAGTGTATCATTTTATGTCATGGTGAAATGGCATCAAACCCTCTCGGGTTAGAAAGGGGAAGTTTTTATGGCTAAAAAAGAAAAAAGGGAACTTACTCCCGAAGAAAAAGCTGAAAAACTTGAAAAGAAGTTAAAGAAAAGAAAGCTTTTTGCCGACACATTTTTTAAGGCAGTTGCAGTTTTCCTGACACTGGCTCTTATATTCTCGGTTGCATATATCGCTTTCTCAAGACCTCTGCCCATAAGGCAGCAGATTGTTAAACAGGGCAGCGGCACAACTCCCGCGGCGGCTCCGTCAACCGGCGGCGGCACAACTCCTGCGGCTACGACGCCTTCTTCAGGAACAAGCACGACTCCTGCGGCTACAACGCCTTCGGGTGATTCAGGCAGCGCTACTCCTGCAGACAGCGGCGAACAGGGCGGCGAGACACCGGCAGCAGATCCGACACAGAGTGCAGCGCAGGTAATCAATGCGGCGATGGCAGCAGCGGCAAACGCAGGCTATACATGGCAGAGAACAGGTACGCTCAATAATCTTACAGTTCCCAGCAAGGACACATTGAATAAGATCATCAACGGCGTATCCGAAGGCTCAACAGTTGAATCGGTTGTAGGCGGATTCCTCGGCGCAAAGGGCAACACAGAGTCCCTTACAGTATCAGCCGGACAGACACCTATGAATGAGGAAGGCACGGATACATATTATCACTGGGATCAGTATAAGATTATCCCGACAAGCGTAACGGATGACGACCTTAAGAACCTTCAGGTGAACGGCAACAATTATTCGTTTGACCTTGACGCATGTCAGAACCCCGAAGCAGGCTCTGCAGGCTTCTCAAGATTCACAAACGACTTTGTAACCTTGAGTATGGTTTCAGGCGAAATACAGAAGAACGTAGGCAGCGCAGTTAAGGTAGATTCCATGACGGCGACATACGGACCGATGCACGTTGATATGACAATTGAAAACGGCAAGGTAACGGCGCTTAATTACAGCTATGTTGCAAACGTAAATCCGCTTACACTTAAGGTAGCGTTTATCACAATTAACGGTACGGGCGATATGAGCGTTCAGGCTTCATATTCTAACTTCCAGTACTAATTATAAAATAGTATAGAAATAACAGATTATTTATATACCGAAGGGAGTTTTCTTAATGGCTAAGAAAGAAAAACCGGAGTTGACACCTGAGCAGCTCGAAGCAAAAAAGATTAAAAAGCAGAGAAGAAGCGAGCGCTGGACAAAGTTCTGGGCGATAGTTCTTGCTCTTGCACTTGTAGCAGGCGTTTCATACTTTGCAAAGTCATCGGGCGAAAAGGCTCTTGCAGCGGCTAAAGAAGAAATGGCTTCAAACGAGAGCGCTGATAACAGCGGCACACCTGCAGCAGTTACACCCGGTACAAATACAACACCTGCCGTTACACCCGGCGCAAATACAAACACAAATACTAACACAAACACACCGGCTGCTCCTGCGGATAATAATAACTCCGCAGCACCTGCTGACAACAGCGGCGACAACAGCGCAACACCTGCTGACAACAGCGGCGACAACAGCGGCAGCGAAGCACCTGCAAGCAACGACCCCGCAACAGTAGCCAACATTATCAATACTGCGATGGCTGCAGCGGCAAACGCAGGTTATGACTGGCAGAGAACAGGCAATATTACCGAACTCAACGTACCCAGCAAGGATACTCTTAATAAGATTATCAACGGCGTATCGGAAGGCTCAACAGTAGATTCAGTCGTAGGCGGTTTCCTTGGCGCAAAGGGTAATACAGAATCCCTTACGGTTCAGGCAGGCCAGACACCTATGAATGAAAAAGGCGACGATACATATTATCATTGGGACCACTATAAGATTATCGCAACAAGCGTAACAGGCGATGACCTTCAGAATCTTCAGGTAAACGGCAACGAGTATTCGTTCACGCTTGCGGCTTGTCAGAATCCTTCACCCGGTTCAGCAGGTTTCTCAAGATTCTCAAACGACTACGTAACGCTTGACGAAGTTAATGCTGAAATCAAGGCGAACGTCAGCGTAGTATCGGTAAGCGATATGACAGCGACATTCGGACCGATGAACGTAAAAATGACAATAGAGAACGGCAAGGTAACGGCACTCAGCTATGACTATGTAGCAAGTGTAAATCCCATGAATCTTAAAGCCACTATTGTTCCTATCAGCGCGAACGGTGCGATGCAGGTTCAGGCTTCATACAGCAACTTTAAGTACTAATCGAACGGTATACTAATATGAATTAGTATGTAAATACCAAAACCCAATTTAACGGGGAGCTTTAAGCTCCCCGTTATTTCTTTGTATAACGAAAACCACGCGATAGTCGCGTGGTTCAGTGTAGGTTAACCGATGAAAAGAACCTCCGAAACGTGTATAATAAAAATGACCTGCCAGTCAAAGAATACACAAAACGGAGGTAAAAACAATGAAAAAAGATAATATAGAAACTACAAACAGTTTAGCACACACGAAATGGAATTGCAAGTATCATATAGTCTTTGCACCAAAGTATAGACGAAAGGTATTTTACGAAGACAAGCGATTAGAAATCAGAGAAATACTAAGGAAATTGTGTGAGTGGAAGGGAGTAGAAATAATAGAGGGAGAGGTGTGCCCAGACCATATACATATGCTGGTAAGCATCCCGCCCAAAATGAGCGTTTCGGGATTCATGGGATACCTGAAAGGTAAGAGCGCACTGATGATTTTCCAAAAGTGGGGGAATATGAAGTTTGCATACCGAAATCGCGAATTTTGGTGTAAGGGATATTACGTAGATACCGTGGGGAAGAACACAAAGGCAATCAAAGAATATGTAGCCAATCAGTTGAAAAGAGACCAAGAGGCAGACCAGTTGTCAATGTTCGACCCACGGGACCCGTTTACGGGTGAGTAAGTAACAAATGCATGGCTGGCAGGCCAATTAACAGCGCACTTGTGCGCCGCCAGTATTATTTAGGGCTATGCCCGAAAATGAAATACCACCCGCTATGCGGGTGGATATTTATT
>CAKZZS010000038.1 GCA_937884975.1 uncultured Clostridia bacterium | reverse complement strand
AAGATTTATGGGACTTTGAGCTTAATAAGTGTTGCACTTAGTTTGACAAATCACTGTTTTTGATTTCAGTTTTAGTTATTGGTATTAGTTTTCGTTATTATCCGAATTATCTGTCTGTGTATTTACCGCCTCGATTTCACTGCTCTTCCTTTTAATAACTATTACTATAGCTGCCGCCGCAATAATTACAACTGCCGCGCCGATAATTATATAAACTACCGTGTTATTATTACTTTGAGTTGAGGCTGTTTTTGCCGTGTTTGCTGTCTCGGTTGTGTCAGCAGTGTTTGTTACCGCAGTATCGGTACTGCCTGAAGATACAGCGGAAGCAGTGGGCATTTCGCCCGAATCCGATGTGCCTTCAAGGGCTGTTCCGTTGACGTAGAGAGTGTAACCGTTATTGATAACATTTGCTGCGTTGCCGTTAAACTCGGTGATATATGTGTCCGCGGTCAATGACCATTTGCTCGTGTCGTCAAGAGTTACGCTTACCGTGCCGACCTCGGTTGATACCGTTGTTCCCTTTGCATTTGTGATTTCACCGCTGACGGTTCCCGTGAATGCGGAAGAGTTCGTAAGATTAAGCGTGAGAGTTGAGTTGTCGCCTACAAGAATCGTTCCGTTAAGAACCTGACCGTCAGCATTAAGAGTTGCAATATTGGAAGAACCGCTCCAGCCGTCATCGCAAACCGAAAGAAGCACATTTGCGCTGTCCTCATTGTTTATTGTAACGCCCGAAAGATTTATTATTGCATTCGTGTTTGTTACGTGGAACACATGACCGCTTTTGCTTGTAAGCGTTCCGCCGCTCATTGTAAAGGATGAGGTACCGCTGTCAGCGTCGCCCGACATTGACTGATAAATCATAATCGAGTCAAGGAAGGTTGCGTTGCCGTTCATCTGGGTATTGTTTGCAGTAAGAGTGCTGTTGTTTATCGTCACGCTGTTCTTGCCTTCAATACAAACGCCTTCGGAAAGATTTGAAACAAGACTTGCGTCGTTTACGGTAATATCAGCCGTCGAATAAATGGCAGGGGAGCCGAGTCCGCTTGTTGTGTAGCTGCCGCCGGTTACTGTTACGGTTCCGCCGCCTCTGTCAGTACGGATGGCTGCAGAGGAACGTCCGGAGGTGGTAATTGTGAGGTTTTCCGCCTGGGTAATTCCGCCGCCCGTAGTCATTATGCCGCCTGCGTTGTCGCCCGTAGTATTGATAACGGTATCTTTGATAATAACTGTTGTGCCATCGCCGTCTGCGCCGTTCTGTCCGCCGTTGCCGCCGTAAGAAAATACGCCGTTTGCGCCCGTTGCGGTTGTTTCAACCGTACCGCCCGTAATGGTTGTTGTACCGCCGCCTTTTACCATAATTCCCGAGTTGATACCGTAGAAATTACAGTTGTCTCCGCCGTCCGAATCGCCCGATTTTGTAACCGTGGGATTTGAAATTGTTACGCTGTCGGAGGTGTCGATTAAAAGCGAATTTTCATCGGCTGTCGAGGACGAATAGGTTTTGTCTGACTGCGAGTCGGACGAGGTTATGCTCGTCGTACCGCTGTAGCTGACTGAGGATGAACTCGAGCCGCCCGGCGCACCGCCCGGAGGAGAACCGCCGGGAGGGGAGCCGCTCGGCGGTTCTCCTCCCGGACCGCCCTCCGCAGAGGCTGTGAGTGCTAAGGTGAATAACATTGCCAATGCTACAAATATAGCTAAAATTTTCTTTTTTTTCATATCTATCGCTCCTTGTGCGTTTTTTTGATTTTTAAGTTTATACTCTTCTTGAGTACGGCTTAAGTATATTACCCAAACCTAAAGAGAACCTAAAGGAATAAAAAGTTTTTAAAAAATATTGAATAAAGCTGTATTTACCGACAAAGCAAATGTTTACAAGGAAATATGTATTTGCTAAAATAGAATACGGAATATCGAAAATGCGGTATTAAAAAATTTTATTTCATTTTTTATTATCTATGCAACTTTTTTACCGTTTCATTTGTTTATATAGTAGAAAGGAGATGGTTGTGTGGGAAAACTGACTTTTGACAGTAACGACTTTGAAGCAAAATACAATAAATACTCAAAACTGATTTTTCAAACGGCATATCAGTATATTCTGAACTTTGACGCGGCAGAGGACGTTGTTCAGGATGTGTTTGTAAAGCTTTTTACAAAGAAAAAGGTTTTCAACAGCGACGAGCATGAAAAAGCATGGCTGCTTCGCGTGACGATTAACCGGTGTAAGAATCATTTGACCTCCGCTTCGTCAAAGGTTTTGGAGTTAAGTGATGAAAACGTCAGTGACGGCATTTTTCTTGAGGAAAAAAGCGAAAAGCGCATTGACATTGAAAGAGAGCTTAACAAGCTTACCGGTCAACAGAGAATCTGTATATACCTGTATTATTTTGAAGATTATAAGATTAAAGAAATCTCCGATATGCTTAACATAAAGGAAAACACGGTTAAGTCCATTTTAAAAAGAGCAAGACAAACGCTCAAAAACAACTTGAACGAGGAGGATGATTATGAATTACAATGATTATATAAATTCCCTCAAACCGAGTGATGAATTGAAAGAAAAAACCGTTGACAGAATTGAAACAGCTGTCAATGAGCATAACAAATCAAGCGCGAGAAACAGAGCCGTTCTACTTTCGGCGGCGTGTATTGTGCTTGCGGCAGTATCTTTTTTAACCGTTAAAACAATATCCCAAAAGGGCAATAAAACGGTCATTAAAAATCCCTCCACTGTAAATTCGGATACTTCATCTCCCAATGAAAGCACAACTGTTCCGGAGGAATCCACAACGAATATTACCGCGCATATTCAGCGTTATAATTCCGCGTTCAGTTACGATTTAAAACAGAATCAGCTTTCTGATTTCGATATTGCGTTTTTGAAAGCCGAAAATATTATGGTCAATAAGGTTTACAGCCCCCTTTCGATTAAGTTTACGCTTTCTATGCTCAATGAGGGAACCGACGGTCCGACAAGGGACCAGATTTCAAAGGTTCTCGGAGACTATGTTGTTACTAAATACAACTCGAATGACAATATGTCTTTCGCAAACACTTTGTTTGTAAGAGATTCCTTTAAGTCCGGCGTAAAGGACAGCTTTATTTCCTCTCTACAGAACAGGTATAACGCCGAGGTTGTTTTTGACCCGTTTGAAAACCCCGTAAATATCAATAAATGGGTTAATGAGAAAACCCTGAAGCTTATTCCGGAAATGCTTGGCAGCGTTGACAACACAAACTTCGTGCTTGTCAATGCGTTGGGTATCGATATGGAGTGGGAAAACAAGTTCTTTGACCAAGACAATAACTATGAAAAAGGCTTCAGAACGTCGGTTTCATATAACCACGAAAGATATAATCCCGGCTCTGTATTAAGCGGTCTTGAGGGCGATAATGTAAAACACCTTATGTTTGACAATGAAAAGCTGGAAGTATCCGGAATGGAAATCTTTGCGTCGATGGATAATTATGATTTGGTAAATATTCTCGGCGAGGACAATGTAAGAAATACAGTTGAAACGGCGTACAGAAATTTCATAAGCAAAAAGGGAAAAGACGCATGGGGAAATCCCTTGACCGACCCTGACGCAATTGAAGAGGAGGTTTCAACCTATATTGAAAAATATATGGAAGAAATAAAGGCTAATTACGTTAATCAGGGTGAAGTAAAAAGCACAGACTTTTCGCTGTATGCCGATGATGAGGTCAAGGCGCTTGCAAAGGATTTGAAGCAGTACGACGGAACAACCCTTCAATACATCTCAATAATGCCCGTCAAGGATGACCTTGACAAGTTCATTGACGAAACGAATGCCGAAAAGCTTAACGAAATAATCGGCAACCTCAAGGAGGTAAAGAGGGAAAACTTCAAGGACGGAGTCATAACGCAGATTAACGGCTTTTTCCCGAAGTTTAAATTTGAATATAAGCTGAATCTTATTGACGATTTATCACGCATGGGCATAACCGATGTTTTTGACAGTAATAAGGCGGATCTTTCGCGGCTGACCGATGCAAAGGGTGTTTATATAAGTGAAGTCGCTCATAAGGCAAATATCGAGCTGTCACAGGACGGAATAAAGGCAGGGGCTGCAACAATAGGCGGCGGAGCCGGAGGCGGAGGCCCCATATTCGATTATATTTTTGATGTTCCGGTTGAAAAAATTGACCTGACATTTGATAAGCCGTTTATGTTCATTATAAGGGATAAGAACACCGGTGACGTCTGGTTTACGGGAACGGTTTACGAGCCGTTTTCATGGGAAAGCGAAATGGTGGAACGTTTCGGAGAAGAATGGCTGAATAACCATTAACCCAAATACTGATTACCTGAAAAACGGTGACTGATTAAACAATAAAAAACAGGGCTGAACGTTTTGTTCAGTCCTGTTTTTGCGTAAAGGAAAGATTACGCAATTGATATATTTTTCATTTTTTTAGTTTTCGACTTTTTTTGAGAAGCTGTAAAGCACAAGATATACGCCGAAAACAAATAACACGGTCAAGGCAATATTTATAAGCATATTTTCCCGAAGCAAAAGCATTAAAGCGGCAAAGACCGCGCCTGACAAAAGCATTGTGATATAAAACCTTTTGTCCGCTTTGCACTTCGCCTTTGAATATCTGCCCGTCAGGAAAAGGAAAAGATAATACATAATTACCGATGTAATCAGGAATACCATTTTCGGCAGTAAGTGAATTTCCTCCTCGCGCATAAATTCAAGCGCGGCAGTAATGTTGTTAAGAAAGAAAATAATGAAAATATGAATGAGAATATAGCCTATGCCGTGAGTATTCATTTCGCGGTCGATAAGGCGGTCGTAAACTACACCGTAGCTTAAAAACAAGCCGACAACAATGAGAAATGCCATCAGGCAGAAATACAGACTGTTAAAATTGAAATTGCCCTCAAAATAAGAGGCTATTGCTATAATCATCTCGCCGAACGTGAAAACGACATAGAGCATAATTCTTTCGGAAAGATGCGCAAAATCAATAAGTCCCGAACAGGTGCTGCGGCTCGAAAAAGAAACGCACAGAATACCGAAAATGATGCCTGCAAGTGAGAAATACGAGGTTGAGAAGGCGCCAAATTCCGGAATTGAAAGCGAAACAATTGCCGCTTCGCAAAAGAGAATAAACGCCATTCTTGTAATTCTCTTTTTATGCTCTGGTTCGGTTTTGTGATGACGAAGTTCAATAAGATACTGAAGTCCGATATTTATAAGAATTAACGCCCAGGCGACCTGATACTGAGTATGAAATTCCTGCCAGTCGCCGCGTGTTCCTTCGCCGATAAAATACAGCAAAAACATATTTACAAACATAAAAATATAGTCTCTTGCGCTGTTCCTGCCGTAGAGATTTATATAATATGTAGTAAAGGTCCAAATCTGAATTACGGCAAGCGTACACATAATGTATGCCATAAACATACCTGCCTGAACAAATCCGTTTTGCGTGTTATGAAGCAGAGTGTTGTTCCTGCCGATAATGTATACGAAAATCAGGTCGTATATCAGTTCAATATACTCAACCTTTTTCTCTTTCTTTTTTAATAGCTCTTTAACCATTTTTTCTCCTAAACTGCTCAAGGTCGCACAGTACCTTGTGAATATCGAAGTCAAGAACAATTGACTGCTTTTCTATCTTGTCAGGTATTCTGCCTTTCTCGGTATTGATACAAATATATGTCGCATTGGGGTTTTCCGCTGTCATCTGCCAGAACGGATATTTGATAATCACGGGTGTGTTATAACCTACACCGAGTTCAAGATAGACAATTCTTTTTCCTTTGTGAAGCTCTGTAAACTCAAC
Organism: uncultured Clostridia bacterium; assembly: GCA_937884975.1. Lineage (GTDB taxonomy): Bacteria > Bacillota > Clostridia > Oscillospirales > Acutalibacteraceae > Fimenecus. The sequence goes on along the minus strand of CAKZZS010000038.1, from coordinate 24,080 downwards.
ATAGTGCCTGTACGCAGTCAGCCAACCCTCGTCCTCGACGAAGGTGTTGTCCGAACGAAGATTCATTGTCATCGGCTCTCCACAAACAGGGCATTTGGGTATAAGCTCGGTCGGGATTTTCATATCTTTCTGACGTTCGTACATTTCACGGACAACATCTTCATTGTCGTAGGTCTTTTTGTGACAGGGGACAGAGCACTGAAAAAGTCCGTAATCGCCCTGGGTATAGAAAAGGCGTTCCTTGTCAAAGCCCGAGCGCTGAAAGCAGTGGTCAACATTAGTTGTCAGAACAAAGTAGTCCTTATTCTTTACCAATTCAAACAGCCTTGAATATGTGTCCTTCGGTATAGGCATATAGCGGTTAATGTAAATATACCTTGACCAGAATGCCCAGAACTCCTCTTTTGATTTATACGGATAGAAGCCGCCATAGTACATATTGTCAAAGCCGAATTTTTCTTTAAAATCGGAAAAGTATCTGTCAAAACGCTCGCCCGAATAGGTGTAACCGGCGGCAGTTGAAAGTCCTGCTCCTGCGCCGATTATTACGGCGTCTGCTTCGCTGATTTTTTCCTCTATTTTTTCAATTATCTGATAATAATCTTTCATAAATATCTCTGTCCAAATCTTTGAATACGTTAAAAATAACCTTGATTTTTGAGTTTGTTTCCTGTTTGTATTTTTTAACCGTGTTTATAGCAATTTCAGCCGCTTCGACGTTCGGAAAATGAAATTCACCCGTGGAAATACAGCAAAAAGCAATGCTTTCAAGTCCGTTTTCTTCTGCGCATTTCAGGCATTCCTCATAGCAGCAGGCGAGCAGCTTTCTGTGTTTATCGGTTACAAAGTGAGTAATTATGGGACCTACGGTATGAATTACATATTTGCACGGCAGGTTGTATGCAGGAGTGATTTTTGCTCTGCCTGTCGGTTCGGGAGAATTTTGCTTTTGCATTATTTCAAAGCATTTTTCCCGAAGCCTGATGCCTGAAAAGGTGTGAATGCAGTTATCAATACAGCGGTGACACGGAACGAAGCAACCGAGCAGCTGTGAGTTTGCGGCGTTGACTATTGCGTCACATTCAAGCGAGGTTATGTCGCCCTGCCAAAACGAAATACCGTTATTGAAATTGAGAGAGGAAAGTGAGGTTATACCTTTCCGCTTTGTTTCCTCTTTCAAAAATTCGCCCTCAATTTCAAGGTATTCCTTGCTCGTGTTTTTAGGCATTCTCACATTGACAAGCGAGCGATACAAATTAAACTGCTGTGTTTCGTCAGACGGAATAACAATTTCTTTGTATCGGCTGTCCTCGTTAAGAAGATAGCGAATAAGCCAAGTAAGTCTTTCCCTTTGCGTCATATGTTTTACAACCCTTTATAATTCAATATAATAAGGACAGATGTTTTCAAAGTGCCTGTCCTTCATCCGAAAGCCCTTCGGTATGGTGCCCAGCTGAATAAAACCGAGACGCTCGTACAGGTGTCTTGCGTGAATGTTGCTTTCAACCACGGCGTTGAATTGAAGAATTCCGAAGCCGAGGCTTTTTGCGGTTTCAATACAGTGGGTGACTAACATTTCGCCGATATGCTTTCCTCTGTGAGAGGAGCTTACGGCATAGCTTGCGTTGCAGATATGACCGCATCTGCCGACATTGTTCGGATGTAAGATGTATAACCCGAATATCTTTCCGTCTTCTTCTGCAACGCCGCAAAAGCTTTGGGATGAAAAGAATGCCTTTCCGGTCGCAACGTTTAATAGCTCCTCCTGCGGAAAAGCAATTCCGTCCTCGACTACCTCGTTCCAGATATCGTTCATTTGAGGAATATCGTTTTCGTTATATTTTCTTATTTTCATTTTACGTCTCACCCTTAAAAATTTAAAAATATTAACTAATAAATTATATCACAACAAGAACAAAAAGAAAAGCAGGGAATAACGCCATTCCCTGCTTTTATGGTTTTTCTTAAAGGGATTCGGTAAGAATGCTTACAAGGTCATCTTCGTAAAGCGGATACCACGCTTCCTCAAGTCCCTCGTTGACAGCAATATGATGAGCCATTTCGTTTATACGGCTCTCGTCAATGCCGACGTCTTTAAGGTGCATCGGAATATTGAGCGATTTCTCAAAAAATCTGTATGTTGCGTCAATTGCCTGATTTGCAATATCAAAGCTGTCCTGATTATCGTCAATGCCGAATACATTTATTCCGTATTGTACGAAGCGGTCAACTGTTTTTTCGCAGAGAATGTGCTTCATCCAACGGGGAGTGATAATCGCAAGCCCCTCGCCGTGAGTGATATCGTAGTAGGCGCTCAAAGCGTGCTCAATTGCGTGGCAGGGCCAACCCGACTGACTGTTACCTAAAGAATAAATTCTGTTACAGCCGTATGTGCAGCAGAGCATCATTTCAGCTCTTGCGGTGTAGTCCTCGGGATTTTTAAGGCAAAGCAACGTATTGCCCATAAGGCTCTTTAACGCCGACTCCATAAAGCCGTCATTAAGACGGGTCGAATCCTCGCAGAAATACTGCTCCATAATGTGGTTCATAGCGTCAGCGCAGCCTGCCGCCGTCTGCTTTCTTGAAACCGAGAAGGTGTATGTCGGGTCAAGGAAGGATACCTTCGGATAGTTAAGCTTATCAATGTAGCCGATTTTATCGTTTGTTTCGGTTCTTGAAATAACTCCGCCGGGGTCAAATTCGCTTCCCGTTGCGGCAAGAGTGATAATATCGACTATCGGTACGGATTCCTTTGCGAACGCCTTATAGGAAATGAGATCCCACGGGTCTCCGTCATATTTTGCGCCGGTGGCAATTGCCTTTGAACAGTCGAGAACGCTGCCGCCGCCGACTGCCAAAATAACGTCAATATCGTTGTCCTTGCAGATTTTTACACCGTCAAGCACGCTCGGGTTGTACTTGGGATTAGGCTGAATGCCCGAAAGCTCGTAGATTTCAAAATCCTTGAGCAACTCTTTAACCTTATCGTAGAGACCTATTTTTTTAATACTTCCGCCGCCATAGGTGAGAAGAACCTTCTTGCCGAACCGGCTCATTACCTCGGGGAGTTGAGAAACAACGCCCTTGCCGAAAATGAGTCTTGTCGGAGTACAATAATCAAAATTCTGCATAATAATTCCTCCTAAATTACAGTTTATTATATTCTTCGTCCGTGACCTCTTCGCACCATTCGGTTGATGCGTCTTCGCCCGGTACTTCTATTGCAATGTGGGAGAACCAGCTGTCCTTTTTTGCTCCGTGCCAGTGCTTAACATTTGCAGGGATAGTGATAACCGTACCCGGTGTCAGGCTGACAGCTTGCTTTCCCTTTTCCTGATACCAGCCCTCGCCTGCAATACATACAAGTATCTGACCGCCGTTTTCACTTGCGTGATGGATATGCCAGTTATTTCTGCAGGCAGGCTCAAAGGTTACGTTTGCAAGCAGCATATTATCCGTTTTTGCGATAGGATTAAGATAAGAGTTACCGATAAAATACTGCGCGTAGTTCACATTAGGCTTGCCTAAACCGAAAATGTTTTCCTTTTCAAACTGTTCTTTATTCATTGTTTTCATCTCCGTAAATCTCTTCTATTAACGGGAATGTGCTCCAAGCCTTCGGCCATCCGCAGTAAAAAGCGAGCTGCGTTACGATTTCAACAGCCTCTTCCTTCGTAATTCCATGCTCTTTTCCGATAGCAAGGTGAGCCTTTAACTGGGGAAACTGTCCTGCCGAAAACAGAGCCGCAATAGTAATCATACTTCTGTTTTTTGCCGAAAGCTGTTCCTCTCTTGCCCAGACCTCGCCGAAAAGCACGTCGTCATTAAGCGCGGCAAACTGCGGAGCAATTTTACCGAGCCTGTCCCGTCCTGCCGTCTGTTTTTTCATAATAAATTCTCCTTTGCCCATCTTTCAACAGTTGATTTTGAAAAAGCGGCGTCTGCGCCGTGAATTGCAAGTCCCTTGCCGACCGTTGCGCCGTTACAGTATTTTTTAAGCGCAGCAGGCGCGCCTGCAAGTCCGCTTCCCTCGTGGGTCATTATTGGAAAAACGTTTTTACCTGTAAAGTCCAGCTTTTCAAGCTGTGCGAAAACTGCCATCGGATAAGTTCCCCACCAACAGGGACCTGCTACAACGATATTGTCATATTCGCTTATATCGTTAAGATTTGCTTTAAGCTCGGGTCTTGCGTTTTCACGAAGCTCTTTTTTCGCTTCCTCAATGCAGACCATATATGATTTGTCATATTCCTTTACTGTGTCAACCTCAAACAAATCTGCGCCGACAGCGTCACGTATAAACTCGGCAACAATTTCGGTGTTCCCTTTGGCGATGCTCTTAATCGAGCCGTTAAAATAGTTTTCGCCTTTTCTTGAATAGTAGATTACAAGTGTTTTCATATTTATTCTCCCTTGGGCATTAACTCCTTGCCGCTGCTCCAAGCCTGACCGACCTTTTCGCCCGTTACATAGTAGCCTGCCTTAAACTGGTCAAACATAATAATGCCGGACTTTTCAATATCAATTCTGTCTTTTTCATCGAGTACTTCCTCGTGTGCGGAAACATTGACGATTTTACCTATTATGCTGTAAACATTTTCCGTTTCAACTATTTCGGCAAGCTCACATTCCATTGTTATGGGGAATTCCTCAATTATTGGAGCGTTTACTCTTTCGCTCTTTGTCGCCGTAAGAAGCGAGCGCTCAAATTTATCCGCCATTGTGTTACCCGAAGCGATACCGAAAAAATCCGCCTCTTTGACTGTTTTAACGTCGGCAAGACTTACCGTGAACGCCTTATTAAGCTTGATATTCTTAACTGTCTTGTGGGTTTCGGTAAGCGATAAGCTGATTTTATCCATATCGCAAATCATTCCCCAAGCGGCATTCATAACGTCAACCGTACCGTTTTCGTCATAGGTCGCTACCATAAGCACTGGCATCGGATAAACCGCCGGCTTAACTCCTAAATCTTTTCTCATTTTTATTACCTCCGTGTTTTAATATTTTAATAAATAAATAACCAATTGAAGCGTACATAAACATTATCGGGATGTATTTTAACAGGAAAATAACCAACCCTGAGTTTACGTCAAAAAATACAAACTGATTTATTAAAAGCATATATTTATAAACGCCTTCCCTGATAAAGAAAACCAGGCCCGTTACCGAAAGCGCCGCCAAAACCGAATGGATTATTATTCGGTTTTTCTTTTTTTTCATTGCCTTTGAAAGCATAAAGTCAAGGTGAAACCCGAGATGTATACTCATAAGCGCGAAGCTCCAGTAAGAGCCGAGCAGATGAAGCGTTCTGCTTAAATTTGACAGCGAGTTTATTTTAAGAAAAGCAAAAACGTGCTTTGAAAGAATAACGGCGCTGAACATCATCATCAGTATGCAAATACAAAGAAGAATATCAATAATGATTTTTAATATTTTATCTGCGCTGCGTTTTCCCTTGAATAAAGCTTTTGTATACGCAAATGAAAGAACGTGATGCGTTATAAGAAGCGCAAACATTGAGATACCGAGTATTTCGTGCAGAAGCTCTCCCGCAATACTGTAGGACATTAAAAGCAGCACAACCGCTGTCATCAGCGCATCAACCGTTATCTGAATTTTTCTTTTTGTTCTCATAAGCCCTTAATAGCCAAGGTTTTCAAGCCACTTGTCAAGGTCGCTGTCAGCCTTGCCGGCGTTATTGCCTCTGACATTGAAGCCGTCAAGGACCGTCGCGTTAGGCTCGAAGCTTTTTATTTCTTCGTACGTTCCGCTGTCACCGCTGCCCTCATGTGTATTAAAGGGGATTATTGTCTTGCCGTTAAAATCGTATGTGTCAAAGAAGGTATACATAATCATCGGCAGCGTATACCACCACATCGGATAGCCGACAAATATAATGTCATAGTCCTCGGGATTTACCGAAAGCGTTTTAAATTCGGGACGTTCATCGTTGTCTCGCTCCGATTTTGCCTTGTCTGCAGTGTCGTTATAACTCTCCGGATAATCCTTGACGGGGATAATCTTTTCAATATCGCCTCCGACATGCTTGTGAATATAATTTGCAAGGTATTCTGTTGACGAAGCAGAGCCGACCTTTGACGTAGCGCCCGAAACTATATCCGCGTCATTTGTATTCGCAGAACTGAAATAAATAACAAGTATTTTTTTGCCCTCGGTTGTATTTTCTGCGTTATCGCTTACGTTTTGCGCCGGGGTTTCTGTCGCAGGGGTTGTGCTTTCATTACTCTCACTGTTGCCTGACGAGCACGCCGCAAGGCTGAAAAGTAAGGTAAAACAAAGTATAACGGAAATAATCTTTTTCATTTTTTTCACCCTTTACATATTGACAATATAGTTTACAAAGTTTACGTCGCTGTGGTCAACAATTTCGCTGTGGCCCAAATCCTTATTTGAAATGAAAGCCATTTCCTCATCTGTAAGCGTGAAATCCCATATATTGAGATTTTGCTCCATTCTTTCGGTATGAACCGATTTCGGAAGAATGGAAACTCCTCTCTGCGTGTTCCAGCGAAGTACAACCTGCGCGGCGGACTTTCCGTATTTTTCTCCGATTTTAACTAATTCGGGGTCGGTAAAAATTCCGTGCTTGCCCTCTGCAAGAGGTCCCCACGCCTGAGGCGCAATTCCGAGAGACTTCATGTTTTCAACTGCTCCCTGCTGGGCAAAGAACGGATGAAGCTCAACCTGATTTACTGCCGGAGTAACCTCAACAAACTTGCAGAAATTTATAAGTATTGCTGGGTAGAAATTCGAAACTCCTATAGCCTTTGTCAAGCCCTCTTTATAAGCCTTTTCAATTCCTCTGTACGCCGCAAAATAATCGCCCATCGGCTGATGGAGAAGCACAAGGTCAACGTAAGGCATATCGAGCTTGTTAAGCGAGGTTTTAACCGCTTGATAAGCTGTTCCCTCGTTTTTCATATCGGTTACCCATACTTTGGTTGTGATGAATAAATCCTCTCTTGAACAAAGCGAATCTGCAATTGCTCTTCTTACGCCCTTGCCAACTGCCTCCTCATTCATATACGCAGCGGCTGTGTCGATAAGTCTGTAACCCGTCTTTATGGCGTTATAGACAACCTCTTCGCATTCTTTAGCGTCGGGAATCTGAAATACTCCGAAGCCCTCAAGCGGCATTTTTGCTCCTGTGTTTAATGTTACGAATTCCATAATTTTTACTCCTTAATGTCAGATGCTTTTTCCCATTTCATAAGCCTGTGCAAATGCAGGTGTGTTTTTGATTTCTCCGGGGGTATAAACTCCCGTTCCGTAGATAATACCTTTTTCAACTGCGCCTTCCACACATTCGGCATAACCGCGGAAACATTCAATTGTCCGCTCTTGCGACTCGTTTTCGTCATCTGCGCAGGTGACAATGTAATAAAACTCCTTATTCTTTACCTCTGTCCAGCGTGCAACGGTCCTGTCAATGAGCGTTTTTAACTGTGCGTCAATTGAATAAAAATATACGGGACTTGAAAGCACTATCACATCTGCGTCTATCATCTTTTGCAATATTTCGGGCATATCGTCCTTTTTGGCGCAAACGCCGCCCGATTTCTGGCAGTAGTAACAAGCGCCGCAGTAACCGATTTTCTTTTCGGAAACGCGGATTTTTTCAACCTCGTTACCGCTTTCAACCGCGCCTCGTATAAATTCATCACACAGTAAATCGGAGTTGCCGTTCTTTCTGGGACTTCCTGATAAAACAAGTACTTTTTTCATATCTTTGTCTCTCCTTATATGTTCAATGATTCAAGCCATTTTTTGACTGCTTTTTCACATCCGTTTTCAGCTTCGGACATTTCAACTGGCAGTCCCTTTAAAACCTTTGCTTTTGGCTCAAGCTTTTCTATCGTCCTGTAAGTGCCGCCGTCACTGCTTCCCATATGGGTATTGAAGGGGATAATGTTTTTACTGCTGAAATCGTATTTATCAAAAAGCGTGTATATTATCATCGGGAAGGTGTACCACCACATCGGATAGCCGATAAAGATGTTGTCATATCTGTCAATATCAAAACTGTTTTTGATTTCGGGACGCTTATCCTCGTCGTGCTCCTTTTTTGCGTATGAAGCGAGCGCGTTGTAGTTTGCCCTTTTGCTGTCATAGGGGATTACGGGGACAATTTCTTCAATATCGGCTCCGGTCTGTCTTGCGATTTCTTCGGCAACAGCCTTTGCACTGCCGTAAACCGAAAAGTATAAAACAAGATTTTTCGACATTTTATTACCTCCGAGTTATAATTCATATTGAATACAACTTAATTATATGTTAAAATAAGGGTAATGTAAAATACAAATTACGCATAAAGCTATAATTTTTATTTATAGGTGACACTATGATTGAAATTTATCTTCTTGAACAGTTGACGGCTTTTGCCGAGCACGGCACGCTTTCAAAGGCGGCGGAGTCGCTGCATATATCACAGCCTGCTTTGAGCCGCTCAATGAAAAAGATTGAGGAAGAACTCGGCGTATCACTTTTTGACAGAGATAAGGCAAAAATATCTCTTAACGAAACCGGTGAAGTTGCCGCGCAGCTCGCGAGCGAATTGTTAAGCTTAAATAACGGAATGGTACGGCGGATTAAGGCGTATGACAGAAGCTTGAGGAGCATCAATATCGGTTCGTGCGCTCCGTTCCCTATGAGTGAACTTATGCCGCTTCTGCAGGACCATTTCGGCGATATGCTTATAACGAGCGAAATTGCCGAGCTTGACATTATAGAGGAGAGATTACTCGATTCGACATATCAAATCGGCATATTAAATAAGCCGACGGAAAATAAGGAGCTTTTTTGTCAGCGGTTTATAAGCGAGCATCTGTTTATTTCGGTACCGAAAACTCACAGACTTGCAAACAGACAATTCGTTACCTTTGACGATTTTGAGGGCGAGAGCTTTCTTCTTTTTGAGCATGTCGGTTGCTGGAAGGAGCTTTGCCACGATAAGATGAAGGGCGCGAATTTCCTTATTCAGAATACAATGGACTCCCTTCAGGAGCTTGCAAGGGGAAGCGATTTTCCTTGCTTTACAACGGACGCCTTTATGAAGACAACGCCCAACGGCGAAAACAGGGTTGCAATTCCCATTGAAGAGCCCGAGGCATATATGACCTTCTATATTACCTGTCTTAATTCCTACAAGAGAAAATACGCTTTGTTTTTTAATTCAATACGTTCGCGCTCGCTGCAGAATGAATAAAAAGAAAAAGGACTCAGATGAGTCCTTTTTCTTTGAATTAAACATTATTATTCTGACAAAGAAGCAATATTCTTTTCAATTAAGTCAAAGAATTTTTCAACAATTTTTTTGTCCTCGTCGTTGCCCCTTACGCACATTGAAAGCGTTATTTCCCTGTTCATTGACGTAACGGACAAAAGAGCATAAGGCTTATATTTAACCGCGCCCGTCATAAATCCGTCATAAGGCTCGTGCCCGTCAAGAGCAAGCTTGTCTGGGTAAAGTATGCCGATATTGCTCATCGCAAGCAGGGGATTTGAGTAACCGATTTTTATAACCTGCTCGGACATGGACTGGGGCATAATGCTGTATCCGAGCTTTAACAGCGGCAAACCGTAAAGCCCCATAAACTTGTCGTTTTTGAACTTGTTGACGCTTCGCACCGTATATTTGAGCGTTTCAAAAATATCGTTTCCGAGCTGCGGAATATTGCACTGCATAAAAGCGGTCTGGTTGGTAATACCGAACTCGCTTGTATCCTTTAAATGACGTCTTAAGTCAATTGCGCAGGAAATTGTAACGCTGTCCTGCCTGTCAAAATCCGCAAGCTCGTACAAGCTGTAAAAATACGCGGTAACGAGCATATCGTTGAGCGTTGCGCCGTGCTTTTTGCCCGAAGCTCTTAATTTATCAAATCTTTCTGCGTCAATTTTTCGCTTTGCAATAAAAGACCTGTCGCGAATATTGTTAGGTGTAAACGGGAAGCGGTGGTCGTCTTTAGCGCAGACATTTTTATAAAGATTTTTTGCCATCTTCTTTTCGGTGCGCGTAAAATCATTGTAGACCTCGTCATACGCTCTTGAACCCGATTTCAGGCTGAGGGGACTTTTTTTGTCTTTTACAAGATTACTGTAGTCCTCGCAGAGGGTGTTCATAAAATATTTAAGGTCTCCGCCGTCCATACACATATGATTTTCCACAACGCAAAGCACGCTGCCCTTTTCGTGGTTGAAAACGGCAAACTTTATCTGAAGGGGAGCGTCAGGCTCAATATACTGGGTTAAAAACTCTTCAATAGCCTCTTCAAGATTATCTTGCGTTGAAACGGTCAGAACGTCGTCAATGTTATAGTCATTTACCGTCCAGAAGGCGCTGATATGATTATCCTTGAATGAAGAGTGAAGAACCGGCGCTTTTTCAAGAAAACAGATTATAACCTTTTTGAGCGCGTCAATATCGATTTGGAAATCGTATCTCAACTCAACGTGAACCATACGGTCGTTGAAATCACGGAAAAGATAGTGCATTTTATCCCAGAGTTCAGCTCTCAGTTTCTGTCCCATTCGTCTTCCTCCTCCGGATGATAAGTGTATTTCTGATTATATTTGATAACGCCTAAAAGAATAGCAAAATCAATAAGCACGGCGGCTATCATCAAAAGCCAGCCGGGATGCCAGGGGATAATATGCAGAATGCCGAGAATGGCATATAAAAGGGCAAAAATTCCGGGAATATATAAAAGGTAGTTTATGACCATCAGCTTCTGTCGGGTAACAGTGCCGAGAATTGCATCGCAGATGAGTAAAACCGCAGGCGCGCCGATAAACACGAGATAGCTTTTTTCGAAATGGAACGGAATTCTCAGCAGCAAAAACAGAAATTGAGCCGCGAGCATAACCGAAAAAGCAACAAGAATTCTTGAAACGATATACCATTTATTCTGGTTGAGTCTTGTAACAATAAACAGCAGTAAGCCTATAAAGAGAACAGTTACGCCGCCTTCTATAATAAGCCAGCCCGGATGCCAGAACCTGAAAACAAAGCCCAGCGCAAGAAAAACGGCAACAACTCCGAGAATGTATAAAAGTGAAATAAGAGGAATACGTTTTCTCTTTTTTATCTCTTTTATTCTTGCTATGTATTTGTCGTATTCGTTTTTCAGGTCTTTGTTTTCGCTTACGACAAGGTCATAAAGAATGTCCTCGTCATTAAGACCTCGCTTTTTTAACTCCTCTGCTCTTGCATCCATACGCCTTTTAACCTGCATTTTAAAATTAAACGAGGTTTCGTTATCGGGGCAGGACAAAAGCATTGAGTCAATGTAATCTGAAAAGCTTCTCATCTTATCCTCCTTAAAGAAAAAGACTTTCGCAGCGCAGAAACACCGCAAAAGTCTTGCTAAATACCAAAAGTACCGGTTGACCGAACCTTTCGGTTGAGATGACGACCAACCGCACGCAGAAAGCGTTAGCTACTCCCTTTTACTTTTTTAATCATAACATATCGGAATTTAATTTGTCAATGCTCAAAACCGCGCGACAGAGAACTTTAAGATTTTGACGAACGGGTATTAAATGTGCCTCGAATTTTTGATTAAATTCAACATTTAAGTATATAATAAACTAAAATATGACAAATCATTATTGCATTTTTTTCTTTAGCGTGATATATTTATTTTAATATTATTTTTTTATATAAAAAATCGGTTTTACGTTTTTTATGAGGGGAGAAAGAACTAATGAAAATAAGAAGAATAACGGCAGTTGCGTTGATGATAACGATTCTTTTATCGCTTATTATGTGCGCAACTTTTTCGGTTAATGCAAAAGAACTTGCTACCGGCAGCTCAACATGGAAAGCTGCCTCTCCCGAAATAAGTGAAATTGTCAACCGCAAAACCGGCGCGGATATCAGTTGGAATAAGGTTAAGGGCGCCGTAAAGTACCGTGTTTTTATTAAGGACGGCGACGCTTGGAAAAAGCTTGCGGACACTGCTAAAACCAACTACATCCACACCTCGGCAAAATCAAATAAAATCTACACATATACCGTGCGTGTCCTTGACGCAAATAACAGCTATATCAGCTCTTACAACAAGCAGGGAACCTCTAACCGCTATTATTCCGCTCCTGCGCCTGTTTCCGTGACAAGCGTTTACGGCGGCGTTAAATTCACCTGGGAAAAGGTTTCGGGCGCTCCGGGATACAGAGTTTACCGCCTTGCGAAAGACGGTTCGTGGGAGGTTGTAAAGGATTTTACCTCTTCTCTTTCCTTCACAGATAAAAACGTAAAACCGTCAAAAAGCTATACATATACCGTGCGCGTAGTCAGCGCTGATAAAACCAAAAACTTAAGCTCCTTTTATTCAAAGGGAATGACCGCAACTTACCTCACTGCTCCCGAAATCACAAAAACTCAAAACGGTAAAAACGGCGTAATGATTTACTTCGGTAAGGTATCGGGCGCCGCTAAATACAGGGTTTATTTACGCAAGGGCAACGAGTGGGTAAAGATAGGAACTACCACGGAGGATAAGCTCTATTATTCAGGTGTTAAGAACGGCGTTTACTACACCTATACCGTCCGTGCGTTTGATAAAAACGGCAATTTCCTTACGGGCTATAACCCGAAGGGATTTACCGCCGCTTACTACACGGCTCCCGTAGTCTCTTCCGTAACGGCTTCGTCGGACGGATATACGGTTAAATGGAAGGCTGTTGCCGATGTTCCTATGTATAGAATTTACCGTAAGACCTTCGGCGGAAAATGGTCAATTGTCGGCTATAGCACCTCGACTTCATTTACCGACAAAAAGGTTGATAAGACCAAATTAGTAACATATACTCTTCGTTGCGTCAATAAGAATAAAAAGGCGGTAAGCTCCTTTGAGGAGACGGGAGTGTATTATTATAACGGGAAGCCTGCCACCGGCAAGCACACCGTCGGCAGCAAGAGCTATGTTTTCAAAGAAGGAAAGCTCTGTAACGGCTTTGTAACCGTAGACGGAAAAACCTATTATTACAACAGCAGCGGTAAAATTGTTAAGGACGCTGTTGTAGGCAATAAGACCGACGGATATTACTATGCCGGCAAGGACGGCGTAATTACCTATAAATTCAACGGTATTGCGAAGAATGACAAGGGCTACTGGTACTGCAAAAACAGTAAGGTTGACTTTACATACCGCAACGCCGTCACTTATAACAAAGAGGACTGGCTTGTCCTCAACGGTAAGGCGACAAAGGTAGAAACGGAAAAGGACAGAACGCTTTTCCGCGCCTTTAAGGAGCTTGAAAAATGTATTGATGATGACAGTATGACAAAGTCCGAAAAGCTCAAGGTTGCCTTTAAGTATGTTCAAGGCGCATATACCGAGAAAAATCCCCGTATTCCGCATTATCACGGCGACGGTTGGGTTGAGCTTTATGCAAACGATATGTTTGTTGACAGAACCGGTAACTGCTGCAGCTACGGAGCCGCCTTTGCATATATGGCAAAAGCCATAGGATATGAAGAGGTGTACGCGTGCAACAGCGGCGGACACGGCTGGGCGGAAATTGACGGAAAAGTTTATGACCCCGAATGGGGAAGGCATAAAAAGGATAAGAGCTATTTCGGACTTGATTACGATACCTGTAAGGATCCTGCATATAAAGCCGCAATAGCTCCCGGGTATGACTGGATGCACGTCAAAGTATAACGGAGAATTTTAAGTATGGTATTCAGTTCACTCGAGTTTTTATGCGTGTTTTTACCCGTGGTTTTTATACTGTATACGGTTATTCCGACCGTAAAGGTAAAAAACGCGTTGCTTATACTGGCAAGTCTTCTGTTCTACGCATACGGAGAAACGCTGTATGTATTTTTGATGATAGCCAGCTCGCTTGTAAATTACCTTTGCGCGCTGTGGACTTCAAAAAGTCGGGGGAAGCAAAAAAAGGCGGCAATTGCCGTCGCCGTTATTGTAAACCTCGGCGTTCTCGGCGTATTCAAGTATACGGGCTTTCTTGTCAGTTCATTTAACGGTTTAACCGGGTTGTCGATTTCGGTTCCCGAAATTGCGCTCCCGATAGGTATCTCGTTTTTCACATTTCAGGCGCTTTCCTACGTCATCGACGTATACAGAGGTACTGTTGAGGTACAGAAAAATTATTTCAAGGTACTGCTTTATATCTGCTTCTTCCCGCAGCTTATTGCAGGACCGATAGTTAAATACCGCGACATAAACGACCAGATAAACGAAAGAGAGCAGAGCGTTGAAAAGGTTGCGCGCGGTCTGCGCCGTTTTATATGCGGACTTGCAAAAAAGGTTTTAATTGCAAATACCATGGGCGCAGCTGCGGACGCGGTTTTTAACAGTGATGTTTCGTTTCTGTCCCAGCTCGGCGCATGGATCGGAATAATCTCTTATATTTTCCAGATTTATTACGATTTCAGCGGCTATTCAGATATGGCTATCGGACTTGGGCTTATGTTCGGCTTTGAGTTCAAGGAAAATTTCAATTATCCTTACGGTGCTTCCAGCGTTAAGGACTTCTGGCGCAGATGGCATATCTCCCTTTCCACCTGGTTCAAGGAGTATTTATATATCCCCCTCGGCGGAAACCGAAAGGGTAAAATGAGGGCGGCGATTAACCGTATAATTGTTTTCTTCTGCACCGGACTCTGGCACGGAGCTAATTGGACCTTTGTGCTCTGGGGACTCTGGCACGGACTGTTCCTTCTTATTGAGGAATATCTGCCGCCGATGAAAAAGCTTCCCCGTGCGATAGGTCATATTTATACCATGCTCGTTGTCACGTTGGGCTTTGTTCTTTTCAGAGCGGACAATGTTTTATTCGGCTTTAAATATATTATTAAAATGTTCTCCTTTACGGGTTACGGCGAAAGCGCGTCAAACCTGTTTATTGAGCAGCTGACGCCGTGGTTTATTGTTATACTGCTTGTTGCGGTAATCGGCTGCGCTCCGATTAAGAGCCTGTCTGACAGGCTGCGAAAGGCTTTTTACTCGGAAATGCAGATTTCAAAGCCGTACAAAACGGTTTCAGCGGTATTATACGCGCTCTCTTTTGTCGGTCTTTGCTGGTGTATTCTCAGGCTTTCGCCCGGCAATTACAACCCATTTATTTATTTCAGATTTTAAGAAAGGCGGCAGAATATGAAAAAAACTCTTCTGCTGCTTTTCATAGCAGCATGCTTTATTGTTTCACTCATTCCGTCAGTGGGAATGATATTTAATCCTACAACCCAAACTATCGGTAATGAAAGAGAAACCGCTTTTCCGTCCGTTCTCAATGAGGACGGAAAAGTCAATACTGACTATATGGGTCAGCTCGGTGATTATTTCGGCAAGCATTTTGCTTTTAGACCCCAGATTATCACGGCTGATGCAAAAATCCAGTCAAAGCTTTTTATGTCTTCAAATATACCCTCGGTAATAAGCGGTAAAAACGGCTGGCTTTTTTACAGCTCGACTGCCGACGATTTTACGGGTGAAAATCCCATGACCGAAGGCGAGGTAATGGGCGTTGTAAATAACCTGAGAATAATTCAGGAGTTTTCACAGTCAAAAGGTATACGCTTCCTTTTTACCGTGGCGCCTAACAAGAACACTCTGTATCCCGATAATATGCCCTATTATTACCGTGAAAAAGGAAGTGTTCATAACCGTGACACCGTAAGTAATGCGCTTGAAAAAAGCGAAGTCAATTACTGTAATCTCTTTAACCTGTTTGCTTCTCAAAGCGAAACGCTTTATTTTTCAAAGGATTCTCATTGGAATAATAAAGGCGCGTTATCGGCTTTTAATTGTTTAACGGATTATCTTAAAAAGTCCCATGACGATTTTCAGTCTGCGCAGGTTGTCAGGAAAAAGGATTTTACGGGCGATTTGTCAAAAATGATTTTCCCGTCTTCAGCCGAAACCGAGTTCAATTTCTACTACGGCGCAGAGGAAAAATATACTTATGTTACCGATACTTTGGCTGTTGAAGAACCGCTGATACAGACGCGGTCTGACAGCGCAACGGGTACGCTTTATATGTACCGCGACTCCTTCGGAAACGCTTTGCTTCCTTTCTTTGCAGGCGCATACGGCGCTTCAACCTTTACAAAGTCCTTTCCGATGATTCTTGACAAAGACCTTGAAAAGTACGCTCCGGATACCTTTATTATGGAAATTGCAGAGCGTAATATCAACTGGCTTATTCAGCGGCCGCCTGTATTTTTATCACCTCAGATAACCGTATTTAAAACCGATGAGCAGTCAAGCGAACAGGTGAAAGCGAATATCGCTTTGTGTGAATATTCGCCCGATTATATCGCTGTAAGCGGAACGCTTGACAGGAAATATTCCGAAGCCGAAGCGGTGTATGTAACTCTTAAATGCAAGGACGGGACATATAAAACTCGTGAGTGCTACACGATTTTTGACGAACAGGAAAGACAGTTTCTTGCTTATTTTGACTCTCAGGAAATTGATATGTCGAAACAAGAAGAAATGTCTGTTATAATAAAAGACGGAGAAAAGAGAATTGAACTCTCAACCGTAACAACTAATCTCGGAGGAACAAATGAAAACTTTAATTAAAACACTTTTGGTTGCAGTCCTGACAATAATTGTGGCTGTCGCTTTTTCTTCCTGCTCGGGTAAGGAAGTCTCTTTAAACATTAACGATTCGGGCGTTCTGACTCAAACTACCGCTAAAACGGGTCAGAAGGTTAAAGACATTCTTGAAAACGCCCAGATAGTTCTCGGCGAAAAGGATGAAGCCGAACCCTCCGCCGACAGTAAGCTTACCGAAGAAATAAGCGAGATTATCATTAAGCGTTACGCGAAGGTTACCGTTGTCAAGGGAAATGACAAAAAGGAAGTTGAATTGACCGGCGGAACAGTTGAGGACGCTGTCAAGCAGTCGGGATTATCCGTAGGCGACGGTGAAATAGTTGACGTAGAACTTGACGCTGTCTTAAAGGACGGAATGACAATTACAATTTCAAAGGGAGTTTCCGTAAGTCTTACAGTTGACGGAAAAACTACGAAGGTCGCCGTATCCAACGGAACAACCGTAAAGGATTTCCTTGATAGGCAGCAGGTAGTTCTCGGTAAGGACGACGTTTGCACCGAAAAACTGGACGCCGAAATCAGCGACGGAATGGAAATCGCCGTAAAACGTGTGGAATATAAAGAGGAAACCAAAACAGAAACAGTAAATTTTGAAACCAAAGAGGAATACAGTTCTTCTCTTGAAAGCGGAAAAAGCCAGGTTAAGCAAGAGGGCGTTAACGGCGAAAAAGAGGTCACATATAAAGTAAAATATGTTGACGGTGAAGAGATAAGCCGTGAGGTTGTTTCCGAAAAGGTTATCAAGGAAGCGGTAAATAAAATCGTAACTTACGGAACAAAGGGCGAGTCCAAACAGAATTCCTCAAAGGACAACAGTGAATCCGATAATTCAGGCGGAAAGACTGTTGTAAGCAAAACCCCCGTTTATAACTGCGACGGCTCCGGACACGGGTACTATGAAATAGTCTATTCGGACGGAAGCACCGAATATGTAGAGTTTTAAATATAGAAAACAGGGTCATTTTGTTTGATCCTGTTTTTTTAAACCCGAAATCGGTTGAATCCCGTTTTTAATGTGATAGAATTAAAAAAAGCAAAACGAAGGGAGAGGCGAAAATGCCCGTAAAATACAAACGAACCCCTGTTGATAAGCTTAAAACGCTTCTTTTCGGAAAGGATTTAAGAATTACCGAAGGGGAGCAGTATAAGG
Organism: uncultured Clostridia bacterium; assembly: GCA_937884975.1. Lineage (GTDB taxonomy): Bacteria > Bacillota > Clostridia > Oscillospirales > Acutalibacteraceae > Fimenecus. Next base: position 6,317 of record CAKZZS010000038.1, on the reverse strand, counting down.
AAGAAAGGGAATTTGATTACACATCTTATTATCCAGTTGATAATTATATCGTTCCCCAACAGCTCCCGACGGAAAACGCGTTTTATATTACCGATTTCGGTGCTGTTGCGAACGATAAAAGCGTCGACAATGCCAAAGCAATTAACGCGTGTATTGACGAGTGCGAAAAGAACGGCGGAGGTTTTGTTATTGTCAGCGGCGGAGATTTTACGACAAAAACCGTTTGTCTTAAAAGCAACGTAACCCTGTTTATTGCGTCGGACAGCTCGCTTGTCGCCGAGGAAAGCGGAAAAGGGTATGAGCACAAAGCGCTCGTTTTTGCTTCCGGAAGCGAAAACATCCGTTTAACTGGCGGCGGAACAATTAACGGCAACGGTCATCTTTTCGGCAGAAAGCCGCTTTTTGAAAAAAATCTGACCGAGCCTGACGAGGTCATTGACGTAATAAAAATGCGCCGCGATTACCGCGCGCAGCTTCGTTTTGCCCATCCGTCAAAGTATGGTCGGCTTGTAGTGTTTGAGGACTGCAAAAATATTCACGTTGACAACATTATTTTTAAGGACAGCGCTTACTGGACGTTTAGGACAACGCGTTGCGAGGATTTGGTAATTGAAAATCTTGTTATCAACAATAACCGCCACGTCTGTAACACGGACGGCATTGACCTTATGCAGACAAGCAATGTTAAAATCCGTCATTGCTTTTTGTCCTGCGCAGACGACGGCATTGTGCTGAAAAACGCCATTTGGGAAGGCTGCAACGGAGCAATGAGCAATATCAGCATTTCCGACTGTGAAATCATCAGCTGTACCAATGCCTTTAAAATCGGCACTGAAACTACTTATCCTATAACCGATGTGCTCATTGAAAACTGCAAACTGTTTATGACCGATTTGTACCCTGGTTCAGTTTCGGGTATAAGCATTGAGTCTGTCGACGGCGCAAAGGTAAAGAATATTACGGCAAAAAATATTGAAATGGACCGTTGTACCTGCCCGATTTTTTTGCGGCTTGGAAACCGCAACAGGGCAGCGAAGGTCAATGAGCAGAGCGCGACTGCAGTAGAATTCGGCGTTAAAGCCGAGGGCAGGGGCGTTGACAAAAAAAGCTTTGATATGGCAGGCGAAATGGAAAACATCACCCTTGAAAATATAACTGCAAGGGATATCGAGCTTCCCGTTATAATTGCAGGTTTTAAGGAAAAGGGAAAAATCAAGCGCATTAAAAACGTAAAGATGAAAAATATTGAACTCAAATACAGAAACGCAAGGGAAATAGTTGACAACCGTCTTTTTATTCCCGAATATGCAAAGGAGTATCCCGAGTGTTGGCGGTTTAGAAATCTTCCTTCCTATGCCGTCTGGGCAAGGCACGCCGAAAATATAGAGATTGAAAATTTCAGCTGTACTCCTGCAAAGGAAAGTCGGAGAGAGAAATTCATTTTCATTGACGCAACAAAAAGTATTTCCTGAACAGGGCTGTTGATAAACTTTATTAAATATGTTATTATTTAATATAGAGCAGGGGAGTGAACAAAATGAAAAAGTCAACCTTAATAAGAATTATTTTTACCGTTCTGCTTTTGGCGGCTACGGTTTTGGGACTGAGCTCCTGCAAGTCAAATAAAGAGGAAGAAACAACTGCAAATACAAATATTTCCACTACATATTTTGCTGCCGTCGGTACAACTGCAGCGCCTCAAAGCACGCAGGAAGACGAGAATACGGAGACGGTTACAAGCACAACGGAGTCTACAACGCAGATGGATGACATAACTCTCCCGTCGGAGCTTATGAGCGGCGTAACCGTTACCCAGGAGCAGCCCGAACAGACTGCTGAAACGCCCGTTGTGGCTACGGGAGTACTGACAGTAACTGACTCGAATAAAACGATTATTTACCCTGCGCAGTTAAATAATTCGCAGCAGAAATATCCCGTTATAGCGTGGGCAAACGGTACCGGCAGTCCGACCCAGTTATATACCGCTTTGCTTGAAGAGCTTGCAAAAGGCGGATATATTGTTGTTGCGGATTCGAGCGTGATGGCAGCCGACGGAACAAGCCAGATAGATTCCATCAACTACATCATCAATAAAAACAGCGATGAATCAAGCGTTTTCTATAATAAGGTGAATACTGCCGCTATCGGTGTTTGCGGTCATTCCCAGGGCGGACGCAGTTGCGTGAACGCTGCTCAGGCTGATTTGAGAATACGCTGCGCGGTTTCGCTTGCAGGCGCTTCAAGCGCCGAGGAGGCAAGCGGACTTACAACGCCGATTCTTTTCCTTACGGGAACAAGTGACCTTATTGTAGTCTCATCGCAGTGGTGTCAACCCTCCTATGACGCCGTTTCAGGCAGGGCGGCTTACGCTTCGCTCAAGGGCGGTATTCACACAACCTATATGACGACTCCGCAAAAGGTTTCGGGATATGTGCTTAACTGGTTCGACGCCTACCTTAAAAACGATTCCGCTGCTAAAAGCGTTTTTACAGACGGCGGAAAGCTTTCAAAGGACGCTGAATGGCAGGATTTCCAAAACAAGAATTAAGCATAAACAGTATAAAAAGCTCTGTGAGTTTTTCACGGAGCTTTTTTATGTAAAAGGAATGATTAAAGAAAATATTAGGAATATATATACTTTACTGCATTAGTGTGATATAATTTATATATCATATTAAATCAAGAAAAAGGAGGCAATACCGTGGAAAAATCAGTAATGGAAATTATTAAAAGCCGTAAAAGCGTACGCACCTTTGACGAGGTTCCTCTTTCGGCTGACGACCTGAAAAAAATAGAGGATTATGTAAGCAACCTGAAAAATCCTTTTGGAGTGCAAATTGATTTTCGTGTGCTTGACGCAAAGGAAAATTCGCTTACAAGTCCCGTAATTATCGGTGCTGATACTTACCTTGCCGCAAAGGTCAAAAGGGTTGAGAACTTTGAAATCGCCTTCGGCTACAGCTTTGAGGATGCATGCATTTTTGCAAAGGGATTAGGAGTCGGAACCGTTATGCTTGCCGCATCCATTAACAGGGCGACTTTTGAGCAGGTTATGCAGGTCGGTGAAGATGAGGTGTTGCCAGTCGCAAGTCCTCTCGGCTACCCTGCAAAAAAGCGTTCAATTCGTGAAACGGTTATGAGAAAGGGAATTAAGGCGGATGAAAGAAAGCCGTTTGATACCCTGTTTTTTAAGGATACGTTTGATAACGGAATGAAGAGCGAGGAAGCAGGCGTGTTTGCCGACGCGCTTGAGGCGGTAAGATGGGCGCCGTCTGCGGTTAATCATCAGCCCTGGCGTGCGGTAGTAAGCTCAAATAAGGTGCATTTTTACGAAAATAAGGCGGCAAAGGAGAGCACGCTTATGGACCTGCAGAAGCTGGATGTGGGTATCGGTCTTTGTCATTTTGATCTCGTCAGAAAGGAAAAGGGACTGGGCGGAAGCTTTGTTTTTGAAAATCCCGAAATCCCAACTCCCGAAAGAACGCAGTATATTGTGTCATTTGTGCTTGACTGATTTATTAAGAGGAGTGAAATGGGAATGAGAAACGAGTATCCCAATCCCCAGTTTGAGAGGGAAAACTGGATAAATCTTAACGGCGAATGGGACTTCGGCTTTGCGTTTAAAGGAAGTAAATATAAGTTTTCGGAAAATGATGAAACGGCGAAGAGAATAAGAAATGAGGGAAATTACACTCATAAAATCAACGTTCCGTTTTGTCCGGAAAGCGTCCTTTCGGGTATTGGATATACCGATTTTATAAATCTTGCGTGGTACCGTAAAAAGGTAAATATCGAGAAAAACGGAAAGCTTGTATTTCTTAATATCGGCGCCGCGGATTACCTTACAACGGTGCTTGTCAACGGAAAAACGGCAGGCAGGCACAAGGGCGGTTATACCTCTTTTTCGTTTGATATTACTTCTCTTGTTGAAAACGGTGAAAATGAGATATTCATTCTCTGTGAGGACAATGTAAAAAATCCGCTCGTCTGCAGGGGTAAGCAGAGCGAAAGGAAGAAAAGTCACGGCTGCGACTACACAAGAACAACCGGTATCTGGCAGACCGTTTATATTGAATACAAGCCGGAAAACTATATAAAGAACATTAAAATATTTCCGGATATAAATGATTGTTCCGTAACCGTTTTTGCCGAATTTGAGGGCAAATCTCCCTTTTCCTGCGATGTGTTTTTCGAAAATAAATGCGTAGGAAGCATAAGCAGAAGCGAAGTATGCGGCGGAAGATTTTTTGAAATACCCCTTTCGGAAAAGCATCTGTGGGAGGTTGGCAACGGACAGCTTTACGCAGTAACTCTTCATTTCGGCGATGATACGGTTAAAAGTTATTTCGGATTAAGAAGCATAAGGCTTGACGGCTTTAAGTTCCTTTTGAACGGTAAAAGCGTTTTTCAGCGGCTTGTGCTTGACCAGGGCTTTTATAAGGACGGTATATACACCGCGCCCGATGAAGAAGCAATGATTAACGATATAAATATTTCGCTTCAGTGCGGCTTTAACGGAGCCAGGCTTCATCAGAAGGTATTTGAGCCGAGGTTTTTGTATCACTGCGACAGGCTCGGCTATCTTGTCTGGGGCGAGTATCCCAGCTGGGGACTTGATTATTCAAATCCGAAAAGCGTTGATATTTTTATTAACGAGTGGCGTGAAGCGCTTGAACGTGATTTTAACCATCCGTCAATTATCGGCTGGTGTCCGTTTAATGAAACGTGGAATTATCACGGCAGACAGCAGTATGACGGACTGCTCAGAGCGGTTTATCAGTTTACAAAAGCGTTTGATAAAACCCGTCCGTGTATTGATACGAGCGGAAATTTTCACGTTGTAACCGATATATATGACGTTCACGACTACAGCTTTGACACTGAATTCTTTAAGAATAATTATGACCGCCTTATGAGCGAGGGATTCTTGTATGAGCATGTTCTAAACGATAATCCCGGCAGGCAGAAATATAACGGAGAACCTGTTTTTGTAAGCGAATTCGGCGGTATTAAATGGGTTTCGGACAAAAGCGTGAAAAGCTGGGGCTACGGCGAGGATGTAAAGACCGAGGAGGAATTTCTTGACCGTTATAAGAGACTTACTGACGCTCTTACGGGAAACTCAAAAATGCTCGGTTTTTGCTACACCCAGCTTTATGATATAGAGCAGGAGCAGAACGGACTTTTTACATATGATAGGAAGAAAAAATTTGATGACGAAATTTATGAGAATATTCAAAAGGTAAATTCAAAAAAGGCGGCTATAGAGTAAAGGAGGGAAAACCTTGAAAAGAATTACTGTCGGTAAAAAAATTGACTCGTCCGCAGTTGCTTTTGGATGTATGAGATTAAAGGACGCAAAGCAGAGCGTTGACAGGATTATAAACACTGCTCTTGAGTGCGGAATTGACTACTTTGACCACGCCGATATTTACGGCAAAGGTGAGTGTGAGGAGATATTCGGCTCTTTTCTTGCGGATAATAAAGCGTTAAGAGAAAAAATAACGGTTCAGACCAAATGCGCAATTTGTAAGGGCTATTACGATTTTTCAAAGGAACATATCATTTCTTCTGTTGAAGGTTCGCTCAAAAGACTGAAGACGGATTACGTTGATGTGTTGCTCTTGCACCGCCCCGATACGCTTATGGAGCCCGAAGAGGTTGCAGAAGCGTTTTCGCTTCTTGAAAAAAGCGGAAAGGTAAGATATTTCGGCGTGTCCAACCATAATTCCTATCAGATAGAGTTGCTTAAGACCGCCGTTAAACAACCGCTTATCATAAATCAGCTTCAGCTTTCAATTCCCGAATCGGGAATGATTACCTCGGGCCTTAATGTGAATATGAAAAATGAAGAGTCGGTTATGCACGACGGAGGACTGCTTGAATACAGCCGTATTAACTCAATGACAATTCAAGCTTGGTCGCCGTTTCAGCAGGGCTTTATCAAAAAGCCGTTTGTGGGGGACAGGGAGAATTTCCCCGTTCTTAATAACAAACTTGACGAGCTTGCTTCAAAATACGCAGTTGAACCGATTTCAATTGCGTCTGCGTGGATTTTAAGACACCCTGCAAATATTCAGCTGATTTCAGGCTCAATGAATCCCGAAAGAATAAAAGCGATTTGCAAGGGAGCGGACATCACTCTTTCAAGAGAGGACTGGTATTCCGTTTATCTTGCCGCAGGCTTTAAATTACCGTAAAAGAAATAATGAGAATTATACGAGTAATAGCTTTAATAAAATCAAAAAGAAAAGACTTGGATGTTTGAACTGCCCCATATTGAGCAGACAGCACAAAAAAGACTACTTGACGTAGAA
>CAKZZS010000037.1 GCA_937884975.1 uncultured Clostridia bacterium | reverse complement strand
TCAGACGTGTGCTCTTCCGATCTTTATAGCTGTTCCAAAAGCCATTGATGTAAATATCATCAAGAAACTTATTAGTATAAAGTATATAATATAGGGAGAATAGGGGTAATTATACACGCCTAAAACGCCTGTGCGTACCCGTATATACGCGCGTGCGCGAGAATTGTTTTTAACCCCAAAATGCGCGGGAGGTTCAGATGCTTGAGAAAGAAGTCGAAAGAAAGTTGATACAGCCTATCAGAAATATGGGCGGTTTGTGCTTGAAGTTTGAGACACCGGGATATACAGGCGTGCCGGACAGGATCGTTCTGCTCCCCGGTGAGCGGTTGGTGTTCGTGGAAACAAAACAGCGCGGAAAGAAAGAACGGGCGCGGCAGGTCCTTGTTCAAGAGATTATCCGAAAGCTGGGTTTTACGGTGTTCAGCTCCATTGACACCCCGGCAAAAGTCGCACAGGTGGTAGAATATTGCAGAAAGGCGGTGAATGAGGAATGAAATTTGTTCCTTATGCGTATCAACAGTATTGCATCAACAGAATACTTGACACGCCGAACATAGGGCTGTTCCTTGATATGGGACTCGGTAAGACCGTCATAACCTTGACAGCCTTGCAGGAGCTTAAATACTATCGGTGGCAAATTGGTAAAGTTCTTATAATCGCGCCGAAAAAGGTAGCCGAGGACACTTGGCAAACCGAACAGCGAAAGTGGGAGCATCTCGGACTCCTGCGGATCGTGGGAGCGCTCGGGTCGGTTACACAGCGGGCGAGGGCGCTGCAAAGTGACGCGGACATCTACGTCATCAACCGAGAAAACACACAATGGCTCGTTGATTATTACGGGTTCAATTGGCCGTTCGACGTAGTTGTTATAGACGAAAGCAGTTCTTTCAAGTCTCACACAACAAAGCGGTTCAAGGCATTAAAAACAGTTCGCCCGAAAATAAAGCGCGTTATCGAGCTTACGGGAACGCCAAACCCTCACGGTCTGCTTGATTTGTGGTCGCAGCTTTACTTGCTTGACGGTGGGGCGCGTCTGGGTCGCACTATATCGGTTTATAGGGACCTGTATTTTGTACCGGATAAACGAAGCCGGACAACGATATTCAGCTATGCCCCGAAAGAGGGCGCGGAGCAGGCAATACACGAAGCTATATCCGATATCTGCTTATCAATGAAGTCCGAGGACTATCTTGATTTACCGGATTTTGTTTACAACGACATTCCCGTCGTTCTGGATGCCGCGGCAAAGGCGGCATATAACAGGCTCGCGCGTGACTATGTGCTTGAAATCGACGAGGAAACGATAACAGCCACAAATGCCGCGTCGCTGTCTGGAAAGCTGTTGCAGCTCTGTAATGGGGCGGTGTATGACGAACAGCACAACGTCGTACCGGTTCACGATTGCAAGATAGAGGCATTTATGGAAACGGTAGAACAGCTTGGCGGTCAGCACGCGCTTGTATGCTATTATTTCAAGCACGATCTTGACAGGCTTTTAACAGCCCTGCAACGAACAAATCTCCGTGTTCGCGTTTATTCCGGCGTAAAGGATAAAAACGATTGGAACGCGGGCAATATAGATTTGTTATTATTGCATCCTGCATCATGCGGCTATGGTCTGAATTTACAAGAGGGTGGTCATCATATAATCTGGTTCGGCTTGACGTGGACGCTTGAGGAATTTCAGCAGACGAACAAGCGGCTGCACCGGCAGGGGCAGAAATACCCCGTTATCGTGCATAGGCTTATCGTGCAGGGCGGCAGGGACGAAGATGTTATATTATCATTGACCGACAAAGACAAGGTACAAGAAAGCCTGTTGGAGTCGCTGAAAGTCAGAATATCACAAATCAAGGAGGCTATGCAGAAATGACATTAAAGGAATTATCACAGCTATTTTACCTTAAACGGGAAATCGAGATAGACCAACAGCGGCTTGACGAATTGGAGGCTATGGCCGCCGCTCCCTCGTCCCCGCGTATGACAGACTTGCCGCGCGGTTCGGGGGACGGTGCAAGCAAGATAGAAAAGCTCGTTGAAGAAATCGACGATCTGAAAGCTCTTATAGCCGCAAAGCAGATACAGTGTATTCATGAAAAGAACAGGCTTGAACGGTACATATCCGGCATAGATGATAGTCACGTTCGCGCGGTGTTCAGCTTACGATTTGAACAGGGGTTATCGTGGGACGAGGTTTCAGTCAAGGTGGGAGGCGGTAATTCCGTAGGCGCTGTAAAGAAATGCTGTTACCGTTACTTGAAAAATCATTAAAAGAAATTTAACTTTTTACACAAAATGCAAAGTTGTCCCCCAATGTCCCTCGGGGGTGTGCTATACTGATATCGTGGAAATATGGATCGAGCAGGGGGAGCAGCAGGGTGCGCCTCCTGCCTTATCGGACTCCTCCCGTCGATCTATTCCACTTTCGGCTCGTCGCTGTGGCGGCGGGCTGAAATTAAGGGATCGTGCTGTAGAACGGTTTCCCGCCTGCGGGTGTGGACGCAGTTACAGCCTAAAGCGGTGCTTGAAATGTCAAGTGCCGCTTTTATATCCGCATATAGACTTCTCCCACAAGCTCGTAATGAGCGCAATATCGTGGGCGTTCTGGCAACCTAAAACATACCCTCGGCGGTAGTTTCCCCACAATACGGGGCGCTTACAAAACCGAGGGTATTATTATAAAGCATCTACGGGGGCGCGGTAGAATGTATAAGCAACAGAGAAATTATGAAAATCTGAATAAGGCTATATTCGAGGGCGTGCCGCCTTATGGCATACCGCAGATACAGCCGGTACAATGCGAGGTTGACAACTGGATAGGGTTCAACTATGCCCGGACGTGCGACGAGCGCGATATACACGGTGTTCACTTCTTTATCGACGATTACCAATTCAACCGCGTATGGGCGCAACCGGACAGCTATGTACCGCTTTTATCGCGGTTTCAAGCGGTGTGTTCGCCGGACTTCTCGACGTTCACCGACTTTCCGAAAGCAATTCAGATATATAACCATTACCGAAAGCACTGGTGTGCGGCATACTGGCAGGCAAAGGGCATCACGGTCATTCCTACAATATCGTGGTCGGATCACGAAAGCTACGATTGGTGTTTCGACGGTGAGCCCGTCGGTAGTATGGTCGCTATATCGAGCGTGGGAACACAGCTCAATAAGGAAATAAAACAGTTATTCCTTGACGGTTACAACGAAATGCTCAAGCGGCTTGAACCGTCAACAATAATCATCTATGGGACAGTACCCGAGGGCTGCACCGGAAACATCATACCGGTGAAGTCATTCCAGAGTAAATGGCGGCAGGAGGAATAAAGGTTATGGGTGGTAGAAGTGCCAAAAGTGGATTTACAAATACGCAAGCCACAAATAACTTATATGCAGGTTTACGCGTGCAGGGTTCTCCCGGACAGTATCAGCATGAAGCTGATAACGTCGTGGGGGGGGGTAATGGACGTACTTATGGATTTTGGCTTTAGCAGTGAGTTTACGGGCGTATATTTTTCGTCAAACGGCTCAACAGGAATGGACGGAAACGGCGAATTGACAATATCCGTTAGCGTACTTTCAAAAGGCGAAACAAGCAGTAACGGGTATTTTACATCTGACACGTTTTACGGAACAGGAGCGCACGAGGGTGGTCACGCTCTTATAAACGCATTACTTAAACATAACGTGTCAATCAATCCGGATGACAAGAATAAAACATCCTCGCGGGCATTTCTTGAAAGGGCAACCGCAAGGGATAAAGGAAAGCTGGAAACTGCCATAATGAAAGAGGCAAAGAAAAGATATGGTTCTAATCCTGCTATTTCCGGGTACGGTTCAAAAAATGCTGTAGAGAAAGTAGCAGAAGCCGTAAGTGATGTTTATGCGAACAAAGGAAACGCTAAACCCTACAGCAAAACAATTGTGGACGTACTAAAGGACATAAAGACGGGCAAATTCAAACCCATAATAAGGGTGTCAAAAAGAGAAATGGGAATATAGTCACTACGGCGGCAGGCTGAACAGCTACACGCCGCTGCAACGGGTGATGTTTGACTTTTCACAAAGGAGGTGTTATAATACAAATGGGAGGCAGAAGTGCAAAAAGCGGTTTATCGTCGGTAGGTGTATCTCCTACGACAGCGCCGTCTGCTATGGGCGGTTCGGTTTCTATGGCTGGTGCAACCCCCGTGACTCCGTCCGCATTTCAGATGCAACAGCAACCGCCTAATTTGGCAAATACACCACAGCAGGCACAGCAAGCAAATAATGCGGCGTTTCCTACGGTCGATAATTCGCCGTTTCACGATCTTTATAACGGCAGACAGTATTACCAAAACCAAAACCTTACTGCGGATCAAATTACTGCAACGATACAGTATCTTGATGACCAGCCCGAAAGCGGTTCAATGTACAGTATGTCACAAAACCTTAATCACTTACTTGTACAAGCCGCTCAAAACGGTGTTGCACCACAGATGAACGCAAATCAAGCCTATACATACCGTCACCTTATGGCGGCTATGCATAATCTCGGATATAACGTGAATTTAACACGTTACGATCACGGCGAGTTTGTAAACACGCTTTTAAAGCAGAACGGTATCAAGAACGCCAATTTTTCAACAATGCCCGTAAGTCAGTTACAGGCCGCGTTAGTAGGTAAAACCTACGGCGAGGAACGTTTCTTGTCAACGTCTTATAATGACTTTAAGAACGCATCCTCGCAGTCAAAAATGACATTCCAGCATCGTGCAGTCCGTATCGAGTATAAAGCGAAAGCAAGTACACAGGCTATGATGCCCGGAAATGGTCCCGGCGGCGCGATAGGCGAAGTAGTTCTCGCTCCGTCCGGTGGACGAAAAAATATGAAAATTGTAGGTGTTCGTGTTGACAGCAGCAGGAAAGTCCGTCAAAAAGGAACAGCCTATTTAAGCTCACAGGATCAACTTGTATTAACAGTTGAAGTCGATTAAAGGAGGCGCTTTATTATGGCAAAGAAAACAACAGGAATAAGCAAGTCACTTGATGACAGGTTTACAACGGGTGGTAAAGGTGTGTTTGTAAGTCCAAATACGCCCGCACAGCAGAAAGTAATTGACAAGATCAACGCTGAAATGGCAAAGAAAAAGCCTGTCACGAAGAAGAAAACAAAGTAGGAGGGTATATGGGAGGTAGAAGTGCAAAAAGCGGTATAACGCCTGCTATGCAGGCAACCGCAACAGTACAAGCCGCTCCGCAGTCCGCTCCCGCACAGGTTCAACCCCCGCAGATGCCGCAACAGCAACAGCCGCAACCGATACAGCCGAGTAGTAACTTGCAAGCGCCGTTACAGGCGAGTGCAACCCTCGCACAGATAGCGGCTATGACAGATGACCAGCTCGCACAGGCGGTCATTGACTCGCGTAATGTTGATATGCCGAATTTCTTGAACGATAGACCGGATGCAACACAGAAATTTGTGTATCAAGTGGGACTTAACGGAGCGCCTACGGTTATGGATCAAGCATCATTCAATCAGTTTATGAAGCAGAACAACATACCGCAAAGTCAAGTCATGTCAAGAAGCGTTGACGATAACGGTCCGTACAAAGCACCGCATATCGCAAACATATTCCGATATTCAGAACTTAACTATATCGGCGGTAAGTTTGGTGGTAAGGCATCCGGTGCGGGAACGTACTTTGATATGAACGGCGGCGGCAGGACAGGCTACGGGACGGGAGCAACGCTCACATCTGTTCTTAACCCCGCGACTGCGAGGGTCATAGACTATGGCGCACTTAAACGTAAAATACCCTCGTTCGCTCGTTCGCACCCCAAAGCAGCTCGAGCGATAGGGAGTGTTTCTAATGAAAATCTGTCTCTTTATGCGCTTGCTATGGGATATAACGTCATATCCGGCGGTCCTGTATCAAGTTCATACAGAAACGTAATTGACCGCGCGGCGGTAGTAGTTCTGGATCACTAATAGGAGGCAATTATGGCAAACAACAACGCAAACAAGTACAACCCGAAAACAAAGGAAGAATTTGACGCTTATGTTCGGGCTATGGACGCGGCAAACGCGGTATTTGAAAAGCCGCCTGTCAAGAAAAAGTCCACAGGGCAGAAAAAGTCCACAGGCGGCAGCAAGAACAAGAAGTAACAACCGCATACCACTAACCCCGCTCACGTTATCGTGAGGCGGGGTTTTGCTATGCATGAAAAGAGGTGAGCCGGAAATGGCAAATAGACGTAAGGACGGGAGAGAGCCTATACACGCGGGCGGCAGACCCCCGAAATATAAAGAAACGGACGAGGAGCTTGAAAAGCTTGAACAGCTTATAGACGAATACTTTGACGAGTGCGACGGTAAGCCGCTGCTTGACGAGGACGGAAAGGCTATATGCGATAAGTACGGCTACCCTATAATTGTCGGTAAACGCCCGCCTACAGTAACGGGTCTGGCGTTAAAGCTCGGTTTCGACTCCCGAACAAGTCTGCTGAACTATCAGCATAGGAGTAAAAAGTTCAATCGAGTTATATCAAGGGCAAAGCTGCGGCTTGAAATGTACACAGAGGAGCGACTGTTTGACAAGGACGGCGCGAACGGGGCTAAATTCAGTCTGCAAAACAATTTCAAGGACTGGAATGATACAAAAACAATTGCAGGAAACGAGAACGCGTCCCCGGTCAAGATCATCTGCGATATCCCCTTGACAAATCCGGCAGCGGCAAAACCGCCTACACAGCCGGAGCAGCAAACAACGGATGCCGGTAGTACAAAATAATCAAGAGGGTGTTCGCCTCACAGATATAATCGCTCCTCCGTTCTATGAGGTGTACTGGGACATAAAAAAGGGTCTGCACACCCATTATGATTTATACGGCGGCCGTGGTTCAACAAAATCGTCGTTTGTATCGGAGCAGATAGTCGAGGGCATTATGGAAGACCCTAACGCCAACGCTATTGTTTACCGTAAAACGGCGAGTACACTTGAAACAAGCGTATTTGAACAGATTATATGGGCTATTGAAGCGCTCGGGGTGTCGAGCCTATGGAGAACTACCAAAAGCCCATACAAAGCGATATACAAACCTACAGGACAAGTGATACTGTTTCGTGGTCTGGATAAAGCCAAAAAGCAGAAATCTATCAAGGTCGCTAAAGGCTATTTAAAATTCCTGTGGTTTGAGGAACTTGACGAATTTGCAGGTGTGGAGGAAATCCGATCTGTTCAGCAGTCAGTACTCCGCGGCGGTTCAAAGTTCGTCGTTTTCAAAACATTTAACCCGCCTATAAGTCAATCAAACTGGGCCAATCAGTATGTTATGATGCCGAAGCGGGACGCGCTGCGGCATAAATCCTGTTATACGGAGATAAACCCCGCATGGCTCGGTGAACAGTTCATAAACGAAGCCGAGGAGCTGAAAGCGGTCAACGAACGTGCATATCGTCACGAATATCTTGGAGAACCGACCGGGACGGGCGGCGAGGTGTTTGATAACCTTGAAGTCCGCGAAATATCGGACGATGAAATCAGCGTATTCGATCATATCTACATGGGTATAGACTGGGGCTGGTTTCCCGATCCGTACCATTGGGCGAAAATGCACTATGACGCGGCGCGGAAAAAGCTTTATATTTTCGGTGAATATCGAGCAGTCAAGCAGTCCAATTCTACAACGTGGGCGGCGCTCAAAATGCTGAAAGGCGTTACTGAATACGACCTTATAACAGCAGACAGCGCTGAACCTAAATCCGTGGGCGATTATCGCTCCTACGGTTCAAACTGCCGCGGCGCGATAAAAGGTCCCGACAGCGTGCGATATGGTATGAAATGGCTACAGTCGCTTAAATCAATTGTCATTGATCCGGTTCGGTGTCCGGCTACTGCGGAAGAGTTCACAAAGTACGAATATGAACGTACCAAAGAAGATGAAATAACAAGTAACTTTCCAGACGCGAACAATCACAGCATCGACGCGGTTCGCTATGCGCTCGAGCGCGTATGGCGTAAGAAAGGGCAGTAATGAACGATAAAGTCACCGTTGTATGTGATATGGAGTTTTTCTGACCGAAAAAAAAATGAAAATAAGGGGCAGATATGGCAACATCAAGTATATTCACAAGTTTCAGTATCAATGACTCAAAAATAGCCGAGAGCTTTATCAAAGCACTTAACCGTTCGTCTGAGGATCCCGAAAGGGTTTCGTCATCCTCTCCGAAATATATAACCGATAAAGACAAAATAAAAGCGTTTTTCACAAATAAGAAAGGGCAGTAATGAACGATAAAGTCACTATTTTAGGTACTGAATACGCGATATCGTATTCAAAATATAACGAGGATATGTTCACCAACAGTAACGGGGAAAGGTTGTGCGGGTATTGCAGCTCAAGCGCAAAGCACATAGCGATATGCGATATGGGGTCTTTCCCCGGCTGGGAAAAAGAAGATATAAAAACGTGCCGTGAGTCGGAAAAAGAAACGCTCCGTCACGAAATAGTTCACGCTTTCCTGCACGAGTGCGGTCTGGCTGATAACACATTCAATATCGAACGCGGCGGCTGGGCAAACAACGAGGAAATGGTTGACTGGATAGCGCAGATAGGTCCGCGGCTTTACAAAGCGTGGGAAGAAGCCGGAGCAATTTAGACCTTGACATATCCCCCGTAATGTGGTAAAATATGTTTAACTTACATTACGGGAGGCGCAATTATGGAAAACAACGAACAGCAGACGGGCGGCTTTTGCCCGAAATGCGGTAAACAGACGGTGCAGTTTCAAAGGGAAGTATCTCCGATCGATAATCAATACCATACCGTGGGTTTTTGTCAGAGCTGCGGTCACACTTGGCAAACGGACGCGGCGGCACAATCCGTACAGCCGTCGGTAGTGGTTCAACAGGTTCAACCGAAAAAGAAAGATCACACAGCCGCAAAGGTAGTATTTATAACGCTGGGCGCGGTGTTGGTTCTTGGCATAATCGGCAATATGGGAAAGAATAACAGCAAGACCACCACCGGAACAACCGAGGTCACAGCAGCGACAGCGGAAAACGGCAACGCTGGAAATGCTACACCGACCGCAGAGACAACAACATCTGCGGCAGAGACAAAACCGGAGATGAGCTACGAGATCACCGATACAAGTTTCAACTACTATACAAACTCTATCGGTAGTGTCGAATTTTACGGTATTGTCGAAGTAACGAACACGGGCAGTAAAAATATCTACTTAAAGGACTGCACATTTGACTTAGAGGATAATGACGGGCATTTATTACAAACCGAGTCATTGTTCGTTTCAAGCTGTCCGGACATCATAGCACCCGGCGAAAAAGGATATTTCTATAATGGCATAGGCGCTAACTTGCTGGATAAAGGCGTATCTACAGATAACGGCTTGAAGCTTGTACCGCACTATAAGCTCGTTGAAGCTACGGGCGAGATAATCAATTATGACGTGACTGATACAGAACTCCGCAAAGATAATTTCGGCGGTGCAAAGGTTACAGGGCGGCTTACAAACAATACCGACAAAGATGTCAGCTTGTTTTATGTCAACGTCGTTTTCAAAGATGCATCGGGAAAAGCGCTGTACATTACAGGAACTAATGTAATGGACTTAACCGCAGGAGCTACCGTAAGTTTTGAAGTGAGCAGCGCAGGCGCGAACGACTCCGTAAATTTTGACGATATTGCAGATTATGAAGTGGTTGCAAGAAAAGACTATTATCAATTCTAACAGGTGACATAACAATAGCGCGGTAGAACCTATCGCGCTATTGTTATGTCATTTAGTTAAAATTATTTTACGATAGCTATTGACAAGTTAAAATAATTGTGCTATAATATTTATTTTGAAAATTTTTCAAAAAACTATTGACTTTTCTTTGTAGCTATGATATAATTTGATTGTAGCCACAAGAAAGGAGGTCAAAATGTGGGTATTCACAAAGGCACAAAGCTAACCGATAAACCGAAAGATCGCGTAATACGCGCTCGGATAGATAAAGATATGTCTGAAAAGTTAGATGCCGTAATAAAAGAGAAGCATTTAAGCATATCTGAAATTGTCCGTGACGGTATCGAAATGCACTACGCCGATATCAAGAAATGAAAAACGGCAGTCGCCTCAATCCTACCAAGATGTTACGACTACCGTAATTCAACCGACAAGAAAGTTCTTATCTAAAATACATTATACATTAGATTGGCTCTCTTGTCAAGACAAATTTGCAATTTTGCAGGAGGAATTAACTATGTCAATCAATGTAAATGAAGTAAAAAGCAAGATCACAAGCCTGTTGCTTATGGGGCAGACGTGCGCGGAAAGCGGCACACTTGACGATACCACAGCGGCGAATATCTTTGAGCTCGTCCTTGAAATGCTTGACGGGCTGGACGCGGCAGCTCCGAAAGGGGGTGCTGCGGTATGACAGAATTAAGGACCTTTGAAAACCCGAAATTCGGCGCTATCCGTGTAATCGTGATAGACGAGATGCCGTGGTTCGTCGGTACGGACTTTTGCAAGGCTTTAGGCTACAGCAACGAGAACAGGGCATTGACGAACGCGGATAAAGCGGATCGTATGCTGTGGGAACGTAACGACATACCCGCGATAGTAGATGTGAATGGTCGCCCGCGTAATCACACGTTAATAAACGTCAACGGTTGCGTAACCTTAATGAACATCTGCACATTCACTACGGTAAAGCCTTTTTCCGATTGGTTCTACAAGATAGTCAGCTCCCTACGTATTTGCCCTCCGTCCGTCCCGAAAAAGCGGAAACGTGTTCCGAAATCAGAACAGGCTGCGGTAAACGTCACCAAAGCGCCGGAAATGCACCCAGAAACGAAAAACGACTTTACAAGGGAAGAATTATTAAAAGCCGCGCAAATCGTCGCTACGTGCAAAAATGACCGCTTACCGTGCGTTTTAAGTGTTCTGCGTCAAGCCGGAATACAGGTTGATGACGCTGCACCCAAAGCAGAGAACAAGAAAAACCCGAAAAATAAAAAGGCTGAACCCGTACCGCAAAAGAAAAGAGCAGTAACAAACGCTAAAGCGGAAAGAGCGGTAATACTTATGCAAAGGGCTATTGATACTTACGGCTTAAATCAATTCCGTATCGGTGAGATCGTAGGAATACACAGAACAACGATCAACTGTATTCTGAATGGCAAAGATGTTCCACAGCCAAAGACCGCAGAGCAGATCATCGAAAGCCTTACACGGACTTTCCCCGAAATCGCTTTTGCTTGAAAATCATCAAAATTTAATAAGAAAAACGCGTCAGAAATGGCGCGTTTTTTCGTGAAAATCTGCGAAAACAATTCAAAACTACAATTTGTATTTGTTTTCTACAATTACTACAACAAAAACAATTTTTGTTTGTTGTGAATGTTGTTCAGCAAAAGCCTTTATTATATATTACATACAATTACTACAATTATTCCTATAGAGTATATAAAATAGGGAGAATAGGGGTAATATATACACCCTAATATCCCTAATCCCCCTATTTATATAAATTATAGAAAAAATAATTGTTTTTGTAGATTTTGAAATCCGAAACATTTATATACAAACTAAACAAATTGGAGTGATTAACTTTGTTTAGCAAGCTAATAAACTTTATAAGGACGGTGTTAAGAAAGTTGTTACCGTATAAAGACATTCAAAGCGTAGAACATATCGAAACGCCGTTATCCTCGGAAATGGTGAACGCGCTCGACCTGTGGCTCGATATGTACACAGGTAAAGCCCCGTGGCTGGCGCAAAGCGGTATGAAGTCGCTGAACCTACCTGCGTTTATCAGCTCGGAGATCGCGCGGCAGATAATACTTGAATTGAAATGGGACATTACCGCAAAGGGCGCAGAAATGGACGCGGAGGGCAATTTAGCGACCAACCCCCGCGCATCTTTCCTCAAGGCTGAATTTGAACGTTGCATAACAGCGCTCCGGAAAAAGCTTGAACAGGGATGCGCGGCGGGCGGTATGGCGGTAAAGCCGTACCCAAAAGACGGACACCTGTTTTTTGATTGGGTCATGGACTGGTCCCTATATCCCATAGCGTTCGACGACGACGGAAATCTTTCTGATGTTATTTTCCGCGACACCTACACCGAGGGAAAGACGATCTATACCCGTCTGGAGCGTCACGTTGTCGAGGGAGATAGTGTAAAGATCACACAACGTGCGTTTAAATCGCAGGACAAAAACAGCATCGGTAATGAGGTTGCACTTTCTGAGGTTGAAATGTGGTCCCAGCTTGAGCCGGAGGCTACTGTCAAGAAGTCCGAGGGGCAGATGTTCGGTTGGTTCAAGGCGGCGGCAGCAAACAATGTTGATGTTGACAGTCCTATGGGCGCGTCGGTTTACAGCAAGGCGTGTGACCTTATACGGGACGCGGATGAACAGTATTCCCGTTTAATGTGGGAATTTAAGGGATCGGAGCTTGCAATTGACGTTGACCCTACGACCTTAAAACAGGCGGCGAACGACAGCTCAAGAAAAGAAATGCCGCAGCTTGATGAGCGCTTATTCCGCGGAGTCGATACCGGACAGGATAACAACTATAATGTGTTTTCTCCTGCGATCCGTGACGCGTCTCTTATAAACGGTCTTAATCAGATACTACAGCGCATAGAGGACGTTATCGGACTTTCCCGCGGTACGCTCGCAGATGTCACGTCCGAGGCGCGTACAGCTACCGAATTACGCATTTTACGGCAGCGGTCATATTCCACCATAGCGGATAATCAGAAAGCACTTGAAAGGTGCTTAAAGGACGTTGTACGCGTTATGGATAAATATGCGACCCTATATAACCTTGCACCGCAGGGCGATTATGAAGTATCGTTTGAATGGGATGACAGTGTATTAGTTGACGTTAACGAAGAAATGAATAAACGTATGACTTTATTAAATGAAAACATCATCAGCCCAGTAGAAATGAGAATGTTTTCATTTAATAAAGTCATACGTTTATTCATTTCTT
>CAKZZS010000036.1 GCA_937884975.1 uncultured Clostridia bacterium | reverse complement strand
ATTCTACGTCAAGTAGTCTTTTTTGTGCTGTCTGCTCAATATGGGGCAGTTCAGTTACGGATGTGCTTTTATTTAAGTTAGGAATTAACTTATTTAAGTTCAACCTTGGCGCCTGCTTCTTCAAGCTTTGCCTTAGCTGCTTCAGCGTCGTCCTTGGAAACGCCTTCCTTGATAGCCTTGGGAGCTGCGTCAACAGCTGCCTTAGCTTCCTGAAGACCAAGACCTGTGAGCTCACGAACTGCCTTGATAACAGCGATCTTGTTTGCGCCGATTTCTGTAAGAACTACGTCAAACTCTGTCTTCTCTTCTGCTGCTGCGCCGCCGTCTGCTGCCGGAGCTGCTACTGCAACTGCTGCTGCTGCGGATACGCCGAATTCATCTTCTACTGCATGTACGAGCTCTGAAAGCTCAAGAACGGAAAGTGCCTTAATCTCTTCAATGAGAGCAGCGATCTTTTCTGATGCCATTTTTATTTCCTCCAATAAATATAAAGTAATTTTTTAATTATTCTGCGGTTTCTTCAGCCGCGGGTGCTTCCTCAACCGGAGCCTCTGCTGTTTCTTCAGCAGCAGCTTCCTCCTTTACCTCCTCAGCAGGAGCAGCCTCCTCTACGGGAGCAGCCTCTTCAGCTGCGGGAACCTCCTCACCCGACTTGTCGACTATTGCCTGAATAGCACGGGCGAAAGAAGCGATAGGAGCATTGAAAGCGTTGAGAACTGTAGCAAGCAAAATCTCTCTTGACGGGAGCATTGAGAGCTCTACGAGCTTTTCCTTTGAAATAAGCTCGCCGTCGAGATAACCTGACTTAAGTTCAAAATAGGGATTTGCTTTTGCAAACTTACCTAAAATTCTTGCTGCTGCAACGTAATCGTCATTTGATACTGCAAGGGCGGTTGTACCTGCAAGTACGTCATCCATACCCTGAAGCGAAGTACCGTCAACAGCAAGATGAAGAAGTGTGTTCTTAACTACTGCGTAATCTACGCCTGCTTCACGAAGCTCTTTACGAAGCTTTGTATCATCCGCAACGTTGATACCCTGATAGCTGACAACAACACCGGCGCAGGAAGCGTCAATTTTCTCCTTAAGAGCGGCAACCTGCTGCTTCTTCAACTCTAAAATCTTCTCACTTGGCAAACGAATTCACCTCCATCTCTTATGAAATTTTCGCTTGCTTATGAGAAACAATTTTTACATATAAAACTGCTCTCCCCGACAAAGACAGGAAGAGCAGAATAATACTAATTAAGTAGTAAATCCTTTCCTCGGTGGGCGGCGAAAAGCCATTATACAGTCGAAACTGAACCTACTGTCTTCGGCAAGCGTTATTATACTATCACAGAGCATTAACTCTGTCAAGCATTAAATTAGTTTTCAGCTGTTGAAGCCGCTGTAAGCTTGTTAGCGTTGATTTTAACGCCGGGGCCCATTGTTGTTGCAACAACACAGGACTTGATGTACTGACCCTTTGCAGCAGCGGGCTTTGCCTTGATGATAGCGTCAAGGAGAGTGTCAAAGTTCTCCTGAAGCTTTTCGGTTCCGAAGGAAGCCTTGCCTATCGGGCAGTGGATGATATTAGTCTTGTCAAGACGGTACTCGATTTTACCAGCCTTAGCTTCTGTAACAGCCTTGGCAACGTCGGGTGTAACAGTACCTGCCTTGGGTGAAGGCATAAGACCTCTCGGTCCGAGAACCTTACCTAAACGACCTACAAGACCCATCATATCGGGAGACGCGATACAAACGTCGAAATCAAGGAAGTTTTCACCCTGAATCTTCTGAAGAAGGTCTTCAGCGCCTACGATTTCAGCGCCAGCCTCTTCAGCAGCCTTTGCAGCGTCGCCTTTTGCGAAAACAGCAACTCTTACAGTCTTACCTGTACCGTTGGGAAGTACGACGGCGCCTCTTACCTGCTGGTCAGCGTGACGGGAGTCAACGCCGAGACGAACGTGAACCTCAACTGTTTCGTCAAACTTTGCTTTTGCGGTCTTAACGCAAAGGTCAAGAGCCTCATTAGCGTCATATTGCTTTGTCTTGTCGATAAGCTTTGCGCTCTCGACATAATTTTTTCCGTGTTTCATTTAATTTTCCTCCCAATAAATGTGGTTAATCGGATTTTTCCTCCCACAGGGAGCATCAATCTGTAACAGTGATGCCCATGCTGCGTGCTGTACCGGCGATCATACTCATAGCCGATTCAATGTTTGCCGCGTTAAGGTCGGGCATTTTCTGCTCTGCGATTTTTCTGATCTGCTCACTGGTGATTGTTGCAACCTTGGTTCTGTTCGGAACGCCTGAAGCCTTTTCGATGTTGCAAGCCTTTTTAATAAGGACTGCAGCAGGCGGAGTCTTTGTGATAAAAGTGAAGCTTCCGTCAGCGAATACCGTAATAACAACGGGGATGATAAGTCCCATATCGTTCTTAGTACGCTCATTGAACTCCTTGGTGAACGCCATAATGTTGACACCGTACTGACCAAGCGCGGGACCTACGGGCGGAGCGGGAGTCGCTTTGCCGGCAGGAATCTGCAACTTAATGTAACCTTTAATTTTCTGAGCCATTTTTTGCACCTCCAAAATTCGTGGTAACGGCGGAATGAATTTTTGCTTTCATCCCTCCCACAGTATGCCAAAAGCACACTATAAAAAGCGTAGTTACGCTTAATACCGATTTTTATTTTTCAAGAGCCTCAACCTGATCAAGCTCAAGATCAACGGGAGTCTCTCTTCCGAGCATTGAAATAGTGACATTGACGTTACCTGCTTCGGTGTCAATTGAATTTACAACGCCCAGTACGCCCTCAAACGGGCCGTCAACAATCTGGACCATATCGCCGACCTCATAGTTAACCTCAACAATGCGTTTTTCAACGCCGAGAGCCTTAACCTCTTCATCCGTCAGCGGTACGGGCTTGCTTTCCGGACCGACAAAGCCGGTGACGCCCCTTGTATTTCGAATAAGATACCAAGTATCATCCGTCATTTCAAGTTCGCCGGTGTCCTCGTTTTCAAAGACGGCAAGCTTAACCATTACATAACCGGGATA
The DNA here is from genome assembly GCA_937884975.1 of uncultured Clostridia bacterium. Classification (GTDB taxonomy): domain Bacteria; phylum Bacillota; class Clostridia; order Oscillospirales; family Acutalibacteraceae; genus Fimenecus. The sequence continues at coordinate 36,195 of CAKZZS010000036.1, read as the reverse complement.
CGACTTGCGCTCAACTTCCTTCTTCGTTCCGTCGTCCTTAATTTCGGTAACGGTTTCGGTAGGAACCTTGACCTCAAGGATATAATCCTGCATACCCCTGTTTTCGACAAACTTTTCAATGTTTGTCATAACCTTATTTTCATAGCCTGAATAGGTATGAACAACATACCATCTGGAGATATCAGCCATTTTTTACCTCCAATTAAAAGCCGAAAAATGCGCTAATCATTCCGCTCGTTGCAGCCGCTGCCTCTTCTGCGGTTTCACCGCCGTTCGCCAAGCCGACAAGAAGCTGAAGCAAAGCGGACAGACCTCTGTCAAACGCGAAGATAACAACTGTTGTAAGAGCAACAACAGCCAGAACGACAAGAGAGCTTTTAACAACTGTTGCGGCGCTGGGCCATACAACCTTTTTGCACTCGCCCTTTTCATCCTTGAAGAACTTTTTAATTCTCTTCCAGGCGCGTGAAAAAACGTTGCCCTCTTTCTTAGGCTTGTTTTTCTTATCCCTTTTAGCAGTTTCGGCGGTTTTCTTAACGACTTCGTTTTTCTTTTCGTCAGCCATTTTCTTACCTCCTAAACTTACTTTGTTTCTCTGTGGAGAGTGTGCTTCTTGCAGAATCTGCAATACTTGTTCATCTCCAACCTGTCGGGAGTGTTCTTTTTGTTTTTCATTGTGTTGTAGTTTCTCTGTTTGCACTCCGTGCAAGCTAAAGTTACCTTTACTCTCATTTCGGCACCTCCTAAATAAACTGCCTACCTCGGTAAAGAGGTTCAACCCTATACATACTTAAAAACGGAATATTATTTTTAAGCACAAAAATAAAGCCCTCTTTTAGAGGTGAAGATAATATAACACATCTGTCAAGACAAGTCAAGAGTTTTTTTGATTTATTTATAATATGTATTATAAAGACGGCAACCCGTTACGGATTGCCGTCTTGTCAGTCCTCAAAATCAAGAGTGAATTTCATACCGTCAACGCCGCAGACTGTGTTTTCAAAAATATCCGTTGCGTTGGGGAGGTATTCTTCAGGCTCGACAACACGGGGTGAAAAATGAGTAAGACAGAGTTTTTTAACATTCGCCTTTTTCGCAATTTTTGCCGCAACGCAGAAGGTCATATGTCCCCTTTCGGCGGCAAGAGAGGTTTGTTCATTTTCACCGAAGGTCGCTTCGCTTATAAGCAAATCAGCATTTCCGGAATAAGTGACAAGATTTTCGCATTCGGCAGTGTCACCCGTGATAACGACTTTAATACCCTTGCGTTTTTCACCGAGCACCGTTTCGGGAGTTACAACGCCGCCTTCGGTTTCAACGCTGTTGCCCTTTTGAAGCTCACTCCAAAGATTAACGGGTATATTAAGCTCTTTCGCTTTTTCAGGATTAAATTTTCCCATTCTTTCAAGGGTGAAAACATATCCGAGACTCGGGACCCTGTGATTAGTCGCAAACGAGGTCAGTGTTGCAAGGGGCGGAAATTCGGGTACAAGCGTATTCAGTTTAATATCCTCGCTCGCCGGCTCTATAAGACTTACCTCATAGGGCAGGTCTCCTGCCGCCTTCATAAGCGGCTCAAGAGCGGAATGTATGCCCTTTGGACCGAGTATGACAAGAGGTGCGGTCCTCTCCATTACCTGCAAGGTCTGTAAAAGTCCCGGAAGCCCGAAAATATGGTCGCCGTGAAAATGGGTCAGGGCGATTATATCCGTATTCATCAGGTTGACGGAAGCCTTCGCCGCAGCCGACTGGGTACCCTCGCCGCAGTCGAAAAGAATCGTCTTTCCGTTACAGCGAAGAAAAACGCTTGCAAGCGCCCTGTCGGGAAGCGGTTTAAGTCCGCCCGTTCCGATTAAAGTTAAATCAACCATAATTATTTATTATATTCCTCAATAAGTTTTTTGAATGACGGCAAAGCCCTTTCAATTTGCGAGGGCTGAACACAGTAAGCAATTCTCACATACCCCGGACATCCGAAATCGTCGCCCGGCACTAAAAGAAGCTCATATTTTTTCGCTTTTTCGCAAAAGGCGTAAGCGTCATCTTCAAGTGCTTTCATAAACAGATAGAATGCGCCGTCGGGATGTACGCATTCATAGCCGTATTCGCTTAAAGCGTTATAAAGCATATCCCTGTTCTTTTTATAAATTGAAACGTCGCTCGTTTTATCAACACATTTTGCCGCAAGAAACTGGAAAAGAGTCGTTGCGCAAACGTAGCCTAACGCCCTGCCTGCTCCGCAGACTGCGGCGTAGTGGGTCTGCCAGTTTTCCATTCTGTCGGAAACGCAGATATAGCCTATCCTCTCACCGGGAAGCGAAAGGGATTTACTGTAAGAATAGCAGACAAAGGTGTTATCGTAATAGCAAATCGGATAGGGCACGTCTATTCCGTCATAAACTAACTCCCTGTACGGCTCATCCGCAATAAGGTAGATAATATGGTTATATTTTTCGGAGTACTTTTTAAGTATTTCGGAAAGGCGGATAATGCTCTTTTCGGGATACACAACGCCTGACGGATTATTCGGAGAATTGATAATTACCGCCTTGGTATTTTCGTTTATTGCATTTTCAAGCGCGTCAAAATCCATATCAAAGGTTTTTTCTTCAGAAGGAAGCACTACAAGCTTACTGCCCGTTGCTTCAACAAAAACCTTGTACTCGGTAAAATAGGGAGCAAAGGTGATATATTCGCTGTTTTCGGTTGCAACGGATTTTAAAACTATGCTCAACGCTGCCGCTGCGCCCGTCGTCATATAAATATTGTCGCCCGAAACGGTTGTGCCGAAGCGCTTATTGATATAATCCGCAATAATTTTTCTTACCGAGGCGTCACCCTGCGCGGAGGAATAGCCGTGAAGCTTTACGGAATTCTCGTTTTTAATAAGGTCAATAAGTGTTTCGTTTACGCAGTCGGGAGCAGGGACGCTCGGATTTCCGATACTGAAATCGAAAATATTTTCGCTTCCGATTTCAGAAGCCCTTTTCTTTGCATATTCAAATATTTCACGGATTACCGAACGTTTTGAGCCAAGCTCATACATTTTATCGTTTACCATATTATCACCCCGAAAAAATATTTCTTTTTATTTTAGCACAATTTATTTTTATATTCAACTTTTTATGCAAAAACGGCACCGACTTAAAAAGTCAATGCCGAACGGTTTTTATATATAAACCGCTTTCGCGGTGATTTTCGGGTTTGGGCTTTTAACCTCTTGTGATGGCGAAAAGCTTAATGCCCTGCCAGAAGCTGTGCCAACTGAGCTTTGAATGAGAAAGTTCTTCGACGAGCTCCTGCTCAAGTTCAAATGTAGCCTGACCTACTGTCATTTTTCTCATCTCCTTTATTTCGGATTTCGGCTTCAGTATAGCACCATATTTTCATTTGTCAAGCATTTTGCACAAAGAATTTTGCATTTTGTTGTTTATTATGCACAATACACAAAATCCGCAAAAATATGAGAAAAAACTATATAAAAATAAGGGCGCATCCGACTGAATGCACCCCTAAAAAAATTATTTTTTTACAGCGTTACGTCATCAATTGAAAGGCTTAGTACGCAGTCGTCATCTCTTATATAATCAATTGTCTTATTGAAATTGACGTCGTCCGCGTCGGTCCTGACAAGCAGTATAAACGAAACCGTGTCGTCCTTGTCCCTTGTGAAGCTGTAGCTTTGAACCTTAATATTATGCTTTTCAAGCAGCTCCACAAACTTGTCAATTGAAGCGTTACCGCCCGAAAGCGTAACCTTTATTTCATTTATAACGGTGTTGTCAATATGATGAAGATACTTATGAAGAACAATTTGGATAATTATCATAAGCACTGCCGAAAGAATACCTATAAGATACATACCCGAGCCTATGGCAATTCCGACGCCCGAGGTCGCCCAGATGCCTGCGGCGGTGGTAAGTCCCTTAATGGAAGCGTTACGAACAAATATAACGCCTGCGCCGAGGAAAGAAATACCCGTAATGATATTCGCCGCAATTCGGGAAGCGTCAAGGCTTATTCCGTCAAATTTTACAACATCGAAGAAGCCGTACTTTGAAACTATCATCATAAGCGCCGAGCCTAAAGCAACTATAATATGGGTACGTATGCCGGCATCCTTTTGCCTTACGGAGCGCTCGTAACCTATCGCCGCGCCGCAAAGACAGGCAACCACGATTCTTAAAATCATGGGAAGCTGATCAACTATATGGTTTAAAAAGGTCTGAAAATATTCCATACGTTCACCCCTTTAATTTATTTAGAAAGATATTATACCACTTTTTCATTTTATTTACAATACGGCGGCGCGATTTTGTATTTAAAATGTATATTTTACATAAATTATTCAATTTTATACATATTTTTGCATTTTTTACTTGACAATATACATAATTTATTGCATAATTATACACAATATTCCTGATGTCCCGGAGGTTTTACATTATGGATAAGTCAAAAATCAAAAAGGTTGTGCTCGCCTACTCGGGAGGACTTGATACGTCAATTATCATCCCGTGGCTTAAAGAGAACTACAATAATTGCGAGGTTATTGCCGTTTCGGGCAATGTCGGTCAGGGAACGGAGCTTGACGGACTCGAAGAAAAAGCGATTAAGACGGGCGCTTCAAAACTATATATTGAGGATTTGACAAAGGAATTCCTTGAAGAATATGCCTTCCCCTGCGTTCAGGCAGGCGCGCTTTATGAGGACTATCCCTTGGGCACGGCTTGCGCGCGTCCTCCGATAGCAAAAAGAATTGCCGAAATCGCGGTAAAGGAGAACGCGGACGCTATCTGTCACGGCTGTACGGGAAAGGGCAATGACCAGGTCCGTTTTGAGCTTGCAATAAAGGCTCTTTTACCCAATATGCCGATTATCGCGCCCTGGCGTGAATGGGATATAAAATCGCGTGAAGAGGAAATCGAATATGCAGAAAAGCATAACATTCCGCTTCGCATAAACAGGGAAACAAATTATTCAAAGGACAAAAACATCTGGCACCTTTCACACGAGGGGCTCGACCTTGAGGACCCTGCAAACGAGCCGACTTATAACAAAGAGGGATTTCTTGAGATGAGCGTTTCTCCGGAAATGGCTCCCGATAAACCGACCTATGTTACGGTTCATTTTGAAAAGGGTATACCCACAGCTGTTGACGGCAAAGAGATGGGCTCGGTTGAGCTTGTTACGCTTCTTAATAAGCTCGGCGGTGAAAACGGCATAGGACTTCTTGACATAGTTGAAAACCGACTTGTCGGAATGAAGAGCCGCGGACTTTACGAAACACCCGGCGGCACTATTCTCTACAAGGCTCACTCGGCGCTTGAAACGATTTGTCTTGACAAGGAAACAATGCATTTTAAATCAACTGTCGCCCAGAAGCTAGGCGAACTCGTTTATAACGCCCAGTGGTTCACTCCCCTTACTCAGGCAATTCTTGCGTTCGTAAAGGAAACCCAAAAAACGGTTACGGGCGACGTAAAACTGAAGCTCTATAAGGGCAACATCATAAACTCCTCCATCACCTCGCCCTATTCGCTTTATGACGGGGAAATCGCAACCTTTGACGAGGACGAGGTATATAATCAGGCTGACAGCGCAGGCTTCATTAAGCTTTACGGGCTTCCGATTGAAGTGGGCGCAAAAATGAAGGCAAAAAACAGTATTTAAAAGTTGGTAGTATTATGAAAAAAATGTGGGCAGGCAGGTTTTCAAAGGAATTGGACAAAGCTGCGGACGACTTCAACTCCTCTTTGAAATTCGACTGCAAAATGTATAAACAGGATATTGAAGGCTCCATAGCGCACGCTTCAATGCTCGGCGCAAAGGGTATTATCCCGTCAGAGGAGAGCGAAAAAATCATTGACACGCTTTCCGATATACTTTCGGATATTGAAAACGGCGTTCTGACGTTTACAAACGGCGCGGAGGATATTCATATGTTTGTCGAGCAGGAGCTGACAAAGCGACTGGGCGACACAGGTAAACGACTTCACACCGCGCGCAGCCGTAACGACCAGGTGGCTACGGACATAAGGCTTTATCTTCGGGATAAAACGGACGAGACCAAAAAGCTCATCCTTTCACTTATAACTTCTCTTCTTCAAAAGGCAAAAGAAAATACAAAAACGGTTATGCCCGGTTACACCCACCTTCAGCGCGCCCAGCCGATTACATTTGCCCACCACCTTTTAAGCTATGCATTTATGCTCACAAGGGATTTTGACAGGCTTGAGGACGCAAAAAAGCGTATGAATTATTCGCCGCTCGGCTGCTGCGCTCTTTCGGGTACGACCTATGACACAGACCGCGAAATGACGGCGGAAAAGCTGGGCTTTGACGGAGTTGTTCTCAATTCCGTTGACGGCGTTTCAGACAGGGATTTCTGCGTTGAGCTGCTTTCTGCTCTGTCAATTCTTATGATGCACCTTTCAAGGCTTTCGGAAGAAATTATCCTCTGGTCAAGCTGGGAATTCAAATTTGTTGAGCTTGACGACTCCTTTACAACGGGCTCAAGCATTATGCCGCAGAAAAAGAATCCCGATATGGCGGAGCTTATTCGCGGAAAAACGGGCAGGGTCTACGGCGACCTTGTAACAATGCTCACAGTACTCAAGGGACTTCCCCTCGCCTATAATAAGGATATGCAGGAGGATAAGGAGGCAATTTTCGACGCATTTGAAACCGCCCTTATGTGCCTTACAATTGCCGCGCAGATGATAGAAACAATGACCGTTCTTAAAGACAATATGTATAAGGCGGCGCAGGAGGGCTTTATAAACGCAACGGACCTTGCGGATTACCTTGTCAAAAAGGGCGTGCCGTTTCGCTCGGCTTATAAAACAGTCGGCCAAACAGTCGCTCTTTGCATTGAAAAAAAGACCGTGCTTGACAGTCTTCCGATAGAGGAATACAAAAAGCTTTCCGACGTATTTGAAAGCGATTTGTATTCGGAAATAAAGCTCGAAACCTGCGTTGAAAAGCGGATTTCACAGGGCGGCACAGGTGAAAAAAGCGTTGAGAAACAAATAAAGTTCATTGAAGATTTTTTAAATAAATAGCCACTAAAGACGGGCACTCCGGTGCTCGTCTTTTTTGTTGACTAATAATATGATTAGTGATAAAATGTTATTGCCAAATAATTATACAAGTGAATAATAAGCATTTTTTCAGCCAAGAATAGCAGCATACTTTTTTTATATTGATAAAAATGTATGCTCTAAAAGTAATGCTGCTGTTTTTGGCGTGCTTATTTGTATAATTGTTTGGCGACAGTTGGAGCTACGTTTTTTGTGCGCAGCTTCTGTCACGTGTTCTAAAGGACAGACAATATAATATGTATAGGTGTAGTCGTAACGGCTACACCTATTTTTATGCTGTTTTCAATAACCCGGGATTTGCTTGTATTTCCGCCATTATCTTCTTAATCTCCTTTTCGCTCGGAATATCAATAATGCCGACAGCGGTGAAGTGAACCTTGACGGGGATGTGATATTTATCGTCAATTTTCACTTTGTTAAATACCTCAATCTTTGAAATAAGCGTGTTGACCATCTTTTCATCAAGTTGTTCAATGTCAGTGTAATTACGGATAACCTTCAAAAAGGATTTAACATCAACAGTGGTTTGCTCTGCTTTTGCCAGCGTTGCCTTATCCATTTCCATCTGCTTTGAAAGCTTTTCCTGCTCCGCTTCATAATTTGCAGCCATCATTTTGTACCTTGCGTCAGGTAAATTGCCGAGCACATGATCCTCATACACCTTCATAATCAGTTGATTAAGCTCCTGCATCCGCTTTTCTGATTGTTCAATACGCAGTTTGGTCAGCCTTATATTTGTCAGCATTTCTTCATTGTGCTTCTTTGCGTACATATAAAGGAAAACAGGCTCATATTCCGTAACATATTTCACAACCTCTTTGACGGCTTTGGTTACAATCTCATTGACCGCCGTTTCACGGATGTGATGAATGGAACATTTGCCTTTGTTTTCCTTGTATTCGGAACAACGGAAGAATACATTTTTGTCAGGTATGGATTTTGCAGCACAGAAATACATCTTTGCACCACAGTCGCCGCAGAACATCTTGCTTGTGTAAATGCTTTTTCTGCCAGTTGAGGTGTGTCGGCGGCGATGACTTCGTATTTCCTGTACTCTGTTAAAGGTTTCCATATCAATAATCGCCTCCTGTGTGTCAGGAATAATTTGCCAATCCTCTTTGGGATTATAAACACGGTCGTGCACCTTGTAGCTGACGGTTGTGGTTTTGAAATTTACTGTGCAGCCTGTATATTGAATGTTTTCCAATGTACCTCTAATTGTAGAAGCACCCCAACGACACGGCGGCACATTCAGGGTATTCCTTGTTTTAACGCCTTTTGATAGCCAGTAAGCCGTGGGGTTGAGTATCTCTTCGCGCTCAAGCTGTGAAGCAATCTTGCCGATACCCAGTCCTTGCAGGCATAAATCGAATATGTGGCGTACTACCTTTGCTGCTTCCTCGTCAATAATCCATTGCTCGTGATTATCGGGCGATTTCATATATCCGTAAGGAACAGCAGAAGAAACACGCTTGCCTTCGGATGCTTTGATTTTCCAAACCTCGTGTATCTTTTTGCTTGTTTCAGCGGCGTGCCATTCGTTAAAGATGTTGTAAAAGGGCATCATTTCCATACCCGTTCCCTTAATGGTGTCAACATTTTCTTTGATAGCGATAAACTGAACGCCGAGGGAAGGATACTTAACTTCAAGATAATTGCCGGCTTCAATATAGTTACGGGCAAAACGGGATAAGTCTTTTACAATGACCGTACCGATTTCGCCTCGCTCTATCATAGCTTCCATACGCTGAAAGTCAGGGCGGTTGAAATCTGTTCCCGTATAACCATCATCAGCAAAGAACATAATGTTCGTTATGCCGTTAGAATCGGCATATTCCTGTAATATTTTTCTCTGATTTGATATGGAGTTGCTCTCCATATCAATGCCATCATCCTGAGAAAGACGGCAGTATAATGCCGTGATTTTGTTTTTATTCTCGGTTCTTAACATTTAAACTCCTTTCTGTGCACCGAGAGTAGCATATATACAATATACTACCCTCAATGCACATATTTCAATTATGCCGATTCTAAAATCAGTTTCTTTAACTGCGTCAGCAGCGATTCTTTCCCTTCAAGCGAGAAATCAGCGCTGACATCGTAAACGGTGTTGTTATCCTCGATTGAAAACGAAATCTGCTGAGGTGCCTCAACAGCAGAAAGGTTAGTGTTAATTTCTGCCATATCATCGAGCCCCCCAATCCTGTTCTCGCTGTCGTTTCAGATAACGCTGGTAATGCTCAAGGGCTTTGATAATATAGTCCTCGGTCTGCTTTGCGTTGTACTTTTGCGGCACATAGGAGCGAATACGCTCGGAGGAAAGCTTTATCGTTTCACGCTGATTTGCTTTCTCCTGCGACATAAGTTCTTCAATATACTCCATTGTCAGCCTACGCTCACGCATAGCCTTGTGCATATGAAATGCCTGCGAATATGACGGCGTGCAATTATCACGCTCAATGATTTCAAGAAGTGCATATTGCACATTGTCATCAAGATACGAAAGCTCAACACCTACCGAAAACGCAATCTTACCCTCATCCATAAGGTCAAGCAGCTCGGGGATAAGATAGGTTAGACGGATATATCTGAACACTTGGTCTCTGCTTTCATTTGCGGCTTTGCCTATCTCGGCAGCAGTATCCAACTTTGTCGCAACTTGCGACAAAGTTAAATCACTGCGCTTTCCCTGATTTTTCATTGCTTCCATTTTCAGCTTATAAGCAAATGCCTTTTCACTCGGCAGAATGTGCTCACGGTGCAGATTGCTGTCTACAAGCATAATGGCTCCCTCATCTCTGTTTACGGCATAAATATAGGCAGAAACCTCGGTAAGTCCTGCCTTCTGTGCTGCACGGAAGCGACGGTGTCCCGATATGATTTCATACTCATCGGTTTTGTTTTCAAGAGGTCGTAGGATAAGCGGCGACATAATACCGTATTCTTGTACGCTCTTTGTTAAGTTGTTCATTTCCTCGTTATCAAGGACCTTGTACGGGTGTCCCTCAAACGGGTGGATTTTGTTAATTGAAATGTTTTTCATCGTTCATAATTCCTTTCGTTGAAAATAATCTGTTTGTTGCGTCTGTTTTTGAGTTTGGTTGGGAAGCGTCCTTCCTCAAGAGCCAGCTCCTGTTCCATAAGCTCACGGAGTCTTGGCGCTCTCTCTGCTATGCGGTCACATATCTTCAGTTCTTTTCTTAATGGAGTAATATACTCGGCTGTAAGCGCCTTGCCCTTCGCTTTGAGTATGCGCTCCTGTTCAGGAGTTTTTGCTCGTCTGATTTTGTTGCGTATATGCTGACGCTCCTCGATATACTCATTCATCAGGCTTTCAATTTTTTCTCTGCAAACAGAAAAATCCTCCGTGGTCACAATGTTGTGTTCACGGAGGAAATGGTATTCTTCAAGCGTCTTATCTAATTTTTGCACCTCTACTCGCATTTCGGGTGAAATGGGAAGTGGCTCGGTTCGGTCAACGTTATCACCCCTGCACATCTTGATAATGGTTAGCATTAGTTCAAATAACGCAGTAATCAAATCTGGCTCACTTTTCCTGTAATGATAAATCAGGAAGAAATACTGTCTTGGTTTTCTGTCGGGTACACGGATTAAGCGGAAGCCTACCTCTTTATGATGTTGGTCTAACCGTTCCCGGATAGCCGCTTTGGTATAATTTTTGCCAAGACTGTCAATACGAACAGCCCTTTTCCAGTCGGGCGTGATAACAGCAGGATGATCATAACGGAAGTCTTTGACAAAGCGGTAGCCGATACATTCCATATATGCCTTAAAATCAGCGACGAAAACAGTATTTGCAAGTGCCTCGTCCACATCGTGCCGCAGCATATCTCGGTGTGTGATAATACCGTTCTTTTTCAGCCAGTATTCCTTCTTGTTGCCGCCGTAAAACGGAGCGTTTTCCAATACGGACAGTTCACGGCTTCTGCATATTTCATCAGATACCCTACGAAGTTCATTATGGTCACCAATTTTATTACGGTATTTCTTGCCGTCTTTGAAAGAAGTGCTGTTTATCACAAAGTGGTTATGAAGCTTGTCCGTATTTAGATGGGTAGTAACCACAACCTGAAATCTGTCGCCCCACATACGCCTTGCCGTTTCAATACCGATTTCATATGCTTCTTGCGGTGTTAGCTCTCCTGCACGAAAGCTCTGATAACCGTGATAAGCAACAACACTGCCACGCTCGCCGAAGCGCTTTTTAACAGCGCACATTTCCTCATAAGCTCGGTGCTTTGAGCAGTTAATACCCGACACATACATCTGCTCGTCAGTCTTTTCGCTGTTAGAAGCATATTTCAGCGTAGCATACAAGTCCTCGTCAAGAAATTTCTGCTCCATAGTTTTGTCGGGATTTTCAGCATAAGTCAAAACATCCTTTAACCGTCCTCTAACGGGCCAGAAGCCTGTGGTTGCCACGGTAGCACCTCCTTGTCAGGTCTAATCAATTCTTGCTCAATTTCTGCAAGTAAATATAAAGCAACTGAATTAATCTCTGAAGAAAATGGTTCTTCACACAGTTTGTCTAATTTCTCGCAGAAATAATAAAAGGCGTCAGGCGGCACCGCTTTCGGTGCAAAGCCCAACGCCCTTTGACGAATATATTCACTTTGCTTCAGTCCGCAGCTTTCAGCATTACGCTTAATTCTGCGCTTTTCTTTTTCCGTAACCGTGAAATATATTCCCGGTTGCTTTTGTTTTGATTTATTTTCCATAATTTTACCTCCATAAATACAAAAAGAGCCGATGAACTTTTTACGCTCATCGGCTCATAATGTTTTTTGTTTTGTTATTGCTCAATATGCTCTTTGGTTATGCCAAGATATTTACTGCGAAGATACCACGCTTGGTCAGGCGATATATCACCATCTACCTCAGCACAATTAATATCGCTTTGTAATTCACAATAATCACAATCGTAATGAAGATATTTCTTCCCACTATCCATTAATTGAAGTGCTTTCTTCATTTTATTTAATGATACTTTTAGATATCTTGGTAATACAGCTTCATCATAATGAGTATCGGTTTCAGTTATTTTCATAATATCCTCCAATATACACAAAGCACATATTTGAATAAAGTTACTTATTATCTTGCAGAAATATCAAGGTTATTATTCGTTTTCCAAATTGCCATTGGATGATTTTTGATACGACTAAGCGTATCCTCATCATCAAACAGTAATTCAGGCTTGTAATAACCTTTCTTAAACTTCTTCAAGAATTGTTGTTCTTGTTCCGTAATATACAGATTCTGTTTTAAGAATTCCGTTACGGTTTTCTTTGCTTCGTCTAACTCAAATTCATCCTTTACTCTGATTACAGGCTTCAAGTCTGTTTTTATTTTGTGAGCCGTAATTCCATCTATGGACGAATAATCAAGTTCTAACGGCGGCGTTTGCGTTGCAACAGCAAGATAAAAGATAACGCATTTTCTGTATAACTCCAACTCGTTATCACTGAATAATCCGTAACGAATCATATAGTTGAGGTCATACAAATCTCTTGCGGCTGCTCTTGTAAGCAGGGCAACTGTTTTACTTGCGTAAATCTCAATCGGGGAAACCGTGTTAACCTTAAAACTGCCGTCAAACACCTCCGATTTGATTTCTCTTTTCTCCGTCGGCAGAACATGAGAGCGAAGCGAATAATTAATTTCGATTTTGATATTATCCGTAATACCGGCGGCATTGGTATATGAATACACAAATGAGTCAAGACTATGCGGTGTCTTTGACTTCGGACTTTTCGCATATCCCTCGGCGGTCATATACTTTCCAATCAGCTCTCCAATTCTTTCACGCTTTTCCATCATTTCTTTTCTTGAAAGATTAACGCAAAAATCAAGGTCAATATCAACGGAAAGACGAGGCAAATCGAAGAAGATAAGATTAATTGCTGTTCCGCCCTTTAAGGCAAGACTGTCGCTCAGTAATTCGGAGCTGTCAAAGAAGGCGAGAATATCTCTCAGCCTCATAACCTTTTCAAGCGTATCTCTGACTACGGATAATTCCTTTGCCTTTTCGGCAAGTAGCTGTTTGTTATATGATGGCATTGATGTCACCTCCACCTGTTATATTTTGCCAATAGTTTTTAGGCATAGTTAAATGCCAGTAGTTATTAAAATCTGTTTGACCGCCACGAGTCCCTTTCACAAGATAGCGGGAACTGCTGCCTGATTTCATTTTACATGTTTTCAGAAAGCTGTCACTTATGCCGAATTCATTTTGCAGCATTGAGAAGATATATCCTGTTTTTTGATACAAAAAGCATTTGTTATATTCCTCAAGATAGCGGAGCATTTTGTCCTCGTTTAATATCGGTATAGAGGTTATACATTGTATTAGCTCCTCAAAGCCCATATTGTTTTCAAAATCATTTATTGAATCAAGGACGGTTCGCTCTATATCCGTAACAGAAACACCGTCAGCATTACGATTAACGCCCTGCGATATGCTCGGTGCCGTTCTCTCATAGCTTATACCGTTAAACTCAAAAGGATTAAAACGGCTTTTTGAAGAAACAGTAACCTCGTATGACACCTGATTAGCATAGCCGTAATACTCAAAAGCAGAATGATGTGATATTGCTGCAGAATCGCTGAGCTTTGAGGCTATGACAAACTTGTTTGCCACAGGCTCGCCGTCAACCATACTGAGTGCTACATACAAACCCTTGCGTACCTTGGCGATATATTCTTTTTTAACATAATCGTGCAATATTTGCAGGGTTGCTTTTTCTGTTCCTATCAGCTTCACAGCTTCCTCAAAGGAAAAGCAGCCAAACTTTGAAAACTCTTCATAATATTTCATAACATCACCTTCGTTGTTTATATTTTACTCAATACTGCTATAAATGTCAAGAGTATTGAGTAAATATTAAACAAATCATGTTGAAATCAACAAGTGAATACACCCAATGAGTGCATTAGTAAAGAATCATTTTTGAATTGCAAAGGGTTTTAGGGAAAGAATTTCCCTAAGGAAATGCACGGGGCTCTGCGGCGTGCGGCAAAAATATATATTTTTGCCCTGCTTGATAAAGTATGAGACACAGACACGAAGTGGCTGTCAACAACTCCTTCCGTGCCTCAAACTTTTCTCTTTTTTGCTCCGCATATAGTTTGTGCCATAATGGCACAAAGCTGTCTTTGAAACTGAATTTTTGGTGCCAAATTGGCTCATTTGAACATATTCAAATCCTCAATGACATTCTGAATATTCTCCGCCTGCTCTTCTTCGGTCAATTCTCTTGACGGCATTGTAACATTACCAACCGAAACAAAGGATACCGCTTTCAATTCTTCCTTGAAGATACTCCGTATATCGTCTATTGTCAGCGCTTTTGAGTTTTGCTTTTCAATATAAGATATTATGGCTTCAACAACAAATTTGTTTCGGGATATGCCTTGCAATGACTGCAAATATTCCGCCGCTTGTTTCTCTTTCGGATTATCCAATCTTAAACGCAGATTAAGTCTGTAATCATCCTGCATGAGTTTGTTCCGCTTTCAATTTGATTTCGGCAATATACTCATATCCTTTTGCCGCTGCGCAAATGTCATCAATGAATTCAACCCTGTCAGGATTAATGTTTCCAAAATGCTTGATAAGACAACCACCGCCACCGGTAACAATGAGCTTCATTGTGTTTTCATCATAACCGTGCTCACGCAGTCTGCGGAAAATATCAGCAACATATTCTTCAGCGATTCTTTTAATGATGTTCAAATCGCTGATGGGAATATCCGCTGTACCGTTGCAAAGCACCTCATCAATAATGATGTCGTTCAGCTCTCTGCGAGTTTCACGCATAAAGCCTTCACGGATAGCAAGCGTGCATTGATAGGTGCCGAACTTTTCTGTAAACATTTGCCCACTTTGAGGTCTGCCGTTTACAAGGTACAAGGTATTCATTGTGCCGTTACCAATATCGGCAAGAACGGATAAGCCTTTGAGCTTAGAAGCAAACGGAGCAATAGCAGAGTATCCCTGCGGATACACCTTAACATCAACAATGTGAATGCGATATTCAACGTCTTGATACACAAATTCAACGTTGTCCTTTTGTTTCAGATATTCCGCAAATTCTTTCTTTTGTCCGCTTGTCCAAGTCAGCGGCAGTCCGGCAGCAATGATAACATCTGCTTCCGTTAAGCCTTCTGCTTTTAACTCCTTTGCGATAGCGACAAGGGTAAGGCAGTAATAGTCATTGTCAAAATGCTTTTCTGCCAAGAACTCCTTGTGCCCTTCGCCGATAAGGTAGTATCTGCCGTCATAAACAAGCATGTCCTTTGTAAAAAGCGGCTCGGAATCATAACCGACAATGCCTGTTTTGAAGCAGTGGTTAGCGGTTTTAATATTACCGTAACCGTGATCAATTCCGATAATTTTCAAATTGTTAAATGCTTTCATTTTGTAACCTCCTAAATAATTTTTTGATGCATCCAACGAATGATTTTGTAGCTATGCTACGAGAATTTAACCTCCTTTCAATAAAGATTTACTGCCAAAAGCACAAATTTGTGGGAGCAGTATTCATATATTGAAATAGTTTTAGTTTTGTGTTAAAATGCATCTATGAAGGAGTTTTTTCAATGAAACACAAGATTTATGAGCTGTCGGCTCGTATGATAATGCGTAATGCTAAACTTAATAGCGACGGCGTTTATGAGTTTAACCTGTCCGAAAACGCAACAAAGAAGTGTATCAATCCTGCTTCTCCACCGCAGGATGATTGTGCTTTGTTTTATCAAATCCAGCAGGTTATTGAAAATGATGATAGCATTATTGGCGGTAAAGCAAACGAGCTATGTAATGTTTTAATATATGTCGATTTCTCCCGTGTGTTTGACAGACAGCCTACACAGAAGAAATATATCGACTGGCAGAAAATGGCGGAGGATATGTTCCGTCCTGAAGGTATCAGTTTAGATTTCGGCTATGGCTCCGACAGATATATTGCTTTTGAACGCTCCGCCAGTATGAGCCGTAATGCAAGACTGTCATTTATCCGTGAGGATTTGTATGAGCCTGTACGAAAAAGAATAATGCTTGATATGCAAATCGGTATGTGTCAGCTTTCTAAACTGTACGCCTACAATGGCTTAATGCTAACTGACGGTTTTCGTACAAATGATATGGATATCTGGAACAGCGACAGAATTATTGTTATTGATAATCCCATTACTACCGTTCATGGTGTAGATATCATTACTGTTGAGGATGACGGAACGGATAATGCTATGCGTAAATACAAGCGTGTAGAAAAGCTTGCTGACGTTGATGTAACTGAATTTGACGGAGAGGGCTTAATCTCATTCCAATATGCAAATGAGATCGACCAAATCTATCCCGTTAAAGAAGCGCACACCTCTTTCCAAATTCGTATGCCATATATTAAAGGCGTACTGCATAAGGTTGATTTTAAAAACTTTCTTGCCGAATTCGGCGTAAATGTAATTAAGGATATGTGGGGCAACTATCATCCGCTTGAAAAGGTGGATATTATCCTGACAAAAAGTATGTTCAAAGGCTGCGGCTGGATGGAGCAGAACGGTATGACTTGGGCTGACTATTTAGCAAAGTGCAAGGAATATCAGCACTCTCTGTATATATCCGAGGTAAGCCAAGAAAAAACCTCTGCCTTTACGGAAATGAATTATCAGTTTTTAGTAACGGCTACCATAAAGCCCGATGAATTCCGTCCTGCCGATTTGCCACTTGGCTGGGAAAGCAATCCAGCAAACGACAAAAGGGATTGGATCACAAAAGCAACAGAACAGCGATATTATGATTTTGTGGCAAATGAAAAGTTCCGTTCTGATTACATTAATGAGAAAAATCCGGATTGGGCTCAAATACTAAAACTAAATCCGAACTTCATTAATGAATCACATTTTACAAAGCAGCTTGACAATCAGGCAAAGAAGGTATTGGAACAATATGCTATCGGCAGGTTAATTGCTGCAGGCGACAACCGTTATCTTTCCGGCGATTTAATCTATTTCATCAAACACATAGTAAATACTTCAAGTGATGTATTAGCCGTTCAGTTGGAGCAAGAACGCCTGCGTGAAGGCGAGTTCTATGCTCCCTGTGCGGAATACAACGAAAACGACACCTATGTATTACTCCGTAACCCGCATATTGCAAGAAATGAGGAAGCGGTAGCAAGACCTATGGAGGAGGTCGGATATTACAGACAGAAGTATTTATCCCACCTCAACTATGTCATTATGGTTGATTCCTCAACGCTTATGCCTGAACGATTGGGTGGTGCAGATTTTGACGGCGATATGATTAAAACAATCGCAGATCCGTTAATGAACGAATGTGTTGCAAGAAACTACGGTGGTACAGACAGCCAGCTTGACTGTTATACAGCACAGTATCCCGTATTAAAAATACCATCAGCAGAGCCGTTGATGCGTGACGCTAACGACTGGCGTGCTCGTATGGAAACGGTAAAGAATACCTTTAATGCAAGAATCGGTCAAATCTGTAACGCTGCTTTTGACAGAAGCATTATCGCTTATGACGAAAGCAAAAGCGAAGCAGAGCGTAAGAAAATGCGTGAGGAAACAGAAACGCTTGAAATCTTAACAGGATTGGAAATCGACTCAGCAAAAAGCGGCGTCAAGCCTGATTTGTCCGAATATCTGAATCGCAAGGTGGTTGACCGAAGCAGCTTTCTTCAATACAAAAACATTGTTAAGAGCGCTGACAGCAAGCAATGGTATGAGAATACGCAGAAACAGAAATTAGATAAGTTCTTTGCCTCAACAGATTGGAACAGCGTTAGTGCTAATGTGGAAAAGCTGCCGTATTTTGCAAGAATGCTTGAAAAGCAGACGCCGAGGTTAAAGCCCATCCCTGCAAGCGATGAGGAGTTGTTCCCGTTTGCAAGAGAAAAGGGCTGGAAGGATAAGCTGAATCCTACTGATTTAGAGTTTATGAAATCCGTTATTGCGGATTATGAGGAAGCGCACAGGCGTATCAGGATAAGCCGTATTGCTACAAATGATATGAAGCGCAGAAGTGATGTGGAGCGTATTCTCTTTGGAAGAGGGCAAGAAGAGGAATACACAGCTGATGAGCTTTACGGTTTGTTTGCGGGAATGAGTGCAGAGCATATTACCGAAGTGCGCAGAAATCTGACTGAGCAGCAGTTTCATTTGATGGATTATGAGGAAAGAATAGACTTTATTCAAAATTCTGTTTCTTCGGACAATTACGCTGTCTTTGATTACACAGATTTCTTTGCGGATTTCAGGTGTAACGGTTATCGTATCTTTGGCGATATTATCTGCGATTATGACGACAGAAACACAGCACAGCAGAGAAAAGAAAACGCTCTCCGCAACAATACGGAAAGCGAATTGATAAACGATATTATGCGAAGCTACAAATTCAATGACGGTATTGATTACGAGCATAACATCAAGCGTTGCGTTACTGATTATCTGCGCAAAATGAATATATCGGGAAGAACAGCATTAAAATGTGCGATTGCTCTCGGAAGGAGGCAGTTTGCTTATGATGTGTTGCTATTCTACATTGAATATGAACTGAAGGAAGATAAAAATGCTAAACGAAAAAGAGGAATTCCTCGCTTATACAGGAAGAATTGATTACAAAACCGCTGACAAGCACACCTATCTCGGCAGGTTTAATTTTGAAATGCTCACAAAGTTTATCGGTTTGACCCGTGTGCTGACGATTGTAGCCCGTGGATATATGTTTGAAAACGGAGAGGCGGATATTGGCCGTGCAAGACAGGCGCTTTGTGCGTGGTGTAGCGTACCGAATAAAAAAGCTGACCAACCGAAAAAAGAAGGTCAGAGTGAAACGGATTTTAGGTATTTACACGAGCAGTTTCCGGAGCTTGTTGACAGCAACGGTAACGGCTGGTTTTATACCTTTGTGCAAAACACGATTAAGTTTATTAAAGACAATCCTGACAAGGTATCAAAATATGACCAGAAGAAGCCGGAGAAGTTAAAAGGCTTTGCTGCCGCTTGGCGAAAAAAGGTTATGCAATATCAGGTACCGCTATATTCATCAAAAACGCAGGGAAGCTTTCTCATTCACTTTGACGACATCCTTGCAGACGCATTAGAGCAGGGCGAGCTGCAGAACAAGGACTTTGAGTTATCGCCTGAATTAACAGAGCAGTTAATATTATCGACTCCAAAAGGTGTAAAGCCGGAAGTATTACTTACGCTTTACAAGTACTACATAGCAAACAAGCAGGACAACACCGACTGGGTTATCCTGCCTGTTACAAACTTTGACGCCTATTTCGGCACAACTGCTTTCGGGCGCAGATATCTGCAACTGTTAAATGAAGCAAAAAACATAAAAACCGAAACAAGTTGTGGAATGAGTCGTTTCCTATTCGTTTTTTAGAACTTTTAAATAACATTCCAAAAAAACCACTTGATTTTTTCGGAAATAATATGTTTTACTTATAGGCCAGTTGAAATAAGTTTATCTTGTGTAAATTGTACCATCAGCGGTACAATTTTTAGTTCCTACACCATACGGATTAAGTTGAAGCCTCCATGTTTTATTGGCAGAAAAATATGAATTGGAATTTCTAGTAAGGGAGGCATTTTGGTCAACTAAGAATTCCCTATCGGTAACATATTCGCTGCCGCTTTTGTACTGAATGATACCGTAAACATCATGTTTTGAAGAAGCTGCATTGTAGACCGTTGCTTTTGTTCCTTTTGAAGAAACAGTTCCAGTATATACCCACTTGTCAGAAACAGTTAAAGTGACTGATTTACTTGCAGCACTAGCAGTAACAGCAAATGAAGAAACAACCACTGCTATTGCTAAAATGGATAAAAACACTTTTAAAATTTTCTTTTTCATTTTTAAAATCTCCTTTCTAATAAAGCCTATAAGTAAAACAGTTTTAAACTAATTAATATTAAATATTACTTGAATAGTTTTTGCTTCTGTAATAATTTGCAACCATCCCAATTAAAATAAAAATTAATGAGGCAATTACTAAAGGTAAAATGTTATTTAAGATGTTTTCCTTGCTCATTTCCTCGTAACTGCAAAACACTAAAATTTTATGATGAGCTTGCATATTGTAAAGCGAAACAATCAAGTAAATGAATAACACAGAAATTGATATTGGCACCGACATCGTTATGAACATCAATGTATATGCACATGATGAAAAAAGCAAACATTGAGCAAAAACCCTTCCAAATTCAAACACCATCTTTTTATCAATATTAAAACACACGAGAAATGGAATAAGTAGTTCAAAAGTATATATTAAAAGAATTAATGCAACTTCTTTAATTTTTATTTTTGAATTAATAAAATACACCTCACAATTGTAATGTTCAATATAGTTTCTTAATACAAATACAACCAAAAGAGAACTAAAAAATGGATAACAGTATTGAATCATTTCAATGGTGTTTCCATAAAAGGAGTCTGGTTTTACTTTCGATAACAAAATAAATATTATCGGAAAGAAAACATCGGTTATTAAGAGAACCGTTAAAAAGATCCCTTTCATAGACTTTATTAGCAATATTTCATTAATGATTGATTTCAAATGTTTTTGACAGCGCATAAAAAACCATCCTCTATCGTTGGCTCAACAAGATAATTACTATCAATTCCTTGTGCTAAAACTCTATAATATAGTTCATCATCCTTTTGAACTTGTTTTATAATTTCAGAGGGTTCTGAAATAGATGGAAGTTTGGAAGCGGGAACTTCAAACACCTTGCTATTTGCAATCAATTTTATTTCACTTGCTTTAGAACATTTAACAATTGTTCCTTCATTAACAATGGCAATTTTATCGCACAGAGCTTCAACATCTTCTACGATATGAGTTGATATTATTATTGTTTTGTCTTTTTTTACTTTTTCGATAACGTTTTTAAAACGTAGACGTTCTTCAGGATCTAGGCCGGCGGTAGGCTCATCAAATACAAGAACATCAGGATTTCCTAAAAGAGCTTGGGCAATACCAAGACGTCGTACCATACCTCCTGATAACCTACCTACCTTTGTATTTAATTTATCTGACAAATTTACGGTTTCAATAATCTCGTTAATTATCGGTGAAATATCTTTCAGTTTTAGTTCCTTTTGATTGGCAAAAAACAACATCATCTCATAGACTGTAAGTTCTTTAAAAGCACCGAAACTTTGTGGCAAGTATCCAATAAGTTTATTATTTGTATCAAATGAAATTGTTCCTTTGTAATTTGAATACATACCTGTAATACATCTAATTAACGTCGTTTTACCGGCTCCGTTTTCACCAAGCAATCCATAAGTTCCTTGCTCAAAATCAATGGTAATATCATTTAAAACATTCTTTGACCTTAAATGAAATTTTTTTGAAAGATGCTCTATTTTAATCATTTCATTCAACCTCACTTTCGTCTACTACTAATGCACCTAAATCAGGTGTAAGAATAACATTGTTGTATTTTCTAACAGGTTCATAAAAATCTACATTCACATGTGGCTCAATAAAGATGGTTGTTTTTACATTATTATCTAGATAAATATTGTTTACAATTTCATCAATATATATTGATTCTCCATAAAGGTATGGATAAACAATAGTTAATTTGTTAACTGTTTTCGTTTTCAAAAATCCTGCAAAGAAACAAGGTGCATTTGTTTCTCCATAAAAGTGTTTTGTATCAGTTGAGTCCAAATTTGAATATATTTGTAAATCAGAAATCATATCAATTGTGATATTAAATATAGGTTTATTACTTGGAATTACTGGCATATAGCCATCTTTATATATTGCTTGTTTTCCTGCAACAGGATAATATGGAAAATCTCCTGCAAGATACAATCCCTGATAATTAGTGTAAAATGCTTTGCCATTTCCCTTGTAATCAACGGTTATAATCGACATTCCGTCTGATGCGTAAACAGTTAGATAATCACCGTCTCGGATATATTCTAATTGTTTATTGTTTTGGTCTTTTACATTTTGTATCTCAAAGCCGTGATACAAAGTAAACGAATATTTAGGTATATAAACATTAGTAATCATAGAAACGGAACACTCCATTTCATTATTGACGTTAATATTTATGTCATATTCATTTATGCAAAATTCTGAAGTCTCGCTTTCAAGCTCGTAGTTAGAATAGTATAATTGATCTCCTAAAGCCTCTCCATAAGGGTCGTTGTTTAGCACCAATTTTGATTGAGGTTGAACATACATAAAGATTGAAATTAAAGCCATTACAAAAGCGACTAATGCTTTTAGGTTTGCTGGTTTTTTTCTAATTAACAGAAGAAAAACTAAAGAGAAAACAAATATCCAAAAACAAATTAGTTCCACTCGATATGGTAAAACAGAAAATCCCATAGCATATGTTGGACTCCAGTTAAGGTTTGGAGGGAAAATGTTAAATAAGTTAAATATTGAAAACGATGGAATATTATAATCTGATGCCAAAGAGATTGTTGAAGCTAAACTCTCTCCAACTTTGCTTGAGATGAGCAAAAACATAATCATTATCAAATATGATATGATTTTATTCTTGATAAAAGACATTGTCTGTCCGAAAATAATTGCTAATGTGTTAATAAGAAAAATATTAACAAGTATGTTTAATGCTATGTGTAATAAATATCTATAGTCAAAATCATAAATAATAACAAAGGCAAAATAGTTATATACAAATAAAGCGATTGAATACAGCGTGTTCGATAATAAAAGCACAATAAGATTGTACTTGCAAATTTTTGATAGTTTGCTATTTGTACAAAGTATTGTTTCATATGATTTGTTAGTATAGATTTTTGAGCAGAATTCATATGATAGGAACAAAAAAAATGAGAATGAATATATTGAAATACTATTTGTTTTCCAAAGGGGATACACAAATTGAAATAAATCATCACCCATATGAATATCACGTAAAAAACCGATAATCAAATATCCTATTGAAACAACTACAAATGCAATTGTTGAAATCAAAAATAGCTTGTTTTTAAAAAATCTTTTATAGTTAATAATTAATATATTGTTATTCATAACTTTTCCTCCAACGATATTAAAAGTTCGCATATATACAGTTTTCATTGTTTTATGTAGTATTATTTCAAGCTTACATTAGCATAATTAAAGCAAGAATAGATTAGTTTTGTCTTTTCGGTGTATTAGCTTGTCTAAATGGCTTTCCTACTTGCGAACTAATCCGAACACAACAAAGAAAGCTATTAAATTAAAAAATAAAAAGCAGGACTACTTAAGGCAAGGTATAGGCTGTATAAGAATAAACTGCATCTTTTGAAGCATATGGGAGGGACTCTTGATGAGTTGAGTCAACCACACCGTTTTCGTTATAATAATGATCGTTACAATAAGAATATATCGTAACAAAAGTTGATATAAGAACAGGAATAAACAATACTAAAATAAACAAGAAAAGCCGGTTTTTGTTAGTATTCATTTTCCTTAATAAGAATAAAACTGATAAACTTACTATAGATGTTACGAATAATAAAATGGAACACAACCGTAAAAAGAACACAACATTTAGATGCAACTCATATAAATAATCGCAATTATCTGAAATTGCAAAAAAGAATGAAACAAAAAACATAACAATTGATATGATTAAAAATACCAACTCAATAACAATTGTGGTTTTATATTTTCTCATAGTTTTGAATACCTTGTCTTTAAATTGCCATTATCATCTGTATATGAAATCGGCTCCGAAAACAGATATACGGTATTTGAGCCGTCCTTATTTTCAAGATTAATGGTATGGTTGTCGGCAAGCATTGCATCTTCATCTACTTCAACCGCACCGTCAGTATCCACAAACTCTGCTGCGTAGGCTGAAAACATATTGCGAATACCGAGCCATTCGTGAAGCGGTGAATAGCCTACGGTAAAGGTAATGAATGTGCCAAACGCCATAATAAGTGAAAGAATTACGCATAATGCCTTTTTACTAATGCGTACTTTTCCTGTTTTTAGATTCATACTTTTTCTCTTCTTATTTATATATTGTCTATATTTTTTATTTTAATTATTTCATTTAGTCATTGATAATTCCTCCTTAAATGTGATAATATTGCAACAATAACATATCACAACACATTGCTTTAGATAATAGTTTTGTCTAAGTGGTATAAACTTATTGATTAAATGGATATTTCTACACTTTGCCTCTCGTTTAATTGTTTATATTGCTTTATATTAAAAAAAGTAGTAATATTATACTGTGTTGCAGATATGTAAATCTATAAGACTACCATTAAGTATTAATTATCATACCGATAGAACAAAAAACGATTTTTAGTTTATATGTTTTGTATACTATAGAATGAACTTATATAAAGTTTACTAAAAACACAAAGGAGTTTATTGTAGTATGGAAAACAAATTAAGCTTAAATGCCCCTGTTAGGACAATTATTGTAAAAGTTTTGAGTTATGACCCTTCCATAACCTCTGTTTTTGGAAGAACAGAAAAAGAAGACCTTTTTTTTAAAGATCTTCTTACAGTCGGTTGCGATTTTTATGAGTTGTTAGAGTTGTTTGCAAACAATGAAGCAATTAACAAAAAAAGTGTAACATGTATTATTAATAATATACCTTCTACCGAGGTCATTTCTAATGTTTCTGATAAAGAATTGCGAAGAATGATTCCGCATTGGTCTCCGTCAAAATACCATACGGCTTCAATTGAAGAAGTATGTAATGAATTAAAAAAACATATTGAAAATGATTCACCCGGCACATATGTATATAATAGTAATCAAAATTATCAAAACAAAAGAAAGTATAACGATACATATGTACTGATAATCGCCAATTCAAATAAATATTTCTTTGATATAAACCGAAAAAAAGCATTTCTTATTTGTAATAAAGAAGGTGAGAAAAATGATTAATGTTGTAGTTTGTGATGATAATATAAATGATATTAATATCATAAAAACAGAATTGGATAAATATTCTATGACAAATCATGTTGATTTTAAAATTGGTGAATTCTCAAATCCTCAGATGTTAATATATGAACTTGAAGATGGAAAGATAGCCGATATATTTATACTTGATGTATCAATGCCAAATATTGATGGATTTGAGCTCGCCGATAGGATTAGAAAGTATACCGAAACTTCCGTTATTATTTTCTTAACTTCTTTAGAAGACCAAGCTATAAATGGCTATAAATCAAAAGCATTAAGATACATTATCAAATTAAATATTCAACGTGATTTAAAAGAAGCTATGAATAGTGCCATAGAGGAATTATCTAACATTGATGGTAAAACTATTACATTACATAGATATAATGATTATTGGCGCATTCTATATAAGGATATAATGTCTGTTACCAGAGTTTCCAGACAATTAGTCATAACGACCAATTCTTTAGGTGACATTACTGATAACAGGGGTATAAAAGAATTGTTTGATTTACTAAACGATAATAGGTTTATATTTGTTGACAGAAGCTGCTTTGTTAATATTGACTTTATCACGCAAATAAATGGATACAATCTAAAGTTAACAAACGGACAAACTCTTCCGATTAGCCGTCGCTCTCTTCAAAAAGTAAAACAAACACTGGTTGAACGCTGGGAATTGGAAACAAAATAGTTTTCACGGAGAGGAATATCTATAAATGAGCGTTATATATCAAATAGCTGAATTCCTTGCTACAATTATTGAAGGATTATTATTGTTTTATGTATCCGAAAATATGTGTAAGCAAAGATTTGACAAGAAAAAGAATATGTTTATTGTAGCTGCAAACACAATCGTCTACACGGCTATAATCACGATTATGAATAATCACGTAAACTTTTCATTTGTCACACTAATATCCGCAATTCTATTAACATTTATTGGATTATCAATACTTTCAAACGATAGATTTGTTAATAGATTTACAGCAACTATGTTGGTATGGTTTTTTATAAGTGCGCTTGATTATGTTCTTTCTTACAGTATGATTATGATTATCGGGAGATCAACAGATATATCTGCTGGCATCCCGTTAATTCTTAATCCCGGGAAGACTAGATTATTGTTTTTAACAATAGTAAAAGGTTTACAGTTAATATTTTTCATATCATGTAAAAAGTTATACCCCAAATTACAACTGTTAAAGGGCTCAAGTATCTGGTTCTTTTGTATTATTACTACTTTATCATATATAGTTATTTCAATACTAACACAGATGATTGTTACTGACTCTTTAGTTACTTTACAAACCGCTGTCATTTTTTCACTTATATTTATTATTCTTACAATAGTTTGTACTATATTTGCAGTTACTCTAAATTCAAAATACCAAAATGAAAAAAGAGAAATGCAAATTATGGCTCTTTCAAATCAAATGATGGAAAAGAACTTTACAGATTTGCAGAATTCACAAAACATCATAAATAAGCAGGTGCATGATTTTAAAAACCATTTAAGAACAATTAACGGTATTGTTGAAGATGAATCTCCGGCAAAAGAATATATAAATGATTTGCTGAAAGAATCATATAACAGCGCAAAGTATTGTCGTTCCGGTAATACAATCATAGATTCAATTATTAATTATAAGATGTCACAAGCAGAATCTGAAAGTATAAGATTCTCATATAATGTTATACTGGTTGACCAAATTAATATCGCATATTCGGATATTTGTGCTATCCTTGCAAATCAACTTGATAATGCTATTGAAGCTTGTCTGAAAATAAAAGATAATAAAAAGCGTTATATTAAAGTCGATATCCATCAAAAACAAAACTTTACATTTTTTAAAGTTACTAATTCTTGCGAGAAAAATCCATTTGACAGCAACAACGAATTGCATACGCACAAAAATAAAAATTCGGAAATGCATGGCTTCGGTGTAAAAAATATTGAAAGTACTTCTGAAAAGTATAATGGAATATTAAAAAGTGAATATAAAAATGGTGAATTTGTTTCAATAGCAATGATAACAAATAACGTTTGATACATATAATTCAACCATTTAGTCAAAACTCTCCCGAATTATTCTTTACCTGATATTATGGTTTTAGAATGTTTCGGGGGAGTTGTTTTTATGTTGAATAACATTGCCTTCAAAATAACCCAAAGGTTATCAAAAAGTCTGATTTTAACTGATATCGACAAGAATATTATAACTTATGGTCTTGAAATGTTTATTTCAACTGTTACTTCAGCTACATCTATTCTTATTCTCTCTATCCTGCTTGGAAACGCAATATATTCTTTATTATTTTTCATATTCTTTTATTCTTTAAGGATCTTCTGTGGAGGATTCCATGCTACGACCTATACACGCTGTTTTATTATCACAAATCTGATATTTGTTAGCAGTGTACTTATATCAAAACTAATTAGTTTTATAAATACATTATATATTCTTCCAGTTGTATTACTATTTTCATTTCTTGTTGTTTTTTCTCTGTCACCAATTCAAAACAAAAATCATCCTTATTCAAAAGAAAGATTTAGCAAGTACAGACTTATTGCGCGAACACTTTCTATCATTTATTTTTTGACGTGCATTTTATTTATGCTCTTTTTAAGAAACAAGATGATAATAATTCAGTCTGTAATGTCATATTTTTGGACTGCATTATTAATGATAATAGAGCTAATTAAGGAAGGAGGAAAAAACAATGTATGCTATTAGTGTTGCCATTTCCGAAATAGCAAAGCTTTTTGCAGGGATAGGTTCTGGTTTAGCTTCTGGCGGTTTCAGTTATGAACCTAAAATGCCTGAATGTTTGAAAAAATAATAAGAGAATCAGCGAGTCGTTTTTGACTCGCTGATTTTTTATAACACTTGCTAATATTACAGAGAATATAGAAAATGCTGATAATTAACTCCTTACTTTGAATCATATTTTTTAATTTAGCATTTTTGAACATTTTAACTTATTGCAATTAAGAAACCGTTTAGACAATCCAACACGCCGAAAAGACAAAACTAAAATTCTGGTTATATGATTGTAGTATGATATAGATAATAATTTTACCATACAAACATAGATAGTGTTTCTTTTCCGTAGAATTAATACTAGTTGTAAGATATCTATGAATAAGTACACTTCTATATAAAATCCGAATTCAAGAGTAGCCATTGCTTGAATTTGAAAACACTAATATGGCAGAAATATAAAAGGAGAGGAGGTAAAACAATGAAGACACCATTCAAGAAATCCAATTCCAATGTCAAGCCGCCTGAAGATGCAGGAATTTGTGGAACAAGGAAAACCGGTCAGACAAAGACAATCGTATAATTGATTTACACAGAGCGCATCTGTGAAAGGATGCGCTCCATTAAATTGGTAGTATAATGATTTCTATCAATAATATGCAAAAGGGAGGAATAGTGTGTATATAAAGTTAATCAATTGTTTTCATGTACACATTTACAATAAAAATGCTTTTGTGTATACAGATAATAATGTCTTTGTTATGGATGATACTTCTACCAAACTTCTTTCCATTATTCAAATGAATTCCTCATACTCAAAAGCGATTTCAATCTTGAGCGCTCAAACTGGTTTGGAAAAAACCAGAGCAGTTGAACTAGCTAACGAAATTATCAGTGTGAATCATCGTTTTTTTATGATTTCTAAAGAGCCTAATACAGTTTTAATTACAGGACATTTAAACACAAGATTCCCCTCTATGCTTCAAATAGCATTGACAAATAAATGTGTGCATAAATGTAGGCATTGTTTCAAAAATTGCGATTCTATTCATGGCACCGATATTCCAATAAATACACTTTATAATTTGTTGGATCAAGTTAAAGGCGAATGTAAATACATAGAGTTTACGGGCGGTGAGCCGCTTTTATATCCATATATTTTAGATGTTATACAACACTATAACGATACTTTCCAATTTCGCATTACAACATCAGGATATACTATTCAAGAGTTTAAACTTTCCGATATACAAAGATTTGAAGTTGTACAAATATCACTACATGGAAGTACCGATGTTATTCATGATGCATTTGTCGGTAAAAAAGGAAGCTTTAATACAGTTACAAAAAACATTCGTTGGTTATGCGAAAACAATATCAAAGTTGTAATTACAAGAGCCGTTAACTCTTACGATAAAGTGGAATTGGATAAATTTATTAGATTATGTATAAATTTAGGAGTAAAGCATATTATTATTGGAATTATTGTTCCTGCAGGACGTGCTTTACTATCGAACTGTGCAACGCAAGACAAAGAAATAGAGAAAATAACAGAGTATATCAAGCAAGCTCAAGAAAAATTTCCAAAAATAAATTTAGCTATAGATGAAGAACACTTTATTTCAAAACAAAACAGTTCATATCTTTTTCACTGCATAGGGGGTAGGCTTAATTTATATATTGATGAAATCGGAAATGTTTTTTCGTGTCCATATTGTCAAGAGGCTATATTCAGTATTGGCAACATTACAGAAGAATCCAATTTTTGCCACGATTTAATATATAATGCTCGTTATGAGCATTTCAATGAAAACATAGTAAAAAAACTTTGTTTTAAAGAAAGTGAATTCACTCTAAATGAGCTACATCTAAAAGACATATGTCCCAATATAAGAATTCCTGAAAGATTTTCCAATAAGCAGTGGAGGTGAACAAATGCTTGTTATTATAGCGCTTTTATCATCATTAGCATTGGCTGCATGCACAGCAATTAAACCAATCTATCTTCAAAACACTATTGATGCAGTAAATTCTGACTCAGAGAATATCTTAAAACTATTTTTGTTATATACTGTAAGTATATTAGGCATTCTCCTATTTGAAACTATTAGGCAACTAAGTATTAGCAAATACAGAACCAGTAAATCAAGAGTTATCAAGCAAAATGTTATTTCACGAATTTGCCATATGCCGCCTTGGAAATTTCAAAGCGAAAACGGTCAGAATTATTTTACAATTTTAAATAATGAAATTGATATGTTGTCGGAAAGTTACTATGTAACTCGTCTTGAGTTTATATATAGCGTTCTTGTTCTTATAAGTAGCATTGTAGCTTTAGTCTATATAAATATATATCTTGCACTTATTATTATTGTTTCAACAATATGTCCTATTATAGCATCGTTAATTCAAGGTAAATCAATTGAAAGGCGCACAAATTTATACACCAAAGCATTAGAAACTCTTAATGTTATGATTGGAAATCTTATTAACGGATATCCAACTATTAAAGTAAATCGTGTTGAGCAAGAATGTATAAGTATTCTTAACAAAAGTAATGAAACCACGTCAAAAGCTGAATTCAATCAAGGAAAGACAAAAACTAGAGTAAATATGAGTATCGCTTTTTTAGCATATGCTGGCGAAATACTACTTGTAGGATTCAGTATTTACGCAATTGTCAGAGGTAAGTTAACGGTAGGTGCTTTAATAGGTGCTCTTCAATTATCCGAGATGCTTGCTATCCCAACTAACAGCATTTCCTACCAACTGTCTGAAATGAGGAGTGTAAAAGGGATTAGAACTAAAGTTAATGATTTGTTGGAAAGTTCAGAAGAAAATAAAGAACTAGCACAATGTCCAACAATTGAAAAAATAGATTTGTGCGATGTGTCTTTCAGCTACCAAGATAAATGTGTTTTTTCACACCTTAATTATTGTTTTGAAGCAGGTAAAAAATATCTTATTCTTGGAGAAAACGGTAGCGGTAAAAGCACACTTTTCAAACTTCTGAGTGGATTTGAAACAAGATATGAAGGAAACATTTTTGTTAATAGTGTAGAAATCAGAAAATTATTTCCTTCAATATATGACCAAATAGGAATCGTTCTTCAGGACGCATTTATTTTTGATGATACACTTCTCAATAATATTACATTGTATCAAAGTGAATTGGACAAAAAAGTGTTACCTACCTTGAAAGCTATGAATATGGATGCCTTTTTGGATACGCACGATATAAATCAAGAATATCAAGCGACTAAAGGTAATCTCTCAGGAGGAGAAAAACAAAAAATAGCTATGGCTCGTGTGTTAGTACAAGGAAAGAAGTTCATTCTTCTTGATGAAGCTACCGCAAGTATGGATAAAGATAGTAGCCGAGAAATCATGTCAAAATTGCTCAATACACCTGAATTGACAATCATCAGTATTGAACATAAAACGAGTCCGAAATTGCTTTCAATGTATGATAAAATAATCGAAATTAAAGAATCTAGTTTAGTAGAAAGGATGTAAAAATGTTATCATTTATTAATCGTTGTAAAGATTGTTCACCTAAGGAAACTATTGAAAAAGCCAGAAGCATTATTTCAAATTTGAATTTAATGACAAGTGAACAGTGGTTCACACCAGTGTCTGGTTTATATTCGCTTCAACTTTCTTTGATTGGAACATCTATTCGTTCAAATGGTAAGGGAAGTACTCCGGAATTTGCTCTTGCCAGTGCATATGGGGAACTGTTAGAACGAATTCAAAATTTAGTATATTTTAGAATATCACATTACTCTGACTGTTATACTTTTAACACTCCGTTTCGAGTTTCAAAAGACGAAATAATTACGGATAATGTCTGTGAATTACCAGCACAAGAAAAATTTTTCAGGATGGTTATTAAGGATGATTGGTTCGAGTGTATTCACGCATGGGATTGTGTATACAAGAATAGATCAGTTGTAAGCACACGCTTTAAAAATTTAATGGATCCGTCAGATGAATTATTGGTTCCCGAACTGCCATTTTGTTTCTATTATGGTAGCAATGGTATGGCAGGAGGTAATACCTATTCCGAGGCATTTGTACAAGCTTTATCTGAGGTTTTTGAAAGATATGCAGTGAAACGGATTATCAACGATAAACTTACACCGCCTGACATTACAGAATATATTGTCAAGAAGTATCCAGAAATAAGGAAAATCATTGAAGATATTCAAATGCAAAGTATAGATATTACTATACGTATTAAGGATATTAGTTTGGGCTTAGGCTTGCCCGTATTTGCAGCTGTATATATTGATAAAAGTAAAAGCGAATACTTTGTTAATTTCGGTTGTCATCCTAATATAATTGTAGCGATTGAGCGCAGTTTAACTGAACTATATCAAGGACAGACTCATGTGAAGGTAAACAATGCGACCAGTATAAATCAAATGATCGTTGACAAAGCACAGACTATAACTTCTATATTCAGCACGGGTGAAGGCGCCTATCCAATACAGTTTTTTGGGAAGAACGAGTCATATAAAAAGCTGGATATTGAAAAATTCTCCTTTGAAAATAATTCGGAAATGTTCCATTACTTTATGGATATTATCAATTCTATGGGTCTTAAACTTTATTATCAAGATGCTGGTTTTCTTGGGTTCCCTACTGTATCCGTAATAATTCCTGGAATTAGCGAAATTGCTGTAGACACTTCTGATACCACCGCGATAATAGAAGCAGGACATTATATGAATTTTTTGGGTAATTATAAGTCTATTGATTTATTAAGCGATACCGAATTGATTTCACTTGCTCAATTTTTAGAGGATTGTCCGCATAGACCGTCAACCTCCATCAATGAAGTTTTAAGAGTACCAATTGATTTATATCATAATCCTCATTTTGACGATATAACTATTGACCTTTTCCTATCGATGATATATATTCGTCTAAAAAAATATGAAAAAGCAAAAAAACATCTCGATAATTTCATAAAATATATGCGTTCTTGCGAAGCGGACGATTATTCAATTCAGTATAACTTGATAATATCATCCATATTAAGATGTCGTATTGAAAACATGAAAGATTCAGATATTATTAATAGCTTATCGGACTTTTTTCCTGTTGATGACATAAAATCTTGTATTAAGGATACGCAACATCAAAAAATATTTGCAGGACTTCCTCGGTGTAATTGTCCTCATTGTGATTTGTGTGAGTATAATCAAATATGCCATTTTTCAAAAGATAATGAAGTATTAAATGAACTAATAAAAATCAAAAACACTTATGATGCATTGGAAGATGTTATTCATCTTTTTTAAATTAAATCCATGATATTGATGATTTTGATAACAATAAGAGAAAAATCCACAGTTCTTGATTCTTATTGTAAGATGAAAAATCAATTTATAACAGTTAAAACTGCAAACAAAAATTAATATTGGCAATGCCAAAATGCTTTTATTTAATAAAGATGAATACGAAGATGTTTAATATACGGTTTGCTTTTAGTTACATGTTTTACACAATGATTTTAAAAAGTCAAAAGTATTTGTCAATAGCAAATGCAAAAATAACATATTTAAGGTTGTAAGGGTGCAAACTATAAAAGTTTTGTTGAATTATATTTTAATAATTGCAGATATTGATATAGCACCATTTTAAGATTACAACAATACAGTTTTTGCAATCATAGAAATTGTTATGATTGCAAATAAACAGTATTTTTCATAAAAAGCACTGCTCTTGACCTGAAAAACATTGCAATTATCCGTTCAGTTTTTCTTTTGCATATCTTTCATCATTAGATCGTTTCTTTTGGCTGAAATACAACTTTTATTGCTCAAAACGATAAATAAACTAAATATGGAATTAGGCGAGGATTTTTATCCCCGCCTTTGCTTATGTATATGCTTCTATTATTAATCTTACACCGAGATTGAAACCAACCTTAAAGCAGGCAAGCTCAATAAGATTAGCAAATTCTTCGCTCGCAGTAAGTAGTTTTTCTAACAATTCACATTGTTCACCAGTCAGTGTTGCTTTTAACCGTTCCTGATTTTGATTGACTAATTTAAGCACTTCTTTGTAATCAGAATGATTTTCAATGCGACTATATTCTGTCGACGTGATATTGCCATACCAAAGTTCTTCAAGAATATCCATAACGCTACCTCGTATAAATCACTTCGTTATAGACAATCTCTCTTGCCTGGTTTGCGATGTTATTCATCTTTCTTACCCAAAGCATTTGATTGTCAGCCTTTAACTGCTCTGTAATGCCTTGCTGTTCTGCAAGCTGCTTTACAAGGTTGACGTACATTTCTTTTGCTCTGACATCAACCTCGTGAAGATGAGAATTCAACTTGCATTGTACCATCAATGATGTACAGAATGAAGAACGATGCTCTTTGATATAATCATAATATCTCATTCCCCACACACCGATTTCATAATGCGTTTCTGTTGAAATCAAATTTGGCAAATACACATCGCCTACAAGCGTATAGCTAATACCCGTCTTTTCATCAGTAATATACTTTTTCATAATAGTTTCCTCCTGAAAACATTGTTATATTTGAATTATAATAAGGAAACAAATACATGTCGAATGTGTGGATTGAAAAAGAGCCAAGAAATAAATCTTGACTCTTTTGTTATGCTACTCCTGCACTTTCACATCTATCCTTAAGATTGCGTGGATTCGGCTGCGCACTTTTTTAATTTTAGGAGGTAGAATTATGTTAAAAAAAGGATTATCAATTCTATTGGTTTTTGTAATGGTCCTGATGGCATTATTGCTGACGGGGATTACCTCATTTGCAGAAACAAGCGGTGATTATGAGTATACCATTCTTGATGACGGGACGGCTGAAATTACCAAATACAACGGAACGGCAACATGTGTAACAATCCCGTCGGCTATTGATGGAAAGAGCGTTACAAATATAGGCAAGTATGCATTTAAAGGATACACGTCACTTTCAAGCATAACTATACCGGACAGTGTTACAAGCATAGGCTATGGTGCGTTTCAGGATTGTGATTCTCTTACAAGTGTAATAATTCCCGATAGCGTAACAAGTTTAGGGTATGGTGCATTTTCCGATTGCACCGCGCTTACAAGTATTACACTCCCTGACAGCATTACAGAAATAGGCGGAGGTGCATTTTCCGGGAGCTCACTTGCAAGTATAACTATTCCCGATAGCGTTACAAACATAGGTGATTATGCATTTTCAGAGTGTGTATATTTAAAAAAAGTTGTACTTCCTGAAAAAATTGAATGCATTGCAGAAGGAACATTTAGGGGCTGTGCAGCTCTTGAAAGTATTTCTTTGCCTGAAGGTTTAATTGTAATTGAACATTACGCATTTGAATATTGCAAATCGCTTAAGAGCTTTATAATCCCAGCCAGCGTTAAATATCTCGGCTACAGTCCGTTTTTTGGATGCTCCTCACTGTCAAATATTGTAATTCCTGAAAGTATTACATATATTAGCCCGTTTTCATTTGCAAGGTGCACTTCACTTACAAGCATAACACTCCCTGCAAGCGTAGCAAATATAGATGAAGGAGCTTTTGATGAGTGCGAATCACTTAAATATATTTACGGTTATACAGGCTCATATGCTGAAACATATGCAAAAGGCAACGGAATAACATTTATTCCGCTTGACAGCAGTTGCTTTGTTAAAGAAAACGGCAAGTATTATTACTATGTTGACGGCGTGAATCAGACAGGCTGGCAGAAGATAAAGCGCGGCGACGGAAAGGTTTATTACCACTATTTTGGAACTGACGGAATAATGCGTACGGGCTGGCAAAAAATTATACGCGGCGATGGCAAGAAATATTATCACTATTTCGGCTCTAACGGCTGTATGCGTACAGGCTGGCAAAAGATTAAACGCGGCGACGGAAAGGTTTACTATCATTATTTTGGCTCTAACGGCTGTATGCGTACGGGCTGGCAAAAGATTAAACGCGGTGACGGTAAGGTTTATTGGCATTATTTCGGAACAAACGGTTGTATGCGTACGGGCTGGCAGTGGATAGCAAATTCCAAAGGCATTAAGTACAGATATTATTTCGGTACAAACGGCTGTATGCGTACGGGCTGGCAGAAGATTAAAGCTTCAAACGGCAAGAATTACTGGTATTATTTCTATTCCAACGGCGTAAATGTAATTAACAAGAACATCAAGATAGGAAAGAAAACCTATAAATTCAACAAGTACGGCATTTGCACAAATCCGTAAACAATAAAAAGCCTTCCCCTCCGAGGGGAAGGTGGCAACCGTTTGGTTGACGGATGAGGTGTGATATAAAATAAACTTTTCCACCTCATCAGTTTCGCTTTG
>CAKZZS010000035.1 GCA_937884975.1 uncultured Clostridia bacterium | reverse complement strand
CAAACGTCCTGTCGGCAGTAAGCTGCATATCGGGACCTGCCGAACCTACGCCGGCAAAAATAAGGACGCCCAGAAAGCTAATTATAAGAATTGAAAGAAATCTTCCCAGACTGCCCTGAACGGACCTGAAAAAATCTCTGCGTGCACTTTTAGTCATTACCGTTAACTCCTACCAATTTCAGTCTTTACCATTCAATTTGTTCAACGGAAACAGGCGTGCTGTTTTCAATGATTTTACTGACGTGGCCGTTTTTAATCTTTATAACCCTGTCAGCCATGGGAGCGATTGCGGAGTTATGGGTGATAACAATAACGGTCATGCCCTTCTGGCGGCACATATCCTGTAAAAGCTTTAATATCTGTTTGCCCGTAACGTAGTCGAGCGCGCCCGTAGGCTCGTCGCAAAGAAGAAGCTTCGGGTTTTTCGCAAGCGCTCTTGCTATTGAAACACGCTGCTGCTCGCCGCCCGAAAGCTGTGAGGGGAAATTATTTTTCCTGTCGGAAAGACCGACCTCTTCGATTACCGCGTCCGCGCTTAAAGGATTTTTTGAAATCTGCAAGGCAAGCTCAACATTTTCCTTTGCAGTAAGATTCGGCACAAGGTTATAAAACTGAAAAACAAAGCCGACGTCGTCTCGTCTGTACTGGGTCAACTGCTTTTCGTTATACTCGGCAACGTTTTTTCCGTCAACGTTTATAGTGCCGCTTGTTGCGGTATCCATACCGCCGAGAATATTAAGAACAGTCGTCTTACCTGCTCCGCTGGGACCGACTATTACAACAAACTCACCTTTTTCAATTGTAAAATTCATACCGTTGGCTGCCTTTATTATGACCTCGCCCATACGGTAGGTTTTTTCGACATTTTTAAGCTCAATGAAAGACATTTCTTCAAACTTCCTTTTAAAAAATAATAGTCATTTCGTTAAAAGATAACGCATTAAATGTTATTATATCATATATACTCTTATTTTTCTATAGTTTTTTAAATTATATGTAAAATTTACACTTTGTTTAAAATTAAAAACACGCCGACTCCGCTAAAAAGAGTCGGCGCGTAAAAGGAAAATTATTCAAATCTGTATTCAATACTCAGAACCCTGTTGTTTTTAAAGCTGAAAACAACGGAACAGCCGTTGTCAACATAAATTACCTCTGTGACAACCTCGCGCGCGTCATACTTGATATAGGCGTACTTTCCGACTCCGAAAACGCCGTAAAGCAGCTGATATGTATAGCTTGCGCCCTCCTTTTTACCCATGGCGCCTTCGGCATCGTTACCCTTATAAACGGCGGTGTATCCGTCATTCTCGTTCGGGAAATTGACAAGCACCATAGGAAGGCTGTCTCCGATTTTAATTCCTCTTAAATGAGTCAGCTTGTTGTCAAGCATAATTGCGTGATAAATACGGCTGTCAATATTGCTTATTTCAAAAACAGTGTTGTCAAAGAAAAGTCTTGTCGCAGTAGAACCGTTGCTTCTTTCAAAGGTGACCTCATTAGTCGGCTGACCGTAAATACGCTTGAGATACGAGCCGTCCCTGAATGTCAGAAAAGCAATTTCATCCGCAGTAAACTGCGTTTCCTTCGAATAATCCACGTTATCGGCAATTACGTATTCAAAGCTCTCCTGACCCTCGCCGTTAGCAGCAACCTTTAGAATATATTTCGCATATCTGTCCCTTGTGCGTACAACAAGCTCGAATTCAGGCTTGTCATCGGAGCGCACAGCGTTTACGTCAAGCACAAAGTTTTCCGGAACCGCCTCGTTGAAATAAACTCTTTCGTCTTCAATAAAGCTCCCTGCAACGCCTTTTCTGCCCTTAAAAATTTCAAGAACCGAGTTTTTGTATTTGGGAATTACAAGAAATCTTTCGCCGTCATCGGTAAGGGTGACGCTTTTATTTATTTCAACCTTTGAGATTACTTCCTCCTTGGGGCTGTTCACGATAAGAAGAAGCGCGTTGTCAGGCTCGTCATTACTTATAAGCTCATACGTTGTTTTAACCTCGCTTTTACAGGAAGAAAGTAAAAGCAGAACGGAAATCGCCGTAAGGAAAACTGCCGTAAGCTTAAAAAAAGAAAAATCAGACGCCTTCTTAAAGAGACCGTTCATTTTCTCACCTCTTTGACACCATTTTAGCAAAGTGAATGAATAAAGTCAATTAAAGTTGGACTTTTGATAAAAAAATCCCTCCGCCGTTATTACAGCGGAGATACAAAAGTCGTTTAAGACTTATTTCATGCCCTTTTCATAGGCATCGATCATCTTCTTGACCATCTGGCCGCCGATAGAACCGGCCTGCTTTGAAGTAAGGTCACCGTTGTAGCCCTGCTTAAGGTTGACGCCAACCTCGGAAGCTGCTTCCATCTTAAAACGGTTAAGAGCCTCTCTTGCCTCGGGTACTGAACTCTTGTTAGACATCCTCGTTACACTCCAATCTTTTTAGATTTTTGCGCCTGCATTTATATTCTCACCCTTCATCGGCTTGTTATTACTGAAAAAATCTGGCATTTTCTTATTAAGCTTTCGCCCATTCGGGAGCTGTGACATATTCCGTTTTCTTTCCGTTAAGAGCGTATTCGCTGTTGGCGTGAGCGGTAAAAAAGCCCATAAGCGCAAGCATTACGGTAAGGCTTATAACAACGCAGACGAAAAACGCCTTTAAAAGTTTTCGTGTTTCATCAGGTTTTTTATTCATTGCTTTACATATTCCTCCAGAAGTGACGCAAGGCTCCTGCCCACAAGAAAGCCCGAATACATCGCTTCCTCAAGCGTGTTGCTGTCCGAGCCGAATTCAAGAAGCAGTGAGCACGGCGTCACGTCCATATTATATTTTCTGTTACAAAACATAACAGGTC
This sequence comes from uncultured Clostridia bacterium, assembly GCA_937884975.1. GTDB lineage: Bacteria > Bacillota > Clostridia > Oscillospirales > Acutalibacteraceae > Fimenecus. The sequence goes on along the minus strand of CAKZZS010000035.1, from coordinate 10,886 downwards.
TCATAAGCGAAGGGTACTTGCTTTCGACTTCTCTTTGAAGCTCGAGTGCAAAAACAAGGTTCTTCTCCCAGTCGGGAAAGTCCTCAACATCCCCGTCCTCACAGCCTGTAATAATCATAACCTGGGCGCTTTTTTTACCGTCAATTTCACAAACAGGCTTTATGCGCGTGCCGTTTTGCTGATAAATAGCGTCCCTGTGAACATCTATAGTCACCTGAACGGTGGGGTTTTCTTTGAGTATTTTTTCAACGGTTTCCCTTGAACGCGAGTAAGCTCCGTTATACCTTGCGTCATGAACGGTTTTATCGTGAATCACGCAAAAGCCTGCCTTCGTAAGCTGCTGTTCAATTTCATTTCCGACTCTTACCATATTTCTGTCCTCGTCCTTGCTTCTTGTCGCGTAATCCGAGCAGTACCAGCCATTGTCGCACATCTCATAGCTTTCCGTGGTGTGAGTGTGATAGATAAGCACGCTCGGTTTTTCTTTATCCTCAATTTTCAGCGTTGCGCTCTTTTCAAGCTCCTTTTCTATATCAAGGTCAAACGAGGTTGTATTTTTAACAAATACGTTATCAAATTTAACATTCGCGTTTTCCGACGAATAGTGCATTTCTTCAATATCTCCGTCCTTTGACGAGGCAGGATATTTTTTATTGTACTCGGTCTGCATTCTTTTCACGTCCTCGGGAGTTACAAATTCATCCGAGCCGCTTTCAACGGGCAAAACCGTCTGCTTTGCAAAGTCGTCCGACACGTTTTTTTCGGGCGAAAGAAAGGTGTTGGCTTCACTTTTTACGCTGTTTTCGCCGTCATTTCCGAAAAGCGCCGAAGCTCCCTGCGGCATACTGATAAGAGCGCCTGCGTACGCCGCGCGTGAAAAGACCGTGCCGAGCCTTGAGCCGTTAAAAAACACCGTAATAACGGTTATCAGCGAAAGTAAAACCGCCGTCATCGCCTGTCCCGTCGAATTGTTTTTACCGCTTTTTTGCATAGTATCACCCATATAAACTATGCTTTAAAACGTTTTTTCAGAACAAACCGTTAATAAGGGAGAACGAAAGATTTTTCTGCAGGGACATATTTATGCTCATACTCAAAAGTCTTGACATATCGGAAATAATCGAATCAATATTTCTCGGAGTAACCATCATCTGTTCAACGTTTTGACCCTCCTCACGGCATAGAGAGGACGCGTCGATAACCGTCGGAACGCCTACGGAAATAACGGTTGTATCAAGGGTCCGGCGGTCAATTCTCGCTCTGGAGTTTCCGACTCCCGAACCGGGACAAATTCCCGTGTCAGTTATCTGAACGGTTCTGCCGAGCCTTTTTGTCCCTGCTGACGCGAGAGCGTCAATAACAATTACGGCGGACGGCTTTATTTTTTCACAGACCGCCTTTAAAATTTCAACAGTTTCCATACCCGTCTGTCCGAGCACACCGGTTGAAACTGCGGCAACCTGACGAAGCGCCGGTAATCCCAATTGGTCGGATTTATCGGTAATATGCCTTGTTGCGAAAACGCCGTTTACCGTTCTCGGACCAAGGGCGTCGGGCGTGATTTGTTCGTTTCCGAGTCCTGCGACAAGAACGGTTCCGTCCTCGGGCAGCAGCTCGTCAAAAAGCGAAATAACCGCCTTTAATTGGGGGTCGTTTTCATCCGTCGGCGCAGCGCAGTTTTTAAATTCAACCGTATAATACCTTCCTTTCGGCTTTCCGAGCGCCTTTTCCCCGTTTTCGTTTTTTATTTCAATTTTTGTGGTTTTTGTTTCGCCGTCGGTAATTTCGTCAAACCTTACCCCATCGGGTATTTTTTCACCTATGAGTTCACGCCGTTCAACCGCCAAATCCGTTCTCGGAAGCATTATTTTTCCCCTTTCGTTCAACATTTTCAAAAAAGTCTTGATTTTTATTTAAAAGAGTGGTAATATAAACTGCAAATCAAAGGAGGTGTGGAAATGCCCAACATTAAATCAGCTAAAAAGCGTGTATTGGTTAACCAGACCAAGGCTCAGCGCAACAAATCCGCAAATTCCGCATTGAAGACAGCTATTAAAAAGGCAAACGCTGCTATTGAAGCTAATTCTTCCGATAAGGAACAGCTTGTAAACGCTGCTATTAAAAAGATTGACCAGGCTCAGGCGAAAGGTCTTCTTCATAAGAACAATGCTTCTCGCAAAAAGTCTGCGCTTGCTTTGAGACTTAACAGTTCAAAATAAGAGATTTAAGCGTTGATGCCGTTGACACAAAAGTCGACGGCTTTTGCTTTTTTGTCATTTTACATAATTATTTTTACTGTTTTTGTAACAAGGTATTCATTGACTTTTTATTTTTTTGAATGTATAATGTGTTTGTAAAAAACAAACGGAGGTTTTCCATATGAAAAAGGCTTTGAAAATTATTGCTGTTATCGTTGCTGTTGCCGGCGCGGCATTTGCGGCTTATGTTCTTATTAAAAAGTACGTTGAAAGCAAAAAGGTAGTTATCGGAAACGACGCCGAAAACTATGTTTCCTGCTCATGCTGCGACGAGGATTTCCTTTCGGAGACAGTTGCGTAATTTAATTCGAATCTGATTAGGTTAAAGAAAAGCGGTTACGGGTTCCTATTCCCGCAGCCGCTTTTTGTTTTACACCTTCGGCGCTTTCGGCTTTGCAAAAAACGAGACAATTATACCCGAAAGCATTGCAGTCATTATCCCTGCAGCTCCCGACGTCAGAGGTCCGGTCACTGCGCCGAGAAGTCCCTGCTCGGCAATGGCTTTTTTAGTCCCCTGGACAAGAAGATTTCCGAAACCCGTAAGCGGAACCGACGCTCCTGCTCCTGCCCACTCAGCAAACGGCTCATATACGCCTATTGCGCCGAGAACGACTCCGATAATGACAAACGAAACAAGAATTCTTCCCGGGGTCAGCTTTGTAAAATCGATTAACAGCTGTCCTACAACGCATATAAGTCCGCCGACAATGAACGCTTTAATAAAAATCATCATATTCCCTCCGAAAGTATTTTGTCCTTCAGTTAATTAAATATGTAAATTTTTCATTTGTTTATTGAATAAACCTTTAAGATAATGTATAATTGATAGGATAAGAACTCGGAGGTGCGAAATGGACTACCGTATTGAACACGACTCAATGGGCGAGGTAAAAGTCCCGTCCGACAAATACTTCGGCGCGCAGACTCAAAGAAGCCGCGAAAACTTTAAAATCGGCGTCGGTCTTGAAACTATGCCCGAAGAAATAATAAACGCTTTCGGAATTCTCAAAAAGGCTGCCGCAAGGGCAAACCGCGAATTGAAAAGCGAAAAGATGACGGATGAAAAGCTTTTTGCTATTGAAAAGGCGTGCGACGAGGTAATCAGCGGCAAATTAAAAGAGCATTTTCCGCTTGTTGTATGGCAGACAGGCTCGGGAACGCAGTCAAATATGAACGCCAACGAGGTTATCGCTTACCGCGGAAATGAAATTGCCGAAAAAAAATTGCTTCACCCGAACGATGACGTAAATATGTCGCAGAGTTCAAACGACACCTTCCCGACTGCAATTAACATAGCCGCAGTAATGAGCATTGAAAAGCGTCTTTTACCTGCGCTTTCTTCTCTTATAAACGAATTTGAACGCCTTGAAAGGGAAAACGAGGGAATAGTAAAAAGCGGAAGAACCCATCTTCAGGACGCGACTCCGATTAAATTTTCTCAAGAAATCAGCGGCTGGAGAGCAAGTCTTCAAAAGGATGCCGATTTGATTTCGAACGCAAATAAAATGCTTAAAGAGCTGGCTCTCGGCGGCACCGCGGTCGGCACGGGTCTTAACGCCCCGAAGGGCTTTGGCGAAAAGGTTGCCGAAAAAGTCAGCGAGATTACAGGAACTGAATTTTTCACAGCCGAGAACAAATTTCACGCCCTTACCTCAAAGGATGAAATTGTTTTTGCTCACGGAGCATTGAAGGCGCTTGCGTGCGACCTTATGAAAATCGCAAACGATATCCGTTGGCTCGCAAGCGGTCCGAGACTCGGACTCGGAGAAATCAAAATACCCGAAAATGAACCCGGCTCGTCTATAATGCCCGGAAAGGTAAATCCCACCCAGTGCGAAGCGGTCACAATGGTTGCCGTTCAGGTAATGGGAAACGACGCGACAATAGGCTTTGCGGCAAGTCAGGGAAATTTTGAGCTTAACGTGTTCATGCCCGTTATCGCGTATAATTTTCTTCAGTCCGTAAGGCTTCTTGCAGATGCAATGACCTCATTCAGGCTCAACTGCGTTTCGGGAATAACCGCAAATAAGGAAAAAATGTCCGAAAACCTTTTTCGCTCGCTGATGAATGTCACCGCGTTAAATCCGTATATCGGCTACGAAAACGCCGCAAAGACCGCTAAAAAAGCGTATGCGGATAATATTACGCTCAAAGAGGCGTGCGTTTCGCTCGGCTTTATGAGCGAAGAGGATTTCGACAGGGTCTTCCGCCCGGAGGAAATGGTATAAATGAGAAAGGAATTACCGCATTTTCGTTTGGGACTGTCTTACGGCGGAAATCAGGACTGGTTCAGAGAACCGATGATGAGGCTCGGCGGCTGCGCCGCCCAGACTGTCTGCGAAATGTCAATTTACCTTGATTTATATAAGGGCACAAGGCTTTACCCTTTTGATGTAAATAATCTTTCAAAATCCGATTATATAAAATTTGCAAGCATCGTCAAGCCTTATCTTCGTCCGAGGATGAGAGGAATAGACAGGTTGGATATTTACATTGACGGGTTTTCGCAGTTTCTTAAGGACAGAAGCTGCTGTTTAACCGTATCGGGCTTTGAAGGAACCGAAGACGTCGAAGCCGCCCAAAATATCGTTAAATCCCAGCTTGATTCGGGCATTCCCGTCCCCTATCTTCTGCTCCATCACTCCGACCGTGAATATAAGGATTACGAATGGCACTGGTTTTTATTAAACGGATATGAGGAATACGAGGACGCCTTTTTTGTAAAAGCTGTTACCTACGGCGAATTTCAGTGGTTGGATTTTCAAAGGCTCTGGAACACGTCTGTTTCGCCAAAGGGCGGATTTATTGTAATAAAGCTATAATTTGCAATTCGGTTTTTTATATGATAAAATGTAATGACAAAGTTTTTTGTGAGGTAAAATATGAATCCCTTTAAAGCACTTTTTGAGCTTACTGCCGTGAATATCAAATGCACAAAGCAGTCCTTTTCCATGGCGGGAAGCGAACTGAAAAAGAAATACAGCAGTACCCTGTTCGGTTGGGCGTGGGCGCTGGTAAGACCTATTGTATTCATTCTTGTTTACTGGTTTGCGATGAACGTCGGAATCAGAGGCAACAAGCCGGTTGAACTTGCGGACGGAACAAAAATCCAGTATATATTCTGGATGATTCCGGGCGTAATAACCTGGTTTGTGCTTCAGGAAACCCTTTCTGCAGGCGTTGTTTGCGTAAGGCATAACAGTCACCTCGTAAACAAAATGCTTTTCCCCGTCGGCACGATTCCGATTTTCAGCACGATAAGCTATTTCTTTTCGCACGTTTTACTTATAATAATTACAATTGGAATTTTTCTTATTTCCGGTCAGGGACTTACGCTTTATATGCTTCAGCTCCCCTTCTATTTCCTGCTGCTGTTCGTTTTCTGCTGTATAACGGCTACGCTCATTTCCACTCTCGGCGTTGTCAGCCGCGACTTTGAACAGCTCGTCAAGGCTATTCTTAACGTGTTTTTCTGGCTGTCCCCGGTTCTCTGGGATATTTCAAAAATCGGCGACAAGTACAAGGTCATAAGGACTGTAATTCAGTTAAATCCGTATAACTATTTTATCACCGGCTACCGCGACGCCTTTCTCGGTCAGGCGTGGTTCTGGCAGCACTGGAAATATACGCCTTATGTAATCGGATTTATAATTGTCTATGCGCTGTTCACGGCTGCGCTTCACAAGAAGCTTTCGCCTGAATTTGCGGATGTTTTATAAGGAGGGTTAAAATGGATAACAAGCTTTACAACCTTTCCGAAATAGACGAAAGCAAGGATTATTCGGTTAAAGTCGAACACCTTACAAAAATTTATAAAAAGTATAAACGCCCGTGGTACAGAGTTATCAACGCCTTTTCTTCAAAGGTTCCCTATAAAAAATTCTACGCCATGAAGGACGTTTCGGTAACCATACCCAGAGGAGAGTCCGTCGGCATTATCGGGAAAAACGGCAACGGCAAATCGACTCTTTTAAAAATGATTACAGGCGTTACAAAAATGACAAGCGGCACTATTGACACAAACGGAAGAATAGTCGCTATGCTTGAACTGACCTCGGGCTTCGACAAGGAGCTTACGGGAAGACAAAACGCTTATATAAAGGGAAGAACAATCGGTCTTTCAAAGGACGAAATCACCTCGCGAATGGACGATATACTTGCGTTTGCGGATATCGGCGATTTCATTGACCAGCCTGTCCGCACATATTCAAGCGGTATGAAAAGCCGTCTCGGATTTGCGGTAAGCGTAAATCTTGACCCCGATATTCTTATCGTTGACGAGGTGCTTGCAGTCGGCGATACATCCTTTAAGCTCAAATGTCTTGCAAAAATGGAAGAATTCCGCAAGCAGGGCAAAACAATACTCTTCGTAAGCCATGACCTGAACACAATTAAGGCGTTCTGTTCCTCATGTATGTGGATTAAGGAGGGCGAAATAGTTGACTACGGTCAGACGGGCGTTATTGTTCAGGCTTATCAGGATTACCTGAAAGCCGAGCGCCGCGCTGAAAACGAGCGCAGACGCAAGGAGAATGCGGATTTGCTTCTTACAAAGGACGATATGCTCCATCCAGAAAAGGCGTTTATATGCAATTCGGACGGTGAAAAGCAAAACGTATTTATGCTTGGCGATAACATTGAGATTTCCGCAAATTACGAGGTCAACGTGCCTGCGGATATGCTCACCTGCGCGATAACGGTGCTTGACAGTGAGCAAAAAGAGATTTTTGCTTCGGACCGTCAGGGAGAAAAATTCATCATCAATAATGAGCTCGGTCGGCACAGGCTTCACGTCACGCTCCATTCACCGAAGCTTCTCCCCGGTCACTATTTCCTGACGTGCGAAATATGGAATCCGCAGTCCGGCTTTGTCAGAGCGGTCATTAACAAAAAGCCGTTTGAAATGCAGTCGGAATTTTTCAAGGGCACCGGACTTCTTGCAATAGAATGCACTTGTTCGAGTAAATAAAAATAACCATATTGACAGACCCGAAGATTTTTGCTTCGGGTCTGTTTTTATTTTTAAAAACTAAAAGTACGCTGCCAGAGTATTGTATTTAATAGCTTTGATATTTATAATTAAATTGTTTATTATTTAAAATAATATATGGAGGTAGAATGAAATGTTAAAAAAAGGATTATCGGTTTTATTAGTCCTTGTTATGGTCCTGACTGCTATACCGCTGACAGGTTTGACCACTTTTGCGACTACAAGTGGGGACTGGGAGTATTCCGAAAGCGACGGCATAGCACAATTATATAAGTACAATGGCTCTGCAACAGAGGTTACAATTCCGTCAACAATTGACGGTAACAAAGTAACTATTGTTAGAGAAGCCTTTATGAATTGTGACTTTATTACAAGTGTAACGGTTCCGGAGAGTGTTGAGGTATTTCCTACAGCTAATGAAAGCATATCTTCTGCATTCGACCAGGGAATATATTCCTTTTACGGTTGCACTTCGCTTGAAAGTATTTATGTTAGTGATGGGAATAATAATTTTTCTTCTTATGACGGAGCTCTTTACAACAAGGAAAAAACCAAGTTGCTGTTATGCCCTGAGGGGAAGAATAGCATAGATATTCCTGACAGCGTTGATTTTATTGCTACGGAATCATTTTCAAATTGTACCCTTTTAAAAAGTGTAAAAATCCCGGAAAAAGTGACGTGGATTGGCGATTGGGCATTTTCAAAATGTGTATCTCTTACAGGCATAAAAATACCTGACAGCGTAACATATATCGGTTACTACGCTTTTAAAAACTGTGAATCACTTAAAAGCATTATTATCCCTGATAGTGTTACAGGTATCGGTGATGATGCATTTGAAAACTGTGAATTGCTGACTATTTACGGATACGCAGGCTCATATGCCGAAATTTATGCAAATGAAAATGGATACAGATTTGTTGTACTTAACAGTGAACATTCTTCCGAAAGTGATTATTCTTATACTGTAATAGATGATATGTCAATTGAAATTAACAAACATAACGGTACTTCAACCAATGTAATAATCCCAGCACAAATTGACGGATATCTGGTTACAAGTCTTTTTGGAATCTGGAATAACAGCGGATATTCTTTCGAAAGCATTTTCAACCCTGAAATTGAATCTGTAACAATCCCTGAAACCGTCATGCTTATCGGTAATTATGCATTTTTAAATACATCTATAACAAGCATATCCATCCCTGACAGTGTTACAAACATAGGTGAAGGCGCGTTTGAAAAATGTAATTCTCTGACGAACGCAAAAATATCAAAAAACATCACTCAAATTCCCGAGTTTGGATTTAGTGATTGTACAGTTTTGTCAAAGATAGAATTTTCCAATAGCGTTACGAAAATTGGTTATGCAGCATTTAGACGATGCAACTCTTTAACTGATGTTTATTTTGACGGAACAGCTGATGAGTGGAATAATATTAGCATTGAATCAGGCAATGATTGCTTAACAAATGCCACAGTTCACTGTTTAAAAGAGACTGCCCAAAATGGCTTTATAGAAAAAAACGGCAACACATATTATTATGTAGATGGAAGTTATCTTGTAGGTTTACAGGAGATTGACGGAAACAGGTATTTCTTTGCATATGAGGATGGAAGAATGTGCCGTAATGAAGAGTACGACTTTGACGGCGTATTCTATATCATTGATGAAAACGGATTTGTAATTGGTACACGCCTATTCAGGAACGGCTGGATAAAAGAAAACGGCAAAAAATACTACTATGAAGATGACGCGAAACTCACAGGTTGGCAGATAATCGGCGGAAAAAAATACTATCTCGGCACGGACGGCGCTATGCGCACGGGCTGGCAGAACATCAAAAACTCAAAGGGCGTTTCATACAGATATTACTTCGGCACAAACGGCTGTATGGTAACAGGCTGGCAGAAAATAGCAAATTCCAAGGGCGTTAAGTATACCTACTATTTCCACACCAACGGAGTAATGCTCACCGGCTGGCAGAAGATAAAGAACGCAAAGGGCGTTGCCTATCAGTACTATTTCAACCCCTCCAACGGAGTTATGTTGACAGGCTGGCAGAAGATAAAGAATAGTAAGGGTGTTGCCTATCAGTACTATTTCCACACCAACGGCGTAATGCTCACAGGCTGGCAAAATATCAAAAACAGCAAGGGAGTAGCATATAAATATTACTTCGGCGCAAACGGAGTAATGAGAACCGGCTGGCAGTGGATAGCAAACGCAAAAGGCGTTAAGTACAGATATTATTTCGGTACAAACGGTTATATGCGTACAGGCTGGCAAAACATAAAAGCTTCCAATGGCAAGACATACAAATATTATTTCTACAATAACGGCGTAAACGCAATAAACCGTAATGTTAAAATAGGAAATAAGACCTATAAATTCAACAAGTACGGCATTTGCACAAACGCGTAAACATTAAAAAGCAAAGAAGAGGACGGAGTTTTCCGTCCTCTTTTTTGTCATCTCGTCATATTATTGTCATTCTGAGCGAAGCGAAGAATCTCAACCGAATTGTAGGGGCGTTTATTACCGCCCGACAAAGTCAGATATAAACGGGGCGTGCTGACAATAAATAAATCATTTACAAAATGTGTGGTGTCCGATGACCGTTGTAACGGGTCTTGAAAAAATCCATTTGTTTGTTGTCTTTGCCGGATTATAATAGTATATCGCTCCTCCGGTCGGGTCCCAGCCGTTGACTGCGTCCTGCGCCGCCTTTCTTGAGGATGAGGTCGGCTCAACTGACCAGTTGCTGTCCGTGACGCAGGTAAATGCGCCTTTCTGATAAATTACGCCTGCAACCGTATCGGGGAATGACGCGTGCTTAACCCTGTTGAGAATCACCGCGCCTATGGCTACCTGTCCCGTATAGCTTTCGCCCCTGGCTTCGGCAGCTATTACCTTTGCAATAAGATAGATGTCGCTGCTGCTGTACTGACCCGAGGATGAACCCGACAGACCGAGATAGAGAAGAGTCTTCGGACCAGCAATTCCGTCCGCGGTAAGTCCGCAGCTTCTTTGAAAGCTTATGACCGCCTTTCTGGTCAGCGTTCCGTATATTCCGTCAATTACTCCATTGTAGTAACCGAGCTGCTTGAGCTTGGTCTGGATGCGCCTGACCTCGTCTCCGCGCGAGCCGAGCTTTGAAAGCGCGTCAACAACTTTTGACCTGCTGAAATAAATATTTGTTGCAATTGACAGTATAATAATGTTGATTATTATCAGGCACACTATCTGTAAAAACAGTTTGTTTTTTCTTTTTCTTAAAAAAGCTGAACTCATTATTTCACTCTCCGATTAGTACTTTTAAATTAGTATTTACGGCGTGAAAATTATTATTCTAAATATGGAAAAAATCCGAGCGAAAAATCAAGATATTGTATGCCGAAAATTGACGAAAAATTTTTTAATTTTTTTTGAAAATTTTTGTTGACAACCGGGTTTTGGTGTGCTATTATATCAAAGCTGTCTTGAGAAACGGCGTATTCATTATGAAAATGTCAAAAAGTTCTTGACAGGGGAAAGACGTTTGTGTTATCATAAAAGTCCACCCCTCAAAAGGCGGCGGAATTTGGACCTTGAAAATTAAACAACGATGATGAACGAAAAGGAACCCTGAGATTCT
>CAKZZS010000034.1 GCA_937884975.1 uncultured Clostridia bacterium | reverse complement strand
CCCCGGATTTACTAAGATTAGTGGATTAAATACAGAAGCCGAAGCAAACGCCCCTTGAGGTGCTGGCGATGCTGCCGCTGGCGCCGCCGCCGCTGGTGACATAGCAGAAGGCGGTCGAGGCGTTGGCGTAGGGTGAACGCTCCCACCACCACGTCTGGTCACCGTCGCGGTCGCGCTTGACCCGGTTGACCGGATTCTGATAATACGGGATATGCTTGTCGTCGGGGTCGCCGTCGCACCAGTCCTCGCCGAAAATCTCCTTCTCAGAAAAAAGCCAAAGCTCGTCCTCAGCGGTGCCGTCGTCAGTCGTCAGCAAGCGAGGCGTGATAACGGCCTTCAGGCTGTCCGGCAAGGTCGGGAAAACGTCCTCGGTCAAATGCCGGCGCATATCGCACGCGGGCCAGCCGCCCTTGTTGGTCCAGTCCTTATTCATGTAGTATTCTTCCGCAAGGCAATCCTTCAGGCTAAAAATAACCTGATTCTCCTCGTAAACGCCGATACCGGCCACGACGAAAACAGCATGCTCGCCTGTGGCAAGGGTCTCCGCGATTTCGTCTCCTACGCTCAGAAGCTCGGCGACCTTGCCCGCCTGAACGGCCTCCTTGATTTCCGCCCATTCAATAGGGCTTTCGGTTCTCCTCATGATAGTTGCCATTTTAGTTATCCTCCTTGAATAATGATAATTGCTCCGGCTCGGCCGGTTGCTTAGCGTCGGTTTCTGCCGGCGCTTGAATGACGTCGCCGGACGTCTTTCGCCTATGGTCCCAGCCGTACATGATATAGACGGGCGTGTACCAACGGGACCATTCCTCAAGCGCCAGCGTGTTCCCGTGAATCACCACGGCGGGAATGCCGTAAAGCGATAATTGCAGGTAGCACATATAAACGCATTTAAGGTCAATGTCAGTCGCCTCGACGACGAGCTGCGAACAGTAGTTAAAATTCTTCTCCAGCATAGCCCTTGCGAATCCGAGCACCATAGCGCCGGACCCGCAGCAAGGCTCACAGAGAGAAATAAAAGGCCTATCTTCCAGAAGCTCCGCGCCGTCGCCAAAAGTTATCTCGGCCATCATGTCGCATACGTTCTGAGGCGTGAAAAACTGTCCCTTGTACTTGTTATGAAGCTCCAGCTCGTGGAACAACGTCCCGAGAACGTCGGCCGGGGCGTTTCGCCACGTAAGCTCATACTCTAAAGCCTCGACCAAATCCGCGAACATCTCGGGGAAAAATTTTTGCTCGTCCGGGCTATACTTGCCTATCGTGTCAAGGTACTGCTTTTCCCGTTTCTCCCAAACTTCCGGGCGCCGGTCCGCGCTATTTGCGAGGCTAATGGCGCTCAGCTCCACGAAGTCGGTAAAGATATTCCAGACGGAATGAACCTCTCCGAGCCGGCGAATCGTTTTGAGTATCTTGTTTCTATGCGGATTATCCATCATGTTCACCTCCTCGGCTGCAAGGGACAAAATCGGCATCGTACTGCCGAAAAGTCCCTTGACAACCGCGAAGCGCGCCTTACTCGGCGCGCTCCATCGGAACGTTGCAGATTCCGCAAATCAGGTTGAGCTCCTGCGTGCTGCTTACCTTCTGACCGCAGCAGGGGCAAATGTACCGGTGAGCCTTATTGCGCTCGGCCTTTTTCTTCTCCTTCTCGATGGTGTGCCGGGCGAACGGGACTTTGAGGGCGTACCCGTTGGAGCGGAGATTCTCAACAAAGGACTCGCCGGGGATAGAGGTCGAGTAGCCGTTGGCGCGGTCGTACTCGATAACGAGCCCGCGGGCCTCGCACTCCTCTTTGAAGCGCTTGTTATGGTAGCGCCCGTTCTGGCAGGTCTCCGTAATGTCGTTCTCACGGCAATAGAGGTGGACCATCTCGTGAAGCATGGTCGCCGCAGTGTACTCGCTCGGGCGGTTGAGGAATTCGGCCCCGATATTGATTTCGTACTGGCCCTCGTCCTCGCCGTCGGCGCCCTTCTTCCAAATCTTCTTGGTGGAGCAATGCCCGTAGAATTTCGGGGTCGACTGGACCGTGATAATCGGGCGAGGCAGCTTGCCCTCGAAGTAGAGCCCGTTGAGCATGTCGAAAAGGTCCTCGAGCTTGCTCACGATTTCGGAGAGCGCGAGAGGCTTATCCTCGTCGCCGTGGTCCTCTGCAGGGGCTTCCGCCTTTTCGGCGGGCAATTCCGCAGCCTCGGCGGCTTCGGGCTCGTCAGCGTCGTTCTGGGGCTCCGTAGGAGCGTCCTGCGTCTCGGGCTCATCCGTGGCGGGAGCTTCGGGCTCGGCGTCTTCCTTAACGACTTTCCACCAGCGCTTGAACGTCGCAAGCCCAACCTCTTTGACTTCGCCGGTCTCGATGACCCGCAGCTTAACGCCGTTCTCCGTGTTCTCGATGAGCTCCGTAACGACTCCGGTGTTCAGGTGTCTGTACTTCATAATTTGTTCCTCCTTATTCTTAGTTGCGGTCTCTTGCCGCCTGACATTTTTAATTTTACCATGTTTGGTAAGAAAAGGGAGCGCGCTAAACCGCCGAGATTTCGCGGTTTTTTCTATGCGTTCCTGCCGATTTTACCGGACCCGGTAAGCGTTTGCGCCCCTTGCAACCGAGTGCAACCCATTACAACCGAGCTCGGTTGCAGGCTTAAAGCCTTGGTATGACTGGCCTTTTCAGACTTTGCAACCGATACAACCGAAATTTCTCTATAAAACTATATAGATTAGAGAGGATTAGAGAGGTATAGAGATATATGTATTTCTCAATATTCTCTATTTTTATAAAGTTTATAGTAAAAATCGGTTGTACTCAGTTGTAAACCCTCAAAGCGTTGGTACGACTGGCTTTTTTCAACAACCGACGTCGGTTGTACTCGGTTGCACTCGGTTGCAAACCCGCGCGGGGGCGTCATACCGTGGCCGTTTCGATACGCTGGATAAAGTTTTCCAGCTCAGCGACCTGCATTTTACAGGCCAGATAATCCTTGAGGCAGGAGGGGTCTTTCTTGACTTCCTCCTCCAAACCCGCGACGCACTCAAGCGCGTCCTCGAGAGCCGTGCCGAGATAGCACTTGATAGCGGCCCATTCTGATAACGTGAATTTCATTTGTACGTCCTCCTTATTATTTGAAATATTCTCGGGCTATCGCGTTGCCGTAGCCCTTTTTGATGTAGGCCGCAAGGACCTTGCGGGCCTCCATGTCGTAATTGATGGCGTCGTGCACTTCTTGAATCGTGGTATGCGTCTGAGCCAGCACGACGATTAAATCGCTCGCGGCTTTCGTGCTATACGCAATCGGCGTTTTTCTGCCGGGAATACGCCAATGCACGTCGCCAGAGTACCAGCCCTTAGGCGTTTTCGGTAGTTTTGGCATTCTCACTCCTCCCAAGCCCTCGTAACCTCCGGGGCGGGCTTTTCTTTTAGTGCTTCGGGAAATGGATAACTTCCTTACGGGAAATGTGGCCGTCGCGGGCTTTAAGGCTAATCTCATAGCCGCCGTTAACGCGCAGGACCATAATGGTGTTGCGGGTCGCGTTGGAAAAGCCCTTGTGAGATTTGAGAGCACGAATCAGGGACGCAGACGGCGTAAGCTCGTCGGAGGTCCTGCTGATTCGCTGAGCGTTTCGGCGGGCACGGCGCTTTTCGACGATAGTCTCGCTTTCGTCTTTGCTATCGGTCAACACGTGGTCGCGCTGCCAGCGGCCGCAAGAGGCGTCCTTATCGGACACGATGTACCAGACCTTTTCATACCAGATAACCGCGTCGTCCCGCTCAAAGCCGTCGGGAGAGGGGATTTCCATAACGGTCAGGGTAACGGTGCCCAGCTTGCCAAAGCCGCACGTCTCCTCGACCTTCACGCGAACGTACTTTCCGTTATTTTCGAGGTCCACACGGAAGGCATACCCGAAAGAAGAATCTCCGAAGCAAATCATGTAGCCCCGCTCCATAAGTTGAGCGACCTGCTTGTTGGCGGCGGCGAGAACGTCATTCATCGTAAACATTGTCTTTTTCATAATGTGTACCTCCTTAATTTTGTCGAGGTGTTATCCTCTTGACATTTTCAATTTTATCGTGTTTAGTAAAATCCGCGAGCCCCCCAAACTGCAAAAACTTTGCGGTGTTTTCGCGAACATTTCCGTGCGGTTCTTACTGGTATTAGTAAAAAGAGCTTCCGGGCATAAAAAAAAGACGCCCCCGGAGGTCAATCCTCCGAGAGCGTCATACTCAGGTCTTATTATAATAGGTAGGGCTTAGCCGTTCTTGATTCTGTCAACGGCTGCGTAAGCGCCGTTTGCGCTGAGGGAAACAATAACCGCGTTGAACGGAATAAGCGCCCAGACGGACCACCCCGCGCCTGTGCCGCTTTGGACAGCAGTCGCAAGGGCGAGGATAACGAGCGCAACAACGTAAGAGACGATTTGCGTCGGAATCTTCTTCAGGCCGTCTTTAATAAATTGCGTGATGATGGCCGTCGCAGTTGTCGCGCCGGCGAACGTCGCGAGAATTTCCCAAGTAAAGAAGTCGCTCATAGTCTTTTCCTCCTTAAATTTTCTTCGTATAGTCAAGGCTAATCCAGCCGGCGCCGCTCTTTAGCTTGCCCCATTTGGTAGCGCCTTGCCCCTCGGACTCGGCGACGATGGTGTAGGCGCCGCCGTTATTGATAGAGCCGTTCGTCCCGTAATTCGTGCCGGGGCCCTTGCGGATATTCAGGACGTCGGCGGTCACCCTTACAACGTAGGGCGTAAAGGTATTGCTCGCTGCCGTTTCTCCAATATCCGAGGCGTTTACCCAGCCATAGACGGTAGAGCCGCCGTCCTTTTCGGCAATGAGGTGGAAGGGGTGCTTGCCCTTTGCGGAGACGTTTGTCACCTTCGCCTTGCCGGGCTTACAGCTCACCGCTTTCGCCGCGTTCGCGCTCGCATAGTGAACGCTTCCCTTAAAGTCAACAATATCGCCGACTTTAAGGGAAGCGGCAGTAGTAGGGGCGGACGGAGTCTCCGGCGTCGCTGTGTCGGCTGTGCCGAGCTTGGCGTTTACCTTTGCGGCAATATCGCCATGACGCTCATAGAGGTAGGTGCCGGGGCAAGACTTGTTCGCATAATCGCGGTGCACGGTCATATTGCAGCCGTTCGCGTGATTCATGCGGTCGCTCTTGTTTGTAGACCAGACGAGCTTTTTAATGCCGTTGCGCTTGCAAATATCGGCGACGAGCTCAATGAGGGCCGCGTAAGCCGCGGGTCTCACCGCGTAGGGTTCGGTCGTATCGCTCGCGACCTCAATCGTGACGGCCCGGTTGTCGTTCGACGCGGAGGACGTGCACCACGAGCGGTCCTTCTCCTCTACATACATTCCGATTTTGCCGTCATAGCCCACGCCGTAGTTGGAGCTCGCTTGCCGAGAAGTCGGGGCGAAAATCGCGCCCAGCGTCTCAACGGAGCACTGACCGACCACGCAATGGATAGTGATGGTGTCGATTGCGTGATTGCGGGGGCTGCTGCGGTTCGGGGATATTTTCGTATAATTGACGAGAGGGCTATTACTCATTTTCGTCGTCCCCCTTTCCGTTGGAGAGCTCGTCAAGAGTCTCCGCCGTGATTTCCTCGCCTTCCGGGACTTCTACGCCCAAAAGGTCTTTAGGGTCTACCTTCATAGCAGATTCCTCCTCAATAAAGATTTTCTATACCTTGCTTGCGCAGGAAGTCCTGTTGTTCGTGTTTGACCTTCTGCGCGTATTCCAAGGCCTCTTTCATATCCCCATTACAATGCGCGTCGGGGATTCTCTGCATGGCGCGGGCCGTAGCCTCGCCGAGCGCGATAGCGGCGCCGACGCCGCGAATCAGTAAGAGCTCGTTTTCCTTTTTGGCCTCCTCCTGCTTATCGCGCACGGCGTCCCGCTTCGTGATGTTCTTTTGAAGCAGCCAAAAGCAAAAGCCGGTAATTGCGGACGGAATGCTCATAAGAGCGAGGAGGCCCATAATATCAATTTGAATCGTCATTATGCGTCTACCTCCGTCCAGCCGTAGACACCGGGCTCCCATACGTTGTTATCGCAAGAGCTTACCCACTGCTTTCCGTTGTGCGTAACCTTATCGTCAAGCGCGTATGCGTCGACTGCGCCAATGGGCTGGCTCCACTCAGGCCATTCGGCGGTAGGGTCTCCGATTTCTTTCCACAGGCTCGCGGCCGTTCCGGGCGTCCAATCCTCCTGCGAGGAGTGCCCTTGCAAGCAGCGAAACAGCTTGCCCTCATACGACACGATAGCATCGGCGTCGTATTTGACGGAGCAGGCCCAAGCGGGAAATTGTCCGGCGTGCTCGGTAATAGTCGTGTCGTCAAATTTGCCCTCGGTCGCCATCTGTACGAACATAAGGCTCGCGAGAGGTACGAGGTCCTGCTCTGCGTTCGCACGCGCGAGCTTTTGCAGCTCCTCCTCGGTGGAGAAGAATTCGCCAGAGTGGTAGAAGTAATAACCGGCGACAACCTCGTCGGGGACAGTTTCCACCTCAACCAGCGCGTGACCGTCCCCAATATATCCGGTAGGCTCCAAAGGGTAGAAGCTGTCGGCGTTTGCTGAATAAATCGCGTCCGCCTCGCTTTCGGCGCACCCGACGACCACGCCGTTTTCCTGCCGCCTCACAAAGCGGGCTTCCTCTGAAATGTCGACGATTCGCTCGGCCTGATTCAAAATTAAGTACATAGCGTTAACCTCCTGAATTTGTTTTTATCGTTCGGATGGAATCCGAACAGCCTTTTGAAATAC
Organism: uncultured Clostridia bacterium; assembly: GCA_937884975.1. GTDB lineage: Bacteria > Bacillota > Clostridia > Oscillospirales > Acutalibacteraceae > Fimenecus. The sequence goes on along the minus strand of CAKZZS010000034.1, from coordinate 23,197 downwards.
TCGTCTACGCGGGCAATCGCTTTATAGGAGTCACCGCGTCGCATGTGCCCGCGCCAGCTTTCATAAGCCGTGCGAACGTCCTCAAGGGTAAACTTGCCGGATTCTACCCACTTCCTGAAAATGTAGAGCTTGCGCTTCATAGCCCTTATAGACGCGCGGCTCATTTTCCGCAGGACTCGGCCGGTTTCCGTGAGAATGAATTTCGTTTTAAGAAACGTCACCCCTTTCTGAATGGGAATGATACGCGTCTTCTTTCTGTTCAGCGTTATGCCGAGAGACTTGCAAACCTCGTCGATTCTGGCAAGGCAATACTTGAGGTATTCAATATCCTCGTGAATCAAATAGCCGTCGTCCATATACCGGCCGTAGCCTTTGATTCCAAGCTCTTCCTTGATAACATGGTCGAGCTTGTTCGGAAGCATAATCGCCGATATTTGCGAGATTTGACTTCCGAGGCCGTACCCGACAGGGCCGAAGTTGTCAAGAAACATATTCGCCATAGCGCGGAGACGCGGGTCATGCACCCGCCGTTCGAGCTCGTTGCGTACCGGTTCGTGATTCGCCGAGCCGAAGTAGTCCTTAAAATCAAACACTAAAATACCGCCCTTCGTGCCGTGCTTGCGCCAATGGCGCTGCAAATGGCAGTTTAGGCGGTTCATAGCAAAGTCAATCCCTTTTCCCTTCATACTGGCGCCGTTGTCGTAGATAAGCGCCGGCGTGAATACCGGGATAATTAGCTTGTCGCATAGCGTTCTCTGGACCACGCGCTCGCCGATGTGCACGGCGCGAATCCGCCGCCACTTTCCGCGGTCGTAGAGCTGAAATTCCACAAAGCCTTTGCTCTTGTAAGAGCCGTCAAGGACTTGCTTGCGGGTCACCGCGGTGTTTGTGACGAGGTTAAGTCGGTATTGCTGAGTCGAGCACTTCCAAGCTACGCCTTTAGAGCAGATATGCCCCGAGGCATAGAGGTTATCATACGAGAAAACTTCCTCAAGGTTTCCGCAGGCGAGGCTCCTCGCGAGCCTTCTCGCCTCGCGCTTTTGCTTTCGCCTTTGGTACCTTATTTCGTGGCGTTCCTCGCTTGTCATTAAAATTGTCCTCCTTATACAGTATTATTGTAGGGCGCGCATTCCAACTGCGTAGCGGCGCCGTCCATGAAACGGGATAATCGCGCAATCTCCCGCCATGCAAGCAGCGTCCGGACGGCCGCATTAAAGAGGTGTTTTAGCCGGGAATCTCCCGGGCAGGGATGTCTAAAGCCCTCCTTCTGTAACGGTACGGATTTCACTTAAAGTTAAGCTACTTTGTCTGACCATGATTCTATAAATTACAGAATCCGAAGCAAACGCCCCTTGAGTTGCTGGCGTTGTTGTTGTTGGCGTTGCCGTTGCTGTTGACATTGCAGAAGTTGGTCGAGTTGTTGGCGTTTGGTGAACGCTCCCACCAATTGTTCGCAGAAGCACGAGCAACATTGCAGGGCTTGACCCAAGGCTTTTGTTAAAGCGGTAAATCCTTAAACCGCTGCTTATCCGACTTCTTGACGCCGGAGATTAGCTTAGCTTCCTCAGCGATAAAATTGCCCCAAGTTTCAAGGGCGTTGTTGAGGCCCTTAAACTGCGAGGGATTCTTGCGCAGCACGTCGCCTAAAAGGCCAAGCTTCCCCGCGAGGCATTGAAGCGCGTTGTTTGCTTCCGTCAGCTTGTCGCGCCGCATTTGCGCCTCATGTTGATTGCCGGGGAAAATGCTGTTTGCCGATTTGACGTTGTTGTAGACCTCGCTCGCTAAGCGCATGATTTCCGTCGAAAGGAAAAATGTGTACCTCTTTGGAATCTTCAAGCACTGCGTTAAGGTGTAGGCCTCAAGCTGGCGGGCGGTCTCTACGAATTGCGCCGCGCTTTCGCCGCGTTTCGATTTATATACCGACATGCGTTTTACCTCTTACCGGGGCCACAGGGGCCCCGGATTTACTAAGATTAGTGGATTAAATACAGAAGCCGAAGCAAACGCCCCTAGAGTTGCTGGCGCTGGTGGCGTTGGCGGTGCCGCTGCTGGTGACAATGCAGAAGCCGGTCGAGCTGCTGGCGTTTGGTGAACGCTCCCACCAACTGTACGCAGAACCTGCGCCGTTAGACAACTTCTTGATTCGGCTTGCGCTGTCGGTAAAGATGGGGTAGACTTCGCCCTCGCCCGCGACCGAGTAAGTCGTTGTACCAAAACACTCAACCTCGGAAAAAAGGAATAGCTTCATGCTGTCCGTGTTTATGGTCGTGGATTGCTGACCGGCCGAAGTCTTTTTATCGACCGCCTTAATGGCCGATTTGAGGTCGTCAGGAAGGAGCGGGTACAGGGTATTTTGCAGCCAGTTGTACATAGCGCTTCCCGTAAAGCCGCCGGCGTTCGTGTTAGAGCTATTCATTTGACGGGTAGCGGCCATTAGGTTTTTCAAGCCGAAGGTGATACCGGCCTTGCCGCCGCCCGTCAGGTCGTCGTGATTGAAGCCGTAAATCTGGAGGGTAAGCGTCTCGCCGTCCACGACAATATCAATCTCGTCGCCGACGCTCCAATAATTCTCCGCGTTCCCCGCTGCGGACACCGCCGCAATCTGGGCCCACGAGTTTTCCGAGAGAATCAGGGAGATTGTGTCGACGTGGACGTAATAAATGCCGTAGTAGTCGCCCGTCGTCACCCTTGCGCTCTTACCCGCGCACTGGACCGTGTAGGTCGTGTTCGCATTCGGAACGGCGACCGCGGCAGCGAGCGTATCGGACACGGTGCCGTTGTAGGTCGTCATGCCGTTGCCCGACACGGTAAAGGGCATATCCTTCATGCTCGGGCTGAACGTGATAGCGAGCGCGAACATCTTCAGCCCATCAACTGACTTTTTCACGGCGTGCGTGTTGGTGATAAGCTGCTGAATAAGCGGATTGAAAATGCTCGTTGCGCTGGCGGGGTCCGTGTCCTCCAGCTTACGTATTGCCGTGCTGTACGTCGGATTAGTAGGAAAATCATAATTTGCCATAGATTAGGCCCTCCTTAAAATTCGTCGTCGAATGTGAAGGTAAACGTCACGCCGGCGTCCTTGCGCTTGACGTACATGGTCTTGATGGCGCAAAGCGTGCCGTTGCTGTCCACAAGACCGGCCTCGCTGATTTCCGCTCCTGCCAAGTCGGCCGCGGGAATCGTCACGGTATAACGAGCTGTAGTGGTCTCGGGATAGGTAGGCGCCGCGTCGATGGGGTAGGTACCGATGGCATGGGTGAGAGCGGTCTGGGTATCGCTTGGGGCGATAGGGTCGCCATTGCCATCTACGCCGGCGTCGCCGAACACGATATGACTGATAGGGTAAATCGTCTGGACGGACGAGCCCCTGCTGGTCGCATTACAGAGCGCCACCCTGCGGGCCCTTGTGATTACGCTGTTTTCGTTTGCCATGTTATAAATCCTCCTGTTCGTAGATTTGCGCTAAATTCATAGCGCCGTTTAATATAAAATCACCGTTAAGGGTCCAACGCCCGTCCTTGATTACCGAGCCGGACAAGCCGAGCGGCTGTTGAGCGCTGAGGCCCTCGACCGCAGTCGTCCCTTGACGGAAATTTTCCGTTTGCGCCGCGTGCATATTGAGAATCACGCCTGCGGACGCGCTAAAGGCATTCTGGACTGAGTACCCGGTTGCAAAGAGCTCTTGCGGCGCAATGCCGCCAAATATCGGCCCTCTCTTAGAGCTGAGGTCCCACGAGCCGTCAAGCTCGTTTCTCCCGTCGAGCGGGAATCCCTGAAGTTGCTCGCCGTAATTGCGGAACACCGCTTTTATACCGGTGCCGATATAGGCGAGCCCAAATTGATTCTTAGCTTGTAGCGGAAACGCAAGGCCGACCGACAGGCCGAAGGCGTTCCTCAGCGGGTAATTAGAGAACGCGAGAGCTCGCGGAGCATAAGCTATATCGTTCTTAGGAAGCGCAATAGCCGCCTTAAAAGCGGGGAATTGTAAGCCCGGACGAACGGAGTCAAGCCTCCACGTGCCGTTAAGCGTTCTTTCTCCGTTAAGCTGTATGCCATCTCGCGCCAAAGTGCGATTTTGCACCGCAAACTTGATTCTCAGGCCCTCAAAGATAAACCGGTTATCATTGAACACTGAGACGGGAAGGAGCCTATCGACCATATCCAGCGCGAGGTGCGCGGGGATTCGGCCATCGAGAATATAGTGACAGTCGTAAAGGTTAAAGTTATCGCCGAAGTCTCGCGTTACGGTAATTCTTATCATACCGCCGATAAGCTGTACTTCGATTTCACCGTCCGTGAAAACTGCGACCATATCCTTAATTTCCTGCTGCCCTATGTGCCCCGAGCCGAGCAAAATGGCCTTGAGCAAATTGCGGCGGTCCACGATTGTACGAGGGCCGTCGTAAGTGATACCGAAAAAGTCCTCCCATTTTGTAAGTGTCTCCGCGTCGGCGTAGTCGATAAAGTTGTTATCTATCGCCCGAATAATGCCGGCCTGAATCCCATCGAGCTGGTCGCCCCATACTCGCCAAAGAGCGTCCATCTCAAAGACGTCTCTATACCATACGGGGTACCACGTTTTAATCTCATCGTAGGTGCTCGGGTAGGCGTTCTCATACAATTTCACTGACGGTCACCTCCCCGAGAACGGCGACTTGTCTGTCCGAGATTTCAATGTTCGCCGTCTCTCCGTTAAGCTCAAGAGCGGCATAGTCAAGGAGCCCGGATAGAGTATGAATAATCGAGCCGACGTCCGAGAGACGTACGATAACCGTCTGCTTTTCCGGCGTATTCAAGGCAAGGCCTTTGAGGTAGTCGGTTATCGCCGTAACCGCTTCCTCCTCGACCTGCGCGAGCGTTGCGCCGCTCTTGAGCTCCACGCTAAAGGATATGTTGACGGAGACGCCTGCCGCCGCTACGGCCGCAAAGTGCGCGCCGATATTCGCGGCGCCGTCTCCGAGTCCGTCGCCCACAGGAATCGTTTCGCCGTCCACAATAACCGTTTCCCCAAGCGTGATAGGGTCGACATACTCTTGCACCTGCTCGACAACCGCCGCGACCGCCGGCGTCCCGTCCGTACCTACGATTACGCCCATTACGGTATTTTCACCGGCAAAGAGCGGAATGATTCTCGCGCGGCCAACGCCCGGAATCGACTCGCACCACGTTTTGTAATGCTGCCGGTTTCCGTTCTCTGCGGGGCCTGCGATTTTCTCTTGAATACGCTCGCGATAGTCGTCGTCGCTTTCAGCGTCGGAGCCGGGAACGATAAGGTCTCCAAAGGTAGAGACTGTAAGGCCACTAATACTCTCAACCGGCACGGCCGGAGTACCTGAGAGAATTGTGCCGCTTTTCGCGCCTGCCGTTTCTGCCTCTAAGTAGAGGCCTACGCCGTCGCTCTGCTTGAGCTCGAAAAACATATCGTCCGCGAAAAATCTGCTGCCGACGAGCGGCTGAGCGCTGCCTTCCCAGATGTATTCATAGGTAGCAGGGACGGCGGGCAACCGGAAAACGCCATATTCCGCGCCTTTGCGGTCAAGGTATTCATCAACTGCGGTAGCGAGAAAAACGAGGTCGAACGCCGTGCTTATGTCGGCGTAAAACTGAGCAATCTTAAACGCGGCCGACGCTACGGCGTCATAGAAAATACCGCCTTGCCTTAGGTCGATACCCTCAGGCGCAGCGGCTAAGCACTCGGCCATAATATTCTCATAGGTTCTGTCTTCAAACAACTAAATCACCTCCTCCACAACGGTCTCGCCGAATATCGTATTTGCCGTAAACCGGATAAACGCTCTTTCCTTCTCGAACGAAAAGGAGAAGTCGTAAATGTCGAGTACGCGGCTGTCGCAGAGGCACGCGTCCTTTACGATACGTGGCATTTCCGTCTCGATGTATTCGGTCGTCGCGTCATCGGCGATAATCGTCTGTTTGATTTCGCTGCCGTACTGATTATCGTAAATTAAGCAGCGGAAGCGCGGCGTCAAAAGAGCTTTTTTGATAAACTGATTGACCGCCTCCAAACCGTCGCAGGTGCCGACTGGGAAAATACGCCCCCGCTCAACGTCGAGCTTATACGTTTTGGAAGGCTGCTCCGCCGCAATCTCTATATCCTCAATCGGAATCGGAATAAATACGCTCATCGTCACACCTCCCTGTCGAGGATATAATACTTCTTGCCCTCGTTGAAGCTGAGCAAATAAACCGTCTCGCCCAGCTTGAGCGCGTTATGTACCGTGAGCGTTGCGCTGTAAATGTTGAAGGTCGATAAGCTGTGATTGTGCGAGCCGTCGCCGCTCAGGTGCCCGCCGTGCTGGCCGTCCGTTTTTGTTTGACCGCTGAGCGAGCCGTCCCCCAGCAGGAGGTTGCAGGTCGTCGTGTAGTCTGTCAAGTGCCCCGGGACGCAAAGAAGATTCTCCGATAAGAGAAGTTTATCGTCGTTCACGACCTGAATTTTGAGCGGCGACGCGGACACAACTTTTCCGCGAACAACGTTCACGGATTCGGGAATCATTTCTTGAAATAAGCCTTTTAAGCTCGTTTGCTCGTTCGAGTCCATGCCCTCGCCTCCTTTCTAAGCTCCACGGTCTCCTGTATCGCGTTTTTATGGCTCAGGCTTATACTTATCCTCCTAAAACATAAAAACGCGATATGGGAGATTCTGGGCTTGTTCTGGACTGTTTTATGCTTTGCTTACCGTGTCGGCGTCCACCCAGCCGTATACATTGCTGTTTCCGTCGACGTTCGTATAGGCGCCGCCGATAAGATGGTAGGGGTGTTTCGCACCTTTCGCAACAAGGGTACATTTCGCAAGCCCCGCTTTGCGCGCGCCGCCCGTAGGGCTGCCCGCTGTCGAGCTTACGTAGTGATACCCGCCCGCGAAGCTGACGGTATCGCCGGCCGCGATTTCTCCTCCCGAGGAGGCGCTTTCCTTTTGCTCCTGTTTCTCGACGGACAGGTCGCCCGCGAGGCTGAGCTTCAAGCTCATGCTGTGGTGCGGTCCCTCAAAGGTGTGCGTGTCCTCCTCGACGTAATAGGTCTTAGAAATTCCGAGCGGCTTGACGATAACGAACACGCCGACGCCCGTTATTACTTCAGGAAGTCCAAGCGCCGAAACGGTAAGAGAGTTTACCGGCTTGCTGCTTTCGGCAAGCGTCGAATTGACGAGCTCGGTAAGCTGCGCCGAATTCATTTCGTCTTTGACCTGCACGACCTCCTGAAAAATACCCAGCTTTTTCTCAATGGCTGAGTCGGACGCCTCCGCGAGCACCGTACCCTCTTTGGACAGGAGCTTAACGCGGGTCTTAATGTCCTCGACGCTTTTTGTCAGAGTGTAGTCTTGCAAGTTTACGCCAGTTTCGATTACCCATTGAAGGATATTCTCTCGGCGTTCGATAAGGCTCATTTGTCCGCCCTTGCAAACGGGGTAGTAGCGTATGCCGGTCGCCTCAAAGGTAAGGCTCAAGGCATCCGCGATAGCGTCCCACGCCGTCGTCTTAGGCTTAGGTAGCTCCGGGATTTTATACGCCGTGTCAGCTATGCCGCTGTATGGAATGCCGAATCGCGTGCAGCAATCCGTGAAAATCTCGGAGGCCTTTTTGTTCGTGTAGTTAAACGTGTCCTTGTTGTTCGCGAGGTAGATACCGAGGTCATAGGCTTTCAGGCTTATCCTCTTTTTGCCGGACTGAGATTGCCGCATGAATATCCCGCGGAACAGCTCCTCGTTTTTCCAGTAAAAGATACACTGATGGCCCTGCTCGACGTCGATACCCGTCCGGTCATGTTTGTAGCCGTCGTCGTCGATAAATTCGACTTGGAGCGTCCGAGCCGACGAGCCTTTGCGACCGGACCATACGACTTTGGACACGAGATTGCTCATGTCGTAGGCCGTTCCTTCCTTGACGACGATGAGCTTCGCGTTCGCGGTCAATCCGGCAACCTCAAAACCTGCCCGGCGTAAATCAAGTTAGGATTCTTGATTTTGTCCGAGTTGAGCTTTACGATTTCCGGATACCTGCTACCCGAGCCCAGATACTTCGCCGCAATGCTCCAAAGGCAGTCGCCGCTTTTGACCGTGTAAGTCTTTTCCTGAGCTCGGTTGTCGGTGCGCGCGGGCGTCTCAGCGGGAACGGTCGCCTTTTTTGCCTGCGTGTCGATTTTAACTTGTCTCGCGTGCACTTCTTTGTATTCCTTGAGCGAGAGCGTATAATGCAAGGAGCCAACGTCGCCGCCCTTTTCGGAATAGTTGAAGTCCGTAATAACGCAATAGAGGTTTATCGTCGTGCCGGTCACGATAAAGTGAACGGGCTTATCGCTTTTCTGCCAAACCGTGATTTTATCCTTCAGGTCTGACGGCGGCGTCAGCTCCTCAAACTGTACGCCGGGAAAAGGGGTAGCGGGGAAAAAGCTGCTGAACGATATAGTGATGGCCTCGGGGTCCTGCATGATAACGACCTCGCCAAGCCCCTGAATATCTACGCTTTTGCTTGCAAGCCCTTTTCGTATATTGATTTCCTCAGGTAAAACGGGGAATCGGAGCTTTTCCTTTTCCCCGTTATACGTGAGCCACATTTGGTATTTAGAAGGCATAGGCGCGGTCTCCTTCCTCGAATATCTCGGCGCGCACGATACCCATAAACGCGTCTTTCAGTCTCGGAGAAACGATTTCCCATACTGTTTCCTCGTCCGCGCCTGTGACGTCAAGCTCGCCGGTGCCGTTTATGTCGAGCGTGATTTTCTTTTCCTCGGTGGAGGAATAGACGACCTCGCGCTCGCTCGGCTCGACTTCGCTGGAATCATCCGCACTTACGGTAACGTGCCGGTCAACGGAGCGCGCCAAAATTTGATTTGTTTCGTCCGCCGTGTAAACCTGCTCGCCGCCGTTGAAGTACACGAGCTCGGGACCTTCCTCACCGACGAGAGCCACGCCGCGAATGGCGGACTCAGTGCCGGAAGCGTAACCTTGACTTACGCCCGCGGTATTGACCCGAACATTGATTGTCGCGTTCGCCGCCGCGAGAGCCGCAGAGACGGCCGCCGCGACTTCCTGAGCTGCCGCAACTGCGCCCCCCTTACCGGCCCTTATAGAATCGGCGTAGCTGTTTATGGTCGACGTTGCGGCGGCCGTAGCTTCCGCGCTCAGGTCCATGCCGTCAATAGTCGACTGCATTTCCTGCTGAATCGCGTCCATTTCAGCGGTAAAGTTGGTCTTCCAGTCAGCCGTCGCCGCAGCGATTTCCTGTTGCTTCGCGGTGACTTCTCCGACCGTATTCGCAAGGGCCGCGATGGCTTCCGTGTCTCCGGCCTCGATTGCTTCGGCCATACTTGCCGCAAGGCCGGCCGCCTGTTCGCTGCCGTCCTGTGCATAGGCCATTAGGGCTTCGTAATTTTCCTGAGTGATACCGAGGTCGGAAGCAGAAGTATTTTTCAGGGTCTCGATGTTCGCGCCGTAGCTTTCCCAATATGCGAGCTGACTGTCAAGAGCCGCTTGCGCGTTCGCCACGGTGGCGTTCATGTATTCTTCGCTTTCCATGGAGGCTTGGTCAAACAGGCCAAACTGGCCTTCAAAGCTCGCGACCGCGGACTCATAGGCTTCATCATACGCGGCGCAAAGCTCCTCGACCCGCTCCCGGACGTTTTCATAGGCGGTCGCCGCGGCTTCCTCCCACGTTATGGTCTCGTCTTTCGCTTCGGCCTCGGCCTCGGCGATTGCCGCCCAGCCTTCCTCGATTTGAGCGATTGTCGCCTCGTTCTCGGCCTGCGCGGCGGTCAGCTCGTCAAGCGCGTTCTTGTAGTCGTCGAGGTCCGTCGTCCATGCGGCCCACGGGCTATCGGCCGTGTACCAACCGTTAGAGTAGGTTCCCATGGCCTCGTCCCAAACCATGTTATGGGCTTCGAGCTCGGCGTTATAGTTGGCTTGCGCCTTCTCCAATTCCTCGGTAAGCTCGGCGCGCTTCTGCAAGGCTTCGACGTAGGTCTCTTGCGCTTGCTGCTGTCGCTGCTCGTTGGCCTGCTGCTCAGCGGCGCGCCTCATGGCGCTTACATAGTCGTCGACGCTCAGGGTCGCGCTGTCAAGCTGGGCCGTCAGCTCGGGGTAACTCTGGGACAGTTTCTTTGTAACCGCTTCAAGGGCCTGCTCCTCGACGGCGGTCCGGTTGGACTTCGTTGCCAAGTCCTCATATTTCTGAATGAGGGCGAGCGAGCCGACTTCGTTGACCTTAATTTCGGTAAGAGCGGAATTAAAGTCGTCGGTCAGCTTATGCGTGCTTTCGCAAAGGGCATCGACCTCGGCGTTAAATTCCTCCAAAGTCTGCCGGTTGGATTCAAACGCGCTGGAGAGGTCGTCGACCTGATACTTGAGCCGCAGCGCTTGCTCAGAAGTTTCGCCGTACTGCTCGCACGCTTCTTCGTATTCCGCGTTAAGGTCTTGCAGCTCGTAATATTGCGCTCGGGTCACCGCGGTCATGCCCTCGGTCTCGTCGTTTACTGAGCCGAGCGTATTGATAAGCACGGCTGCAATCGCGACGAGCGCGGCGATACCTGCGACGATAAGCGTAATAGGCCAGATGGCCGTATTGAGCGCGACGCCGAAAACGGTGACCTCTCCCGTAAGAATCGGGAGAATCGCCATCTTGAGGGCGAATACCGCAAGGAGCGCTCCGAGCGCGACCGTAACCGCCGTAACGACGCCGGCCAAAATACTCAATGCCGTCGTGAGAGCGGGGTGCTTCTGCAAGAAGTCGCCGATTTTCTCGACTATACCCGCAAAGGCGGACGATACGCCGTCGACCGCGGGTGTCACAACGGACGAAAACGCGGTTTTAATACTATTCGAGGCCTGCGTCCATTTTTCCTCAAGGGTCGTAGCCGCGTCCGCCGTAGAGCTGAGCGTACCTTCCGAAGCGCTGATTGCCGCGGTCCAGTCCTGAATCTCGAATTTGCCATTGCGAATCGCAAAGGCGAGCTCGGCGCCGGCGCGGCTCCCGAACGTCTCAATCGCGAGGGAGGTCGCTTCGCTTTCGTCAGCCATGTTCGCGATTTCGTCAATGACTTCCTGCATAGCCGTGGCCGCGTCCTTGCCGTCATTCGAGAAATTCGTCACGGCCGAGCGGAATCCCATCATAATCGAGGACGCGTTAAGGCCTTCATACTCGAACATAGACAGGAGCGCGATACTCTCGTCTAAGCTGTACCCGAGCTGCTGCAAGGTAGCCTTGTTCTGGACCACCATGTTGCTCAGGGTGTCAACAGAAATGCCGGACATTTGACCGGCGGCGGAGAGCTTGTCAAGCAGACTTTCGGTGTCCGCGATGTCGACGTTCCAGTTTTTCATAACCTTCGTTACGCTCTGGACCGCGCCGACGACTTCGCTCCCCGTTATTTGCGAATAGTCCATAAAGAGGGACGTCACATGGTCGAGCTCGGGACCCTGTAAACCGAGCCTCGTATTTATTTCGCCAATGGCGCCGGCGACGGAAGATAGGTCGTCCGTTTTCGCCGTCGCATACACGTTCATCATGGACTTATTGAGGTCGTCAAGCGTGTCGCCCGTCGTGCCGGTCGCTTTCGCGACCACCGCGGAGGCGTCAGAAAATTCGTTCGCCATCTCCATAACGGCTTCCGTTATCTCGTTGACGAGCTTCGCAATACCCGCCGCAGCGAGCGCGGACTGAATCGTCTTAATAGAGTCTTCCACGCTATCGCCGGTTTTGCCGGCCTCTTTTTCGAGGTCCGCGAATTCTTTCTTATTTTGCTCGATAACCTTAGAGAGCTCGCCGATTTCTTTCTTTAAGGCCTGCGCTTCTTCGGAATTCTTGCCGTACTGAATCGCCGTGCCGATATAGGCGTTTTGCAGCTCCTCCAGCTCGGCTTCTAATTCGGCCGTAGCCGCCTTAAAGTCCTCTGTCACCTGCAAGCTCTTTTCAAATGCGCTCGTTGATTCTTCGGTCGCTTTTGCCTGAGCGGTAAGCGCGTCCTCGGTCTTATAGCCGAGCTCGACAAGCTCCTCAGTGGAATAAATCGCCTCCATAGCGGCTTTGTCGTAGTTGCCCACCGCGTCGGTCCAATGGTCGGCAGAGGAGGCGGCGTCTTCCATAGCTTTCGCCGCCGTTTCAGCCCCAGACGCCGCTTGCTCAAAGGCGTTGCTCGCCGCGGCGCTTGCAGAATCCCACTGGTCGACCGCTTGCGCGCCGGCGTCCGCCATACGCTCGAAAACCGAGCTTATTTCGTCTGTGCCCCTAAATATCGCGGATAAAACCGCCATGCTTAGCCGCCTCCTTTCGCCTTAAATCTTAATGAATCCCGCCGCACCGGGTGCTCGTTCTCATATTGCTCGCTCGCGATATACGCGAGGCGTTTTTGCCACGGCCATTCGAGAAACGTTTCCATCGGCAAATTGTGGCGCTGCCATAAGACGTGCGCCCAATATGCCTCTGAGCCCCGGTCGGCTATTAGTTTTTTACCTCGTCAAGCGTGCGATTCTGCTCCTCCTGCTCCGGTTCGCTGGCAAGACCCAGCGCGACCATTACGGCGCGGCTTACCTGTGCGTACTCGTCGGCGCGCGGGAAAACCTTAAGCGGCATTTCCGCAATATCGTTGCAGTTGAAAAACGCCATAAGCTCAGGGTCCTTCAGGTCGGGGTAGACAAGGGCCTCGGCGATAATGTGCTGAGAGGCCTTGACGTTATCGCGCTCCACGCGGAACGCGACCTCGCCGTTCGCGATGTACGGCGTGCCCTTCTTGTCAACGGCAATACTCTTGCGCTTGTAGTTGTCGTTGATTTTCTGAATGGTCTCGTTGCTGAGGACCTTAATCTCCAGCATAACGGGATTACCGTTCTCGTCCTTGATGGAATCGGGCCCGGGAACGGTAACGATTTCCTCCGTCTTCGCAGATTCGCGCATGAAAATTCTGAGGTCTCTTTTCTGTGGTGCCATAAGGTAATTCCTCCTTTACTGATTGCGGCGCAAACGCGCCGGTTTATACGATGTCCTTCGCGCTGAAATTGATAACGTCGTCGACGATTTCGCCGGCGCTGTCCAGACGAGTCAAGGGCAGGTCGCCGGTAAGAACGCAGCCGACCGCCGTCACAAGGTCGCTGCCGTTGTCGGCGTAATAATCGCTATTCTGGTCGTTCATAATGCCCTGAATCTTAAACTCAGGCGTGCGGTGCGACTTGATATAGCTCTTAATAACGTCCTTGAGCCACGGGGTGGAGCGCCTGCGGGTAATGCTGCCCGCGATAGCGTAACCGAGCCAGCGATTAGAGTTGGTCTGCTCGCCGAGCTGCTTGCCGGACCATACTTCCGGCGTGAAATTGATGGTGCAGGTCACGCTGTCCATGACCTCGATTCCATCAATAAACACTTTGCCCTCGCGGAGAGAAATAGGGCTCTTGTTATACTCCTGAATCATTGCTTTTTACCCTCCTTATCTCGTTTTAATAGTGAAGAACAGCTTTTCGGAGCTGTCGACGGCCTCAAGCCCGACGTTGAAGTAGGTCTCGTCGCCGGAGCTGCGGCCGCGGTCAACGGAAAAGTCGCCGTCATAGTCGACGTTTTTCAGCGCGCCCGCGTCCTCAAACTGCTTCAAGATGGAACGGCCGACGCCCTCCATAATGTCCCAGCCGACCGGGCTATTGTCGTACTTGTTCGGCGGGAAGTTGAGCATAAGGCTTTCCGCAAAGGTATCGAACACGCGGAGCACGCGATTCTTGCGGTAAGTCTTATCCTTCGGCGCGTTGAACGAGGTAAGACTGTTAATGTCATACTCGACAACGACCTCGCCGTTCTCGGAGAACGAGAAGAAAAACTCGCCGTTATTGATTGCGGCAATCGCCGCAGCGTTGTTCTTCTGGCCCACAATATCCACGGCGCCGGTATAGGTGGCGTAGGTATTGCTTTGCACATAGGACGCGCCCGCGTCCGCGCCGGCTACCCATGCGGTCACTTGACCGGCTGTGAGCGCGGTGCCGTCGGTCAAGACGACGCTGTTCGTGACGTTAATAATGCCCTCGTAGTCGGCCCTGTAGTTAGCGACGACCGCCTTGCGGTACTTGCCGGCCTCCTCGCGGAGATACCTGATTTTACTCTTGACGGCTTCAAAGAGCGCGGGAACGGGGTCCTCCTCCTCTCCGCTCGCCATGAGCGGGAATGCGAGGGTGTTCCAGCGGACAGACTCGGACGCGTCAAGGAACGCGGTAATATCTCCGGCCACCAGCGAGCCGGAAGTGCCGCCGGACAGGGCCTGCCCAGCATTGACGGCAAGGTTGCCGGTGCCGGTGAAGGCAATCCACGGGTCGTCCTGCGCGGCGAGGTCCGCGATTGTGCTGAGTCCCTCGTACTGAGAAACAATCTCGGTGCCGAGGTAAACCGTCACGTCAAAGCCGGCCACCGGATTCGCGGTAACGGTGTACTTCAGGCTGTTGCCGCGGGTGCCGCCGTAGCGGGCGGTCGCCGTCAGTGCGCCGGCCGTAGCTCTGGCCGCGCTGCCCTGATTCGGAATATAGACGATAATAGTACTGGAATTCTTGAACGCCTCGCGGATAAGCAGCATATCGGCGTTGGTGTCATAGACGCTATACCCCAGCTTGGTCCTCGCCGCGTCGGGCGAGTCGGCCGTCAGAGTGATAAACTCTCTCGCGGGACCGTAGTCATGCCCGATAAGCGGAATAAGCACGATTCCGCGGGGGCTGACCCCGATGAGGTCCTGACGGGTGCTTTCAAAATTGATGTAGGTACCCGGCCTGACTTTTCCGGCCAAGTTGTCAAAAGTGCCTCCGGCCATAGTTTATTTTCCTCCTTTATCTGCGGGAAGTACCCGCGTATTTTGAAACGTTTTGATTCTCTCTCGGAGCTCGTTCACGGTAAACTCGCCCGTAAGCCCATAGACCGCCGCGTCAAAGGTGCTCGTCGTAATGCCGAACACTCTAAAACAGTCGCGTCTTAATCTCTCCAAAGAAAAAACCGGCTCGGTAACGGCCGGCTTCTCAGGAGCGGAAGGGGCTTCGGGCGTCGCTGCAGCGGCGAGCTCAGGAGCTTTAGATTTCTTGTTTTCGCTCATAGGCTATCCCTCCGTTTCGGAAATTTGAGATACTGCGCTTTCGTAAGCGCTTTTCGCGGTCATATTCAAATCGTAGACCATCATTTTTTGAGTTGGGTCTTCGTTATACGGCCGCGGGCTTCTCCACATAAGCGTAAGCTGCGCCGCGTTTTCGAGAGGCCTGAGCTCCGGGTCCAGCATACGGAATCCGCGCCCGGTAAGACTGCCTGACCCGTCGATAAGAGGCACGACGTTCTTTCTCGCTTGCAGCGCCGTAAGCGCCGCCAACGCAAGGACCTCCGCGCCTTGTGTGTCCTTGTGGAAAAACTTCACGTACCAGCTATATTCCAGCGAGTAGGTGCGGAGGGCATCGCCCGCCGAAACGATTTCAGGAGGCGGGAAGTACACGGCCGGCACAAGAAAATCCTGCGGTATATTGTGGTAGTAGGGCGTAGGATTGCCCGTACTGTCTATAATGAATCGTATCGCGCTGGCGATTTCCTGTTCCAGCATAGCGCTCCTCCTCTCAAATAAACTCGCCAAAGTAGCTGTCAATCCATTCCTGTAGCTTAGCTTCAAGAATATCGGGAAACATCTTTTCGAATATCCTAACCGCGCTGTCAAAGTAGTGGGCGCCTTCCACCCACTTTTGCTTGAGAACCATTCCGGTCTTTGCGCCGGGGTCGTAAACGAAACGGTCGCCTTCCCACGTGCCGGGTACAAACCGGCGGTCGACGCCTTTCGGATTCGTCCAATGGCCGTCGTTGACATACGCCGCGTATTCGACGTTTGTTCCGACCTCAAGGGAGAGGCCGCCGTCGCTGACTTCCCAGACGTTTCCGTCTCCGCCTTCGTGAAAACTCGCGAGCAATAGCCGCGTGTCCATTACCTTGCGGCGAATAATTTCATCCTCGACCACTCGCAAAAACTCGGTGCCGAGCCCTTCCATAAAGAGCTCCAATTCCTTCTTAAAGTCTCCGCTCGCCGCCTGCTTGAGCCGTTGGATAAACGGCTTGAAGGCGTCAAGGTTAAACTCAACAGGGCCGGCCATTACAGCGGCTCCTGCGCCGATTTACGGGTGAGCATTACAAACAGGTGGTGATTGCGCACCTGAACGGGAATATCCGCCGTGTACTCGTAGCCGTTCGACTTGTCGACGATTTTATCGTTCAGCCGAATATCGGTCCCAATCGGCACCGCGAGCTTAATGCTCGCTTGAAAATTCGCTTGCGGCTCGGTCTGAATAACCGTCCGCGTACCCCCGACGCCGAAGTGGCATTGCAGGTCCTCAATATCCGGCTCGTCGGGGTAAGAGAAAACAGGAGAGGAGGGCAGGCCGTAGCCCGGCGACGTGTCGGTCCTGAGTATGTGATACACGTCGCACTTATGATTCAGTAATGACTCAAACGACATGACCGCCCTCCTTTACAGTTTCCTCATTCTCATAGTCACGGCGTTTTTGCTCTTGCCGTTTTCCGTCTCGACAAACTCGTCAAGGAGCGGAGCGAGGTCAAGATTTCCAATGATATACGCCGTGTCGGCCGCGGTGTAGGAATAGTCGTCAAAGGACTCGCTTTTATACGTACCCGAGCCCGCGCCGAAGTCGACCGCGTAAGCGGCGTACGCTTCGGCAAGCAGAATGACGGCGGTCTTGACCGATTCCGGGACGGTAGGGTATTTCTCAGGGTCCTCAAAGTGATTGTGCGTGTAGTTTATGACGTATTGCTCGGCCCTCGATATGTCGATTGCGAGCTTCGCGTCCGTCCGCGTCTGCACAAGAGGCCTGTCCGTATAGTCCCGAACATCCTGAGGACTCGCCCATGGTCTCGTAGCCATCTAACCACCTCCTTGCTCTACGTCAGCCCTGATTTACTCTTCGTCCTCGCCGAAAAGGCCGCCGCCGTTGTCGGCGGGCTCGTCGCCTTTATCCGCGAGAGCCTGCTGAATCTTAGCCAGCTTCTCAGCTTTCTTACCGGCACCCTCGAGGTCAATGCCGTTTTCCACAGCGTAAACCTCAAGCTCCTTCTCGGTCATTTTCTCGAGGGGCTTATCCTTGCTGCCGCTTGCGGGAGCCGTCCCATCGATGAGAGCAAAGTAGCCGCCAGCCACGAGAGCGTCGGCAACTTCCTTTTTCTCCACGTCCACACAAGGGCTTTCGGCCGTAGCTTTTACGCCGTAGCCGGTATAGGAGCGGCCCTTAGTCAGTCTCAGCTTAAACATAAGCGCGCCCTCCTCTTACTGAATACCCTTAATAATCGCGGTCGCATCCAGCTCCTCGATGATGGGGTCGGAATCAAGATGGACGACGTAGAAACGCTTATCGGCCATGATGGCTTCTTTGCCCTCTACGGTCTTGCGAATCTTTACGTCATAGGTGTTCACGACGATAAGGTTCTGAGGGTCAGTCAAAATAATCTTGTCGTCAGGCATTCTCGGCACCTGAACGGTGGGAATGGACGCGGGACTCTGGTAGAGACTATCCGGAAAATTCGCGCCGGAATTGAGGCCCTGATTCAGCAGGAACAGCTCCCACTGTTGAGCGCGGTGCGGGCTCATGAGCCAGCGGAGCTTGCCGTTGTTGTACTTGTTCGGCATGGCCTGAAGCGCGCCGTAGAACATATTGAGGCTCATACTCGCGTCACTGGAAGCGTCGTACACATGGCCGCCGTTCTCAATCTGCTTAATCCAGCCGTTATTGATTTTCAGAAAATCAATGTCGGCTGCGTCAGCAATCGCCACGGCGTCCGTACCGGTCCATGCGCCCGCAGCGTGCGCGGCGGTAAACAGGTAGACTTTATTGCTATAGACGCAAATGTCGCCGGCGGAATAGGCCTCGCTCGCGGAGAACGCGGCTGCGTTTTCCATGTTCTCGTCACCGTTGAGGTGCAGGTCCTCCATATCGATACCGAGCTGGGTAGTCATGAGATTCGTAATAGTGGCTTCAAGGCCTTCGCCCTCGATGTTCTCGCGCAGGGTCTCCTCAGAGATTTCCCACGGCAGGCGCACGGCTTTGGTCGCGTAGGTCACCTGAGAGAAATTCGGCTTCGCGCGGTAGCCGGTCACCTGACCGGTCGCTGGGTCCACAACGGGGACGGACCCGTCACTCTGTGCGTCGACGTTCTCGGTCTTTTTGCGAACGATACGGGAAGCGATACCGATTTTATCGATTTCGCCGGTCTTGGAGCGGCGCATTTCATGGCGAACCAGCGCGCCGAGAGGGGTGGCCTCAAAGGTCTGTCTGATGAACGTGCGGGACTGCTCGGCGTTAAGCAGGCCATAGGTAACGTCGCCGGTGGTAATGCCGGCCGCTTTGATAATCTGCTCGTTAGTAGGCATAATTTTTGTCCTCCTTCTAAAATTAAAGAATACCGGCGAGATAGTGCCGGTTTTCGGTCTTCTCGACGGGCTGCTCGCCGTTGAGATTGCTGGACAGGCCGCGCGCCTTCAGCACGGGCTCGACGGCCTTCTGGACGGTCTCGGTCACCATCTTCTGGACGGCCTCGGCGGTCAGGGGCTCCTCCTTAGGCTCGTCCTTGGGCTCAAGCGCCTTCTGGACGGCCTCGGCCACCATCTTCTGCACCGCTTCCGCGGTCAGCTCAGGCTCGGCGGCGGGGGTCTCCGCGGCCTTAGCCACGTTTGCACCCTCAAGGGCCTTCTGAACGGCCTCGTCTACGAGGGTCTGGACTTCTGCTTTGGTCACTTCTGTTTCCTCCTTCTCCTCGGCAAACTCTGCAAGCAGGGCTCCGAGGTTGTCATAGATAGATTGCAGGGTATCGCGGTTTTTGCCGCTGATTTTCTTGCCGGCTTTTTCAACCGGCGCGTTTGTCGCGAGAGCTTTCATCACGTTCGGCGCGGCAAGTACCGCCGTAATGATTTCGGAAAACTCGGCCAGCGCCTCGCGGATAACGGTCTCGTCTGTTTCAAATTTACCGTTATCGCTGCCCCAATCGTACTTGAGGAGCGTGTTTTGCAGCGCGTAAAACGCGTTCCAAAAGCTATCCCGCTTGGCGTTCTGCTCAAAGCGTTCCTTGACCTCTCCCTTCTCCACGACGTCAAAACCAAAAATCTCGGCGAGCTTCTTAAACAAGCCGCGCTTCTCGACGGTCTCGGAGAGGTCGACGTCGGTCTCGCTGTACTTTCCGATTCCGCCCATAGAAAATCCCGTAACCTCGCCTTTCTGGACTTTGTCCCAAATATCAGAATTTTCGACCTCGACGGTCATAAGCCACGTGCCCTTGACGACGGGCTGGCCCTCGACGTCCATGTCGCTTGGCGCGACGTAGGTCTCGACGACCGTCACGCCGTCTGCCTGCTCAAAGCTATGCTGCAGGTCTACCTTATCGCCGTTCTTGGCAAACCAGTAAGCGGCCTTCCTGATTTCAGGCTCGGTCATAAAATTGCCGTGAGCGTCTTCGGTGAGAGGCTCGTAAACGATTCCCGTCACGTAGTGAGTCTCGGCGTCGACCTTCAGGACTTTCCCCAACGTGGAAAACTGCGCTTGGCCGTCTTCAGCTTTCGTGATTAAAAACTGGCGCTTGTTCGCAGCCTTATCGACAAGGCTGACAAACTGAATTTTAGCGTCGCTGATTTCGATTGCCTTTTCAACCTTCATTCGCGTACCTCCTTTCATCCGTTTTTGAATATCCGACCGGTCTTTACTTCTCTTAGCCATATCTGGCCGGGGAACTCAAAACCGCTTTCCTCCGCCATACGCTTGAATTGCCTGCAAAGGTGCTCATAGTCCTCTTGAGCCTGCATTCTTTCAAGCCGGCGCGCTCGCCGGTCGTCTCGCGCGATATTCGCAAGTGCTTCTCCCGCGCTGGGGTCGGGATAGCCCTCGCTGTTTTTATGATATAAGGTCACATTGAGATTCCCCCTTTCAAACGCCAAAAACGCCCCGACTATTGCCGGAGCGCTCGCTTTGCGTATTCATATATTGCCACGGTCTCCATAAAGGTGCCCCAGACGTCCCATATCGCGTTTTAAGGCCTTGGCCCTTAGATTTATACTCTGGGAGGCTTAAACGCGATACAGGAGGCCTGAGGACAGAATAAGGAGTTGCCTTACGGCCTAAATCATTCCTCGATACCCGCCTTAGCTTTATTTCGGGCGTCGAGCTCCTTTTCCCATTCGCCGTCATCCTCGTCTATTGCCGCCTGCTGCAAGCGTTTCCGCTCCTCCAGCGGCAGGCCGAGAACATCGGCGTTGACGATACCGCGGTGAATGCAATGGCAATTCACGCTTTCGCCGGGCGGGAGATTCGAGTCTCTGGGGTACATGGGGTAGTAGGTCACGCCATCCGCGCCTTCTAAGACAAAAGGCTCGTCTTTCGGCACGATTACGCCGTTCATGGCCTCGTGATTTTCGCGCGGCGTGTTCCTGTACGCGCCCGTGTGTACCCATTCCTTCTTTTCGACGGCGGGATTTTGGATAAGCGCCTCCTGCTGGGCGACGGAATGGGCCCGCAGGGTCTCGGTGAGAGCCGCGGCCCTTGCCCGGTACCGCTCTGAGCGAATACCTCCGTCAATGAGTGCCTGCGTAAATTCCGCGATACCCTTGCCGTCTTTCAGGGTATCAGTCAAAAGCTGCTCGATTTCCTTATGCGTTTCGAGCTTCATAAGGCGCCCGAGCGTTTCGCCCCATTCGGACGCCCACGCGGTCGTGCGGGCGGTTATCGTCTTGACGGTAAGCTGTGGGTCGATTTTCTTGACGTACCCCGCCGCCAAGCTCGGAATATTTTTCTTGAAGTCGTCGACAAAGAGCTTCGCGAGCTGTTCGTCCGCGTTATCGCCCTCGATTACCTCAGGCCACTCTTTCGCGAACGCTTCGAGGTCGACGACCTTCTTCGCTTTAGCCCTGAAATACTTCGTTTCGCGTTCCAGCGCTTCGGCCAGCTCGTCCTCGAGTGCCGCCGCGTCCTTGACCGTTTTCTTCGGTTTGACAAAACCGGCGTCGTCAAGGGTCTCGCTTAAATCGTCGTCCGCTTTGGCGAGATAGGCGTCGATAGCTTTTATCAATGCTCCGCACCGCTGACACATGGGCCGCCACCTCCTTTCGGGCAAAATAAAACGCCTTGCCGGTGTCGGCAAGACGTGTTGTAAGTATTCTCTTTTCCGGTCCCTACTTAACGGCAAGGGCTTTCCGTGCTGTGGTCGCTTGTGTCTCGCTCAACTTTCGGCATGAGCGCTCCGCTTTTAGTTACAAGCCCGGGATAATTTCCTTTAGCGTCTTCAAAAAATCTTTAGCCTTTTCCATGGCCGAATTACTTTGCAGGTATTCAATGCCGCTCGGCGTTATCGTGATATTGTCCATCTTGACCGAGGGCATACCGCCGAGCAATCGGCCGATATAGACGCCGGAAATATACTCTTGTGCTTGAAGGTTTTCGATGATATAAAGCCAATATTTCGGCTCAATACCGAATCGCTCAGGTGATAGCTCGCTCTTGTCTGGCGTAGCGCCGCTTTTTAGGCACGCGTACAAGTAAGCGAGAATTCGATAAGCGATAACATGGTAATCATTCTTAGCCATATACGCGCCCTCCACTTTTATAGTGCCTCAACAATCAGAACGCCGTCGCGCTCAAAGGCGAGGGCTTCCTGCTTCATAAGGTTGTTGCGCTCCTTGAAACACTTTCGGAACGCGTTGACCGCCGCATTTGCGCCGCGTAGGCTGGAGAACACGGTCAAAAGAATCTCGTCGTACTCGCGGCCTTTGTAATAACCCTTAGCCGATACGGTATAAAGACTTGTAAGGCCGATTTCCGCAAAGGCTTCAAGCAGGATTTGCTTAAAGGCGTTGTAATTTACCGGGATTAGACCGTTATTCCATGTGGCGCAAGGAATATGAAACACGAGCTTTGTCTTATATTCCATATCGCCGTACCTCGCTTAGCCGCAGCCGAATCCAATACCTAAAGCCGTTTTGCAAGCAGGGTCCCGAGCGTCATAGACTCTTTCAATATAATTTCGCTGCTCGTCAATAAGCGTGTCTGCCTCTTTGGCCGAATAGTGATAATCGCCAAGTATAAGGCACTCGCGTACGTCTTTGATATAATCGTCAATACTGCTGTAATTCTTAAAGCTCCAGCAGCTTTCGTAAAGCTCTTTTTCCTTATTTGTCATAACACCGTTCTCCTTTTATAAACTACCGTCCCGTGCTGCTTGCGCCGCCATATAATCGCTTGCGGCGGGCATTGAGGCCTTAAAATCCTCAGCCGAACCGGTTGACATGCCGCCCGTATATTTGTAGAAGATAATATCTTCTCGTGGTACCGCCAATGCGCTATTCGGTATCTTACTTAACTCAGCCGTTGTAATATCAGACTTTAGGCCGTTAGCTTTTAGCCAGCTTTGATTTATCCAACCTTCATCCGCGCCGTTGTCGTCCCATTTACACCAGCTAACAGGCTCAAAACCGTGGCTTGCATAAAAACCGTGATTGCCTTCATAGCTGTCGAGCTTAGTACCTCCGGCATCAACTGCCATTTGCAAGAGCTCAGGACCGCTTACGCTTTTATCGCCAACCATCTTGCAAACACTTACAATATCGCCGTCTTTCGTCACGGCCGCAACGCTGCCGCCAGACGTGATATGACAAACAGCGCCGGGGTGTTCTTTCGCAAATTCCTCCGCAGACATTGCTGTGACTCTCCAACCGTCTTTTAACGGACGAGAATCCTTAGCCGCTTGAACTGCCGAGGTAAAGGTCTTTACGTCGGCCCCGCCGAAGTTACCGACAGCGGGGCCCGCGGCTTCCCCCGACGATTCACCCTCGCCGGATTCCGCACTTGAGCCTCCGCCTCCGCCACTCGTAAAACAGCCGTTTTCGTCGCGGGGGTGGTCGTCCTCGTTCCAGCCTTCTTTCAGTATATCATTTTTACCGTTAAAAGTAAACGACCTTGACGCCGAATCTTCTCCGGCCGTAAGAAGTTTACGGATTTCCTTCAAAACAACCGTAATTTCATCGTCCCTGTGCTCGACCGATTTCTCTATCTGCTGGGTAAGCTGCTGGTCGAGCCCTCCGACGCTGTACGTCGGCTGAGTCGCCTTCGTAAAAGCGAGCGGAATGTCACCCCAATCGCCCTCGAAGTTTTCAGAGATTTCCCCAAGCGCTTAGATCGGAAGAGCGTCGTGTAGGGAAAGAGTGTAGATCTCGG
>CAKZZS010000033.1 GCA_937884975.1 uncultured Clostridia bacterium | reverse complement strand
CCCCTACATG
The DNA here is from genome assembly GCA_937884975.1 of uncultured Clostridia bacterium. GTDB lineage: Bacteria > Bacillota > Clostridia > Oscillospirales > Acutalibacteraceae > Fimenecus. Next base: position 82,379 of record CAKZZS010000033.1, on the reverse strand, counting down.
GTTTAATCCATTCTTTAAAGTCTCTTCGCCATCCTCTGAAATGTGCGATAAAATACATTTCATATCCTTTGTGCAAACGGTTATGAAATATGCGCCGTTTTGGGAATAATCGTAATTATTTAATCGATTCAGTTTTCGGGTTGGTAAATTATCCATATTACTATTATTCTATAATATCAGACGGTTTTTTTCAATATTTATTTGTGACGCCGTCCCCTACGAATACATTTGATTTTACATTTTATCGTAGAGGCTTCATACCATCCGCCCGTTGATTTACATCTGACTTTACGGGCGGCTGATAGCCGCCCCTACGGGGTTTGCCCTTACGAGCAGATTGTCGCCTTTGGCGACAACGGGACGGGTGACCCGTCCCCTACGAAAAGCGCAAAACAAAAAGGGTAGGCTATTGCCTACCCTCATTGTATAAATTGTGGTTTTTTACACTAATCTGAGATTAGCCCTGCTCACCTGTGTTGGGGCAACCTGCTGTGTTGCACTGAACTGTGAAAGAAGTAGCGCTTGTAGCCTTGATTACATAGTTAGTGTCAGCGTCGCCGCCTGTGCACTGCGGAACTACGCCCTTATCGAACATAGCCTTGAATGCATCGTTGCCATAGAGGTCAGAAGAAACATCAGTACCTGAAGCTGAAAAGCTTGTGAACTCATGTGTCTGGCCGTCCTGTGTGCCTGCGCCAAGAATGTAGCTGGCAAGGTTAGAACGGATGATTCTCATGTTGGAGTTGCAAGCCTTAATCTTTGCGTTTCTCGTAACTGCCGAATAAATCGGAACTGCGATAGCAACAAGGATACCAAGGATAACAACAACGATCATCAATTCAACGAGTGTAAAACCCTTTTTGTTCATCATTTTTCTCATGATGTACATCTCCTTTTTGAATTAAAAATTTTTAATTATATTAGGGCCCTGTTGCCCTTAATACCTTTTCAAAGAAACGGGAATATTCCGTAACTCTGTGATGTAAATATACCACATAAATCCCCGTTTGTAAAGACTTTTTTCAACTTTTTACTGTTTGCACAAATAAAAACTGTTGAATTTAGATAAATTTGACAATTAACTTTAATCGTCGTTAATCTTACCGTGTTCGGTGCATTCAAACGAAAGGTGAGTGTCGTCAACTCTCGTTACCTTATACTTTGCGTCCGGATAATCGTCGCAGACAGGAATCTGATGATTATCAAATCTGCTGATAAAATCTTCAGGCAATGTGCCTTCAGCCGCCTTAAGGTCAGCGATTACGCCGCCGTTTGTAGCAATAAGGCCGTCATAGCTGTCATTATTAAGGTAATACTGAACGCCGATACTCGCCATAATTCTTAAATTTGAATGGCAGGAGTTCTTTTTCGCGTTATTGGTAACAGCCATATAAATCGGGACCGCAATAGCGACCAAAATGCCGAGGATAACGACAACTATCATTAACTCAACAAGGGTAAAGCCCTTTTTGTTTCTCAACTTAAACATTTGAGACGCCCCCCAAATTTTTTTCGAGCTTCCGTGAATAAAACGTAACTCTGTACTTATAATTATATACAAAAAATACCGTTTGTCAAGTATTTTTATGTTAAATTATAATAATTACTCAACAATAATATTTATCCTTGCCCATTAACCACTTTTTCGGGTTTTCGTCAATGTATTGCCAATGCAATAAAAAATCCTCTTCATTGCGTATGATGTGGTCGTGAAATGACCGTTGCCAGATAGATTTCTTAACATCGTTATCTTTGTTTATTTCTTTTGAAATCATATATTTAAGCCAAGCAATAACCGCAGATATCGTAGGGGTCGGGTTTCCCGACCCGTAAGAGTCTATCCTAAACAACAAATGGATATGATTAGGCATTATTACATAGGCATCAACAAAAACGGTCGGATACTTTAAGGAAATATGCTCTATCCATTTTTTTACAATTACTCCATAAGGTTTTAATCTAACCTGCGGGACGGGGAACCCGTCCCCTACGGAATCGTTTTTTTCATTTGACTCCGATTTGCGGTTTGTTGTGTTTGTTTGTTTCGGGACGGGAAACCCGTCCCCTACGGGCGCATCATTTTCAATTTGCGATAAAACGCATTTCATATCTTTGGTGCATATTGTAATGAAATATGCGCCGTTTTCGGAATAATCGAAACAGTGATGCCTATTCGATTTTCGAACGGGCAAATTATTCATTTTTTACTCAACAGCCACTGTTGCAACGGCTGCTATACCCTCCGTGACAAGCGTAAATGCGCTCTTGAGAGCAGGGCTCTTTTCGGTCCAGCCGATAAACGTAGGCGACCAGTCATAGTACTTGTCAATAACCCACTCGCCGACTGTATTTCCCCTAAGGACGTTATCCCTGAAATCGCGGAGCGGCTCAAGAATCTGCGCAGGTCTGTCAGTGCTGACAGCAAGCGAGGTAAAGAAGCAAATCGGCAGGTCAATACCGACGTTAATGCTTCCGTCCTGGGTGGAGTCGGAAAGATTTGAAGGTGTGTTTACGGAATGGTACCTGATAATATTCGCCGCGTGCGTAATTTTATCTACAGTGGTGCCCGCATTTGTAATTGCTGTCGTAGTCGGCAGGCCTGCAAGGGTATTTCCGGCGCTGTTCTTTGTCCAGCCGGCAACATAGCTGTTTGAAAGCGCAGTGCCGCCCGAAAGATAATTTATCTTATCAACATTATTCATATTATTAAGATAAAGCGATACGTTCATATCAGCCCTTGCGCCGAAGGTTCTTTCAGCCTTATTGACAACCTTAACCATAATATTCGCAGTCATACTCGTTGCAAGATACTTTGTGGCAGTGTCAAAATCCTCCGCCCTGACGGTTGTGTTAAAATCGCCTGCGCTTCTTGCAATAAGAAGGTCAATTGTAACCTCTGCGTCCATTTCCTTGGTATCAATAAGGTTCATCTCTTCGGAAATGGGCTTTATTGTGGCTGTCTGAAGGTTAAGCGTAGCCTCATGCTCATCGTCACCTATATCAATAAGATCAGAATAATGAATTCTGTAAAGGTGCTCGTCAAATGAGAAATAGTAAATATAGCCCTTAAGAAGAGTCGACTGATTGCCGCCTACCGAAGGATTTATTGTAAGGGTGTGGTCAGTTTCATTATATGTAATCTGACCGAGCTCCGGACAGGAAGAAAGGCTAAACGTTCCGTCAGCACCCACTGTCGGCTCCTCATACATAAGGTCAGCCACATTCGCCGTACCCATTGCTTCAAGTCCGCTGTCAGCGCTCAACGAGCCCGTAAGATACTCAGCCATAGTTTGCGCAATCCAACGGTACTCGGTTGCGCGGTAATTTCTTATAATCATCATTACAAGCTGAGTAGTCAAGGTAAGGGCTATGAGCAAAATTGTCAAAGTAACCAAGACCTCAGGTAAAGTGAAGCCTCGCTTATTACTTTTAAGCTTATTAACGGTTTTAAACATATCTACTCAAGCCCTCCTAAATAAACTTATCAAAATGACCTGATTAACCCTGGCTCGCCATGGAGTTTACACCCTCAAGTGTAAAGCTATCGAAGCTTGTGCCGTTTCGTTTCATAACTGTTGTGGTTACTGAATATTTTTTCTGTCCTGCTTCGGGAACGCACCTTGTAACAGCCTGTCTCCAGCCGCCGTTATAGCTGTTGGGGTTATAGCCGCCGTCCTTATATGCGGTGGGGCTGCTGTCGCTGCTGGACTGAGTCGGATTAGTAGCGTAGAAGATTACGCCAAGCTCGTTGTCGTCGTCCTTGCCGTTGCCGTTCGTGTCATAGTAACCCATTGCATACCATATACCTTCGCAGTATTCAACGGAAACGAAGTTAATTCTTTCATCGGAGACTTTAATTGCCTTCCATCTGTATTTCGATCCGCCGTCATTGAATTTAACGTTGATATATGTGCCTGAACCTGACTCGGAATAGTTATCCTTACCTTGTTCGCAGTAGTTGGCAGGATTCTTGTAGCTGCAGTTACCGACAGCTATCCAGTAACCGTCGCCGTATGCAACACTGTTTACTGAATCAAGAACGGAAATGAAGCCGTTTGAGGTAAAGGTTCTTGTTGAGTTACCGCTTGAATCCTGACCGGAAATAATCTGAGTGCTTAAATCACAGTGACCGCCGGTTGTTGATGAACCGACAACAGAGCCGTATCTGTCAGCCCAGATGTAGCTTTCGAATTCTTTACGGACGCCCGTAATCTTTGAATTTACGTAGGTTCCGCTCTGAACCTCTTCGTAGTCATAGAACCAGCTTAAAAGCGTACCGTTTGCAGTACCCCACATAGCCTGCGGCTTTTCATCCCAGGTCTGGCCCCAGTTGACGGTTGTACATTCCGTCTGAGCAAGGGGATGACAGTATGTGCCGTAGTTTGAGTTACCGGGCGTTCTGTTGATGGTAGTCGCTTTTTCGCTGCCTGTTTTTGCAGCTTCCGGAATAATCTCAAGGTTAGCCTGTCTTTCAATATTGAAATAATCTCTGTGATATTTTGTATCCCAACCCTGGGCGCCGCCTCTCATTTCGCTGTTGCCCTGGTCGTAATACTGGTCAATTCCGTAGAACTGATGGAAAACGTTTGTCGAATAGCCGAGAGACCAACCCTTACCGGATTCCATTGAGTCCTTCGTGTCGTTACTCGTATCGTTACCCGTTCCGCGAAGATAAACGATACCGGTATTCATAATCTGGTCGCAGTTCGCGCTTCGCGCATAGGTTGCGTCGGCAATAGTACCGTTCTTAATTCGATAGTCATCGAAAAGATAACTCAAGGTATAGCCTGCGGCAAGAGTAAAGGTGCTGTCGCTCAAGGGCTCTCTGAAGCTCTTGATATCAAGCATTGTAACGTTATCTCTCATTCCGGGAGCAAAGAACGTATGGTCCCAAAGCTCCTTACTTGAAAGCAGTTGCTCGCCATATTCCGAATAAGTGTCGTCGTTACACCAGATTCTGTCCGAACCTGCGTCGGTACCGCCCCAGGTGCTGCCGAAATAGGTTGTTGTGGGGTTTTGGATACCGATAGCGTAAGGATGTGAAAGATAGCCGAGGGTGATATCAACCTCCGAACCGTTTGTAAGATAGGAACGGTGGTTCTGTCCGGGCAATGCCGTACCGATATCGTCTACAAGTAATACACTCTTGCTGTCGATCGTTGTATAACCGGGAGAATCTGTCGGTCCGAAATATCTGATACCGTCGGAAGTAGGAGCGGTGACGTATACCGTTTCATCTTCATTATGACGGTAAGGTGTTTCCATTGATGTCCATTTCAGGTCGCCGTCTGCTGCATCGAAAACACCCGTTGTCCATTTAGTAGAAGTTACATCCCACACGCTATCGAAATTCGGGTCAGGTTGACCGTCAATTGTACTCTCCGTTATATCAGTGATATTAAGTCCATTTCTAAAGGTATAGCTGCCGATACCGGGCTGTGCGTTTATTGCATCAACAACAAGCTGCTGAATTGATGAATAATTCTGATCATACTCCTGGTTCTTTACAGTTATTGTAATTTCAAGATTACTGAAATCTTTTGTCTGATAACTTGAGAAGATATTTTTTCTGTAGTTTGAAGTGTAGGAGCCAGAAACCTTTGCTTTGTGTGTATACGTTCCTTTAATCTTGGTTTCAGTTTTCGGAACCAGTTCTCCGCCGAATGTTGTTGTGGTATAAGCCGAACTGAAATTGCTGTCACTCTTATGGTGATAGTTAAGCAGTGTTCTGTAGCTCAAATTTGTAAAAATGTCGTCGGAAAGCGATGTTGAGGTTGTGTAAATATCACCGAATTTACCCGTGGGATACCAGGACTCGCCGTCAGTAGCAACGCCGTAGGTTCCGATATGCTGCCACTTGTCGCCGTTGAGCTGTACGTCATTGTCAGTGCCGTTTGTGCCTTTAACGGCTCTGCCGTACATATCAATTACCGCCGGAATATATCCGCAGTAAAGTGTATACGACTGGGTCGGATAAACGCTGTTTGTCAAAGTGGAATTTTCCTGCTTTGTGCTCCAGTTTTTATTTATGGCGCTGCCTATCTGGATAGCACCGACAGAGGTAATCGTTACAAGGGAGTTATCGTTAATGGTATCTCCGCTGCCGTCGTATTCATAGTTGACAGCTGCCTTGTAACCGTCAATATCAAGGGTTTTGCCGTATTTTTCGTCATTAGTTATCCAGGTTACAAGATTGTCGTTCTCATTTGCTGTTGCACCGCTGTCGGCAGTGATACCTGCATTACTATGCACGGTATTACCTATATCCTGACCCGAACGGAACGCAGTCCAACCTGCAGTTGAAGCATAAGTGAGTATCTTACCCAGGGTCAGGTAGTATTTACCCGAATCCTCACTTGTGACATTCGCTGTGAAATAGTTACTTGTCAACGCCTGCCAGCTTCTTGCGCCAAGCGAACCTACACCGGCTTTATAGTAATCCAAAACCGTATTCGGGCTGACGCCGTTGGTTGTATTCATATTCTGATTCGTACGAACTATCTTTTTAAAGGTTGCCTGGGTCACGGGTGAAGTCGACCTGTTAAAGGTTTCATACGAATCAGACGTTTTTCCGCTTGTGCCTGTATAGTAAGCCGCGCTGTCATAGTTATAAAGATAGTCGCCCGACCAATAATAGTTACCGGGTTTGGCTGTTGTGCCGCGTCTCCAGAATCGGCGTACCTGACCGGCGTCACCGCCCATTACATAGTAGCCGTAATCGTTTACGCCGCCGCTGCCGTTATCGCCGTCGCCCTTTTCAACCCATTCGACGTCGTTCATAGCCGAAACAAGGTCAGCAGAATCCTTTGCGACAAGGTCCATTCTGCCCGTATTGGGGTCAACGCCGGAAGTTGCATAATAGTAATAATTGCCGTCACTGGCTTTTTCACCGACCATAATTATTTTCGGAGCGGTGATTTCAATTGCAACCTGATGGCTGTTATAAGTGATTATAAGCGGCGAATTGCCGAAGCAAATCGTCTCATTCGCGCCGTAGAAGGTAAACTTCGCGCACTGAACGTCACCGTCGCTTGCATCCGTAACAGTGTAATACTTACCCTTTTCAACCTCGTGAGTTTTCCAGTTACCGTATTCGTCGGTATAATAAACGTGGAATTTGTCAAGGTTAAGAGCTTCAGGGAAGCCAATGGGAACAACTATGACGTCCTTTTCAATAAAGTCGTCCGTCAACGCCTTCGGGAAAGCGACAAGCTTCTGACTCGAGGAGCCGAGATAGATAGTTGTATACTCATTTCCCGAATTGGTCTTGTCACCGTCGGTAGTGACAAGGTTACCCTCAACGCCCGAAACATAGTTTGCGTTTGTATCTGTGTGGAAATCAAGAGTTTTAAGCGTTACGTCGCTTGAATTCTTAACATAAAGCTCAAGCGGAACGCCTACGTTATAGGTTTCGTATGCGCCGTTATTGTCGGAGTCTCTGTTAGAGAGCAACCTTTCAATAAGGCTTGCCTTTTCGTATGTCTGACGCGTCATCTCACCTGAGGATTTGACGTTTCTGAAATACTGGGCAAATAAAGGCGTAAAGGTAAAGATGATTATCATCAAAATCATCATAGCAACAAGAACCTCAACAAGCGTCATACCGCTTTGTGAAGTAAGCTTGCCTTTAAGCCTTTTAATAGTGTTTTTCACGGCTTTATCCTCCTTTTTATGAGATTCAGTCTTCTGCCGTTTCCGGTCTGCCCCATTTAAGAGCCGAGGCATCGCCCGGGTTTGGCGGAACAATGGAGACAAGAGTATCTCCGTAAGCGTTACCGGTTGAATTATCAACCTTTCTCATAGCGTCATAAAGTATTTCACCTGTGCTGACGCCCTTACTGTCAATTTTGTACTGAACATATGCTCTTGTTGCAACGTTGCCCTTTGTGACAAGAGCCTGACCGTCACCCGAGTTACCGTAGTAGAAATCGATTACGTCGCTGAAACGACCGAGAACGTTTGTGGAGTACTTGTTTGTAGCAATTGATTTTTCAAGGAAATACCTGAACAGGTCTATACCGCCGTTGCCTGCGTCAGTTGCGGCGCCGTTGTCAGAAAGACCTAACAGAGTTTTTCTTGTGTTTTTATAATCCGCGTCAAAGTAGTATACGTCACCGGACTGGAAAGCCCTGTATCTGTATGTACCGACGCTGGGCATCGTAATATTAACGTATACGTTACCGCCGAAGAATACCTTACCCGACCTGCCGAATTTATAAGGCGCAGAGTTATAGTTGTTATCCGCGCTGAATCCGTCAAGGGAAGCTACCGTAATAGTACCGTAGCGATACTTACCGGAGAGCATATCGTTAAGCTTACCCAGGTTATTGAAAAGACTTGCCGAGGTACGCGTAAAGCCATATGCGTAAAGGTCGACATTACCGTCAATAACAATGTTTTTGCCCTTAAATACTATCGAATTGAAGCATCCGTTAGAAACCGCCGTATCAACATTTGTCTGAACAAATACGTTATTCATTCCTACAAAGGATACAAAGTTGCTCTGACCGCTCTGGAAGGAAATGGTCTTTACGTCATCGCTCGGCTCGTTGACTATCATATTACCTGCCGAATAAGCGAGCGAGAACGGAATCGTTTCGGAGTCAACCGTAACGGGATCGGGGTTCTTAAATATTGACGGGAACCATGAGGAAAGCCATTTCCACTTAAACTGGATCTGCGACGAGGTCTTATATGAGCCTGACTGAATAAACGGCTTTGTCGCGCTGTTCAAAGCGGTTGTATGGCTGCCGTAGGTTCCGTTGCCGTCGGTATATTTACCGTCAACAACACCGTCGGATCCGTAATACGAGCCGGAGCAAAGAACCGAGTTGTCAAGATAAGCGGTTTTTGTTCTTGAGGATTCACCTGCATAACCTACCGCAGTAAAGATTTTAATACCGGTCTTGATATCCTTTGTGGTTGCGTCTCCGACCTGAGCAGTTACCGCATTTCCTTCGGAATCGGTAGCAGCCTGATAATTCGCAATTTTTATCTGGTCAACCTTGCTTACCTCATCAATTGTAACTCTGAAATAACCTATGCGGTTTCTACCTGTATAGGCTTCAACCTCGGAGTCAAGAACATATTTATATTCACCGTCGCTCCAGACAAGATAAATATCATTTGAAACAATTTTATTATCTTCGTTTGCATTGAGCGAATTGAAGAAGGAGTTTACATGGGTTTCCGCTATATTATTTGTAGCCTGCTGGTACGCAAAAGCGGCGGATTCAACACCGGCTCTTGCAAGGTATTCAGCCTTCTTGCCTTCGGACGCAAATCTTACAGAGCGGATGCTCTGCATACTGTATGCATACAAGGCGGTGCCGAGCACAGAAACAATCATAAGTATAATAAGCACTGCAGGCAAAGCCATACCGCTCTTCTTATTGTTTTTTATTTTCTTTTCTGTTTTCATAGCACTGTCCACTCCTTTGGAAAAGCGAATCTAAATAATAAAACCGAAAAATTATACAACGACACGAAGCATTTCTTCAATTGAGGTTTCACCCTCAATGATTTTATACAAAGCGTCCTGACGAAGCGTGAGCATACCCTGAGTCTGGGCAAGATCTCTGATTTCAATACCGGTTGCGCGTCTCAAAATCAACTGACGCATTTCCTCCGTAACCGTAAGGAACTCAAATACAGCCTGACGTCCCTTATAACCCGTATTGTTACAGGTAAGACAGCCCTTCGGCTGATAGAATGTAAACTCATTTTTATCCGGGAACTGATCAAACGGGAAATCGGGAAGGATGTTTTTAACTTCCTCTCTTGAAAGAGTATAAGGCTCTTTACAGTTCTTGCAAAGTCTTCTTAAAAGACGCTGGGCAAGAACGCCGACAAGCGAGGACGCCGTAAGGAATGGCTCAACGCCCATCTCGTCAAGACGGGTAATAGCAGTCGGCGCGTCGTTTGTATGGAGCGTTGAGAGAACCATATGTCCCGTAAGAGCAGCTTCAATAGCGATTTTTGCAGTTTCCGAGTCACGAATCTCACCGACCATTACGATATCGGGGTCGCTTCGGAGAATTGAACGAAGACCTGCTGCAAAGGTCATGCCTGCGCGGTTGTTCATCTGAACCTGGTTGATACCGGGCATACGACGCTCAACGGGGTCCTCAAGGGTAATAGTGTTCTTTTCATTTGTACTGATTTCGGCAAGGGTTGCATAAAGCGTAGTCGACTTACCTGAACCCGTAGGTCCTGTAACAAGGATAAATCCGTAGGGCTTATTGATAGCAGCAACAAATCTGTCAACCTGACGGGGCGAGAATTTGATATCCTTAAGTCTTAAGGACTCGCTTCGTCTTTCCAAAAGTCTCAATACAACCTTTTCGCCGTAAACGGTCGGAAGGGTCGCAATACGAAGGTCGAATATTCTGTCGTCAAAACGAACTGTGGCACGGCCGTCCTGAGGTATACGCTTTTCAGCGATGTCCATACCGCCGATAACCTTAACACGGGATACCGCGGAATTGTAAATCTTCAGAGGATTTGTCATAACCTCCTGAAGAACGCCGTCGATTCTGAAACGTACGCGCATATGCTTTTCGAGCGCTTCAATATGAACGTCGGACGCGCCTGCGCGGACGGAGTTATTTATAATCTGGTTAATAAGCTGAACTGCAGGCTTATCGTCAAGAGAAAATTCTTCATCCGTAAGGGTGTCCTCAATTTCCTCTTCCTCTTCGTCATACTGGCTGACATTTGAGCTGACATTGACAAAGTTTTCAATAGCCGCGTTAAGCTCCGTATCGGTTGCAACAAGCGGTTTTACATCATAACCCGTAATACGCTTCAGGTCGTCAATGGTTATAATATCGTTGGGGTTCTTCATTACAACGTACAACGTTCCGTTCTCTTCATACAAAGGAAGGATGTTGTTACGCGTAGCCATTTCGGGCGTAATGAGACTCGCAACGGACATATTAACGCCCATTTCGTTTATTGAAATAAATTTTGTAAATGTCTTTTCCGCAAGAGCCCTTGCGATATCCTCTTCGGTGCAGTAGCCAAGCTCAACAAGAATTGTACCTATGAGCGCCCTGTTGGTTTTCTGTATTTCGAGCGCCTCATCGAGCTGATCCTCGGTTATTTTACCTGCACGCAGCAGTCTTCCGCAAACACTGCCGGGAAAAACTATATTTTTAGCCATCTGAAAATTCGCCTTTCAGTTTGTATTCTTGTTTTTTACTTTGAAAAAGCAACTACGTTTATAGTGGCTACTTTAACGCCGTTGTTTCCGTTAGTAAAAGTTACGCCGTCAATTCTGTAAAATCTGTCCTGTGTGACTATGCCGTCGCAAATAGCCATAAGGTTTTCAAATTCACCCTCAACCGAGAGAGTAAAGCTCTGACTTTGAACCTCACCAACGGGTATGAGCTCACCGAACTCAATAAGAGTCATTCTGCAGTCATACGCCTTACAGAAATTGTCAAAGAAAATCATAAAGTCCTGCTGATTAAGTCCGTCGCTTGTGATAAGAGCTTCGTACTCATCATTTTGCTTTATGTACTGTTCGCTTTGAGCCTTAAGTCTTAATAAGTCCTCAATAGACGCCTTATTGTCCTGGAAAACCGAAAGCTGAGTTTTAATCTCTTCCTCTGTCGCCTTGGTCTGGTTAGCTGTGTAAACGCAAAGACCGATAAGTGCCGCGCAGGCAAGAGCAATAATTACAACAAGTAATCTCGGATCCGCAGAGAGCTGTTTGAAATCAATTTTTAATTCTTTTTTCATTTCTTATCCCTCCGCTGCCGCACTTGTTGATTCAGCCGCACTGTCAGCAGCTGTAGTTGATTCAGCCGTTGTGCTTTCGGTTGTAACCGTTTCGCCGTTTGCATCGGTCTCGGGAGCAGGCGTTGTTTCTTCACTTACAACCTCTGCCTTACCGTCCGAGGTAAGCATACCGACATTTGCAAGCGCAAGCTTAAAGGTAACGGTTTCCGTACCGTCGGCATTATACTGCTTAACTATTTCATTTGTAACAACCGAGGAAACGTAATCCTTTTCCTCAAAAACCGCCTTACAGTCAAATACGTCTTCGAAGCTTGAGCATACGCACTCAACGTCGCATACGCCGGCTGCGAACCAGTCTCCGAGAGAAATATTAGTGATATGAACGTATGACGGCATATCGTTGATAATTTTTGTAATAAATTGAGTAGACGAAATGCCTTTGGGCTTAATGCTCTGGTAAATATCCTCGTTCTTCTTCATATTCTCGTAGATAACGCGGTACTGTTCAAGAGCCGGGAACTGAGCGACAAGCTCGCCGTTCGCCTTGTTTATCTTGGAAAGCTGACGCTTTACAAGCATATTTTTAACAACAAAGCCGCCGTAGATAACAAACAGGCAAATCAAAATCAGTAATGCAACCTTTGAAACGATATCCTTGGTCGCTCTACCCTGTCTATACTTACGATAGCTTTCAGGTAAAAGACTTACTTTAAACACTTTCTTATCCCTCCAATGCCTGTATTGCCATGCTGATGCACGAATTGTAGGCGCTTATATCAATAGCACCGCCGAGATTAGCGTAGAAGGACGGGGTTTCAACGGGTAACGAAACCGAGGCCTGAAGCTCCTGGGCAATTTGTCTTGCATTTCCTACATCTGCAACAAAGTATACAACGTCAACCATTTCCATAGGATGCTGAACACTGTAGTAACTCAAGGAAGCGTTCAACTCGGAAACGAGCATATCGACAACCTCTGTGATTTCCTCCGGTGTTGCCTCACCCTTATATATATTCTGAACCGAATCAAAATGCTTTTCGGGGATTGAAATTGAACGTACCGTGTGCATTGTGTCATTCTTTACAAAAAGGAAATTTATAATTCCGTTTGAAACGTTGAGCATACAGTAGCATTTATCGGGGCTGGCTTTTGAAGCCGCTCTGCAGGCAGCAAACGCGGTAGGCTCCACATCGTAAATACTCTTCTTTGCGGCGCCGAAAACATTTATAATCTGCTCAAGCATTGCTTTTCTCGCTCCGACAAGAACCGCGTCGACCATTTCCTGGTCATCGGAATTAACCGACTCGCCGACAACAAGATAGTCCATTTCCATTTCCTGAACGGGAATGGGCATAAACTCCTGCGCCTGAAGGAAAATCATATTCCTTAATTTATCGTCCGGCACCTTCGGGAATGAAGCAAATCTCATAACAACATTCTCGTTATTTACGCCTACAACGATATCTTCGGCATTAAAATTCTTTTCTCTCAAAAGCGTAAGGAAAGCGTCCGAAAATCTTTCGGCGTCTCTGATAAAGCCTTCCTCAACAACGGCGCTCTCCAGAGCCTGGGTGCCGTACGCAACAAGATTATACATGCCACCGGATTTTGTCATTTCGACCGCGCGGATTTCGTAAGAATTGTATTCAAATCCGATAACCGAGTCTAACTTTGCCATAAAATCAATCTCCTAACAGAATCTGTTTGCTTTTCTTTTAATAACCTTCCATATTCGTAGCTGCGCTGAACATCGGTATATAAAGTGAAATAAGCATACCGCCGACCAAGCCGCCGATACCGATAAGGGCGATAGGCTCGATCAGGGACTTAAGGTTCTGAGAAGCGACCTCAACGTCCTCCTCAAAGAATTCCGCAACCTTATCAAGAAGGTCGGGAAGCGTACCTGATTCCTCACCGATAGCGATCATACCGACAAGCATCGGCGGGAAAAGTCCGCTTTTATCCAATGAATCCGAAATGGATTTACCGTCTTCAATGTCTGTAATTGCTTCTTTAACAGCCTTGTAAATAAGGTCACTGCCTGCTGTTGCGCCGGCGCTTTCAAGCGCCTGAACGGCTGTAACACCGCCTGCAAGAAGCGTTGCAAGCGTACGGCAGAAACGGGCGACAACCATCTTTGTCATAAAGTCGCCGAGTTTCGGCATAGTCAGCTTGTGATTTTCCCAGAATATGTGGGCAGGCTTACTCTTGATAATCGCCCTGACGACAACTACAAGAATAATTACGCCGATTATCCAGTAATACCAGCCTTTGCGTATGCTGTGCGAAAGACCGAAAATCGCCTTTGTAACGCCCGTCGGTTCGGCTCCTGCCATCATTCCTTCGAACGTCGGGACAAGTCCTACCAACATTCCTATCAAAAGGATTATTGCGAAAATACCGATATTTCTCGGGTATGAAACGGCTGATTTGATGTTATCCTTGAGCTTTTTTTCCTTCTGAAGCTGCGCGGAAAGGCTGATAAGCGACTGCTCAAGAATACCGCCCAGCTCGCCCGAACGAATCATAGCGATAAACAATGGGCTGAAAATTTTCGGATACTGTGAAAACGCATCCGCAAGAGTACTACCGCCTTCAACGTCGTCCGCAATTTCCTTAATGGCGGTTGCGAGCGTTTTATTAACAGTCTGCTTTGAAAGAGTGGACATAGCTCTTGTTACCGGAACGCCTGCAGAGGTCATTGCCGCAAACTGACGGCAGAAAACCGCGAGGTCCGATATTGAAACTTTCTTTCTTAAGCCTGCTGTTCTCGAAGTTTTAACTACCTTTTCCTGAATCGTGGTAACCGTAACTCCGGCTTCACGAAGCTTTTCCATAGCGGATCTGGTATCGTCCGCTACAACTTCGCCGTGTATGTTCTGACCCTGTCGGTTCAGACCGTCATAGCTGTATGATGGCAATTATATTCCCCCTAATTAACAATTTTTTCGGGAATAATCAATATCCCATTGTTGACAGACGACGGGTGATTTCCTTCGTATCAACACAATATTCAAGAACCGATTCTCTTGAAATCTTCTGCTCTCTGAGCAGTCTTAAGAGCGCTTCGTCCATAGTCTGCATTCCGTACATCTGACCGGTCTGCATTGCCGAATAAAGCTGATGCTCCTTTTCCTCACGGATGAGGTTTCTAACGGACGGAGTATCCGTCATATATTCAATAGCCGCAACTCGTCCTCTGCCGTTTACGGTGGGAATAAGCTGCTGTGAAATAACTGCGCGAAGAGAGTTTGAAAGCTGCTGACGAATCTGGTTTTTCTGTCCCTCCGGGAAGGAGTCGACAATTCTTGAAATCGTCTGAGGAGCGGTCTGGGTATGAAGCGTTGAGAAAACAAGGTGTCCTGTTTCAGCCGCCGTAACCGCAATTGAAATACTCTCGGGGTCACGCATCTCGCCTATCATAATGATATCCGGGTCGTGACGAAGAACTGTTTTAAGAGCGTTTGCAAAGGAATGGGTATCGGAACCTACTTCTCTTTGTCTTATGCTCGATTTGTTATGAGAATGCAAAAACTCTATCGGGTCCTCAACGGTTACGATATTCGTTTCCATTCTTTCGTTTATGTAGCCTATCATAGCGGCAAGCGTTGTGGATTTACCCGAACCGGTGGGTCCCGTTACGAGGACAAGACCTCTCGGAAGCGAACAAAGACGCTTGATATCCGCAGGGAGTCCCAATTTGTCAAGCTTCGGGATTTCAAACGGAATTGCTCTGAAAACCGCCGCAAGCGTGTTGCGCTGAATAATAACATTGCCTCTGAAACGCGCGCAACCGGGAACGGAAATCGCAAGGTCAAGCTCCCATTCCTCTTCAAGCTCTTTTTTCTGAACATCATTTGTTACGCCTGCTATCATAGCGACAACGTCAACGGGCTTCAAAACGGGATAATCTTGTTTCTGGAGGTCGCCGTTTACTCTGATACAGGGCGGCATTCCAACGCAAAGGTGAAGGTCCGAGCCCATTTTCTCAACCGTCAATCTCAAAAGCTCATCAAGAGTTGCCGGGTAATCACTTTGTCTGCCATCAAAAAACACAATAACTCTCCTTTATAAGAGTCAAACTCTCAAATTATATTTTGCCCTAAAAGCACCTTTAGAGGCACAGTTTTCTGTGCCTCAGGCGTTAGGTTTTATTAAGCTGCATCCATTGACTCAAGAAGGCTCTTGACATATGCAGCCTTATCAGCCGTTGCGTTTACATAAAGAACATATTTCGGGTTGCCCGAAAGGTCCGAAGTAGCAACTGTCTGATAGCTGAGCGCCGCGGCGTCCGCATAGAGAGACTTAATTGTGTCAATTCTTGTATTAAGTACTGCGTTATCCTCGCTTGACTCAAGAGGTCTCCATTTAACCTCATTTGCCGTCTGGCCGTCAAGTCCGTCGAGCTGTGATTTAACGTAATCCTTGTCGCCTTCCTTACAGAATACCATAAAGGACTCCGCAAGAGCGTCGTTTGTGTACTGATAGAAGGTTACGCCGTTAAGGTTAAGATTGCTTGCTCTTGAAAGGATTTCGGTAACACTGCTGTTAACGGGAGTGTAAACGAAGAACGAATCCGTAGCGTCGGAGTCAACGTCAATAACATCCTTGAGAAGGTCAAGCGCTTTCTTGACATCCGACTTTTTACCGTAGAGATAAATCAGCTTCGTGTATTCGCTTCTGCCGAAGATTTCAACATTAGCGCCGAGCTCTGCAAGAAGTCTTGTAGCAACGTCTCTTGTTACATACTGAAGCTCCTTTGCGTAGAGAATTGTTGTCTCTGCCGCCTGCTCTGTTGAAGTATTATCAGTGGTATTGTTGGTTGTGTTGTTGTTGGTTTCGTTGTTCGTTGTATTATTTGTAGTATTATTGGTCGTATTATTCGTGGTGTTATTTGTATTCGTATTCGTTTCCGTGCTGACAACGCCGTCGTTCGTTCCCGTCTGACTGTCGCTCTTAAGGGAAGAGGGAGTGTAGGCAGGCGTATCGACAACCGCCTTAATCTTCATAATGTTGGTAAGGTCTGCGCCTGACTTGAAGGTATAAAGAGTATAGGGGTGTGACGCGGTAACTACGCCGCCCTCAAGACCGAGAGTTGCAAGCAACTGGTTAAACTCCTGAGCGTCCAGGTAGTTCATATTGATAGGGGAGAAATTAACCGGAACCGCGGAGCTGCCGGCAGATGTATTTGTGCTTGTATCAAGAACGTCAATAAGTTCCTTAATCTTTGCTACCTCTTTGGGATAAGCGCTGATCCAGATGGTATCCTTCGCAGTATCGACACTGAGGGTTGTAACATTTTCAAGACCTATTGAGCCCATAGCGTTCTGGAGTATATCGTATGTAATATACTTAAGCGTATACTCTGCAAGAACAACGGAATCGACGAACTTTGAGTTAAGCTCGGAAACCGTGCCTACAAAGATGGTGTTTCCGTCCTTAAGGAAGGACATATTCGCCATTCTTGTCGCATAGTCAATAGCCTTGACGGGTGAAACATCCTCAAGCTTAAGCGTTATCGTCTCATCGCCGCCCTTGTAAACAACCGTATAACCGGCATTTACGGCGATGGCGCTGATAACATCCTTGATGTTTGCGTCCTCAACGTCAAGAGAAATCTTACTGATTCCGTAACCGCTTCCGGCAACGCTCGAGCTAACGGGAATTTTAAGAATCTGTCCCGTATAAAGCTTGCTGACAGCAGTCAGGTCATTAGTATTTCTAATGTCGCTTACCGACACGCCGAACTGTCTTGCAATTGAGGAAAGGGTGTCGCCCTGCTTGACAACGTAAAACTGGAAGTCAAGACCGGTACCCGCTCCGTCGCTGCCTACAACAGTCAGCGGAACAATAATGTTTGCAAGCATAAGAGCAATAAGAAGTATTGCAACGCCTGCTTTTCCAAGTGTCCTGATAGATTTCATATGAGTTTCTCCCCCTAAAAATCCTAAATCTTTATTTAAAAAATAAATTATTTACTTACTGAATGTCTTTGTCTTTTCGCCCGAAACAAGTGTAATTGAGTTATCCGTTATTTCGGATACTACCCATTCCGAATCGCCGAGCGTGTCACCTTCAAACAGGGTGTACGATTTCCTTGTTGTCTGAAGCGTTGCGCTCCTGTAACCGTAGGTTTCATAGATGCCGGTCAGCTTCGCGCCGTCAAGGATATTTTCGACAAAGGGATCTTTTCCTTCATATTCGCCCGTGATATCTCTTTCTATCTTCGGCAGAACCTCTACCTCCTGATTTGAGTTAACCGTAACGTTCGTATCCAAATCCGGTTTTGACGATCTGTAAGAAAGTGCAATTACAACCGCTACGGCAAGTGAAACCACAACCGCGATAACGGCAACAATAACCTTCATCTTCGGATTTCTTTCAAAGAAAAGCGAAAGCGAATTATTTTTCTTGCTTTTCGGAGCAGAATCGCCCTTGTTTTTCCCTGTGATTTTAGCGATCAAATCTTTTATATCCACTATGAAGCCCTCCTGTATCGGGTGTTTTTTTGTACGACAAATAAGGTGCGCATACTGACACCCACTAAATCATACTATAAAAAGAGCAAAAAATCAACTAAAATTTGATTATTTTTTTTGAGAAATTATGTAAAATTGTATAATTGATAGAGAAAAGTACAATATTTTGTATAAAAACGTTATAAAAAGGGGGAAGCTTTTCAACTTCCCCCAAAAAATCATCTTATCAGCTTTTTTATTTTTTGCTCTTTTTCTTGCTCTGACCGTAGCCGTAACCGTAGCCGTAGCCATATCCGTAACCGTAGCCGTAGCCGTGCTTGCGGCCGCCGCTGTAGGATTTGATTCGGTTAGTGAAGTTGCCCTGAGCAATATTGTATACGCAGCCGATAATTTCGGTATTTGCCATGCCGAGGTCTTCAATTGTTCTGCGTATTCTGCGTATTGACGCGGCATCCTCTCTTACAACAAGGATAATTGCGTCAGCGTCAGCCGCCAAAATCGACGTGTCGGCAATAACGCCTGCAGGAGCAGAGTCAATAATAATATAGTCAAATTCTTTTTCAAGCTCCTTGATGGTCTGACCGAGCTTTTCGTCCGAAAGAACCTCCGCCGCATCGGGAATATTTTCACCGTTGAGCATAAGGAAAAGGTTATATTTTTCGGAATATCTTATGGAATCCGCAGCGCTCTTGTCGCCGTTGATTATGCCGTAAAAGCCGGTTTCGCCTGCTGCCGGAACGCCGAGAGCCGTGCTTACCGCAGGCTTACGCAGGTCACCGTCGATAAGAAGAACGGATTTGCCGTTCTTGGCAAGGGAGAGAGCAAGGTTACAGGAAATCGTGGTTTTACCCTCATCCTCAAGAGTACTTGTGACGATAAAGGTCTTTGCATGCTCCTTGGCCGCAAAGGATTCAACCTTTGTCCTGATAAGTTTAAAGGTTTCAACGAACGAGAAGCCCGTATTCTTATCGGAAATAAGCAAAGCCGCCTTGGAGTTTTTCTTATTTACCTTTCCGACAGAGCCGAGAAGCTTAAGGTCAAGCTTCTTCTTAATGTCGTCGGAGCTCTTAATCGTATCCTTAGCCGCAACTATGAGACAGAATATTGCAACCGTAACAAACACGCCGATTACAAGTCCGGCAGCAGTATAAAGAAGCTTCGTTCTGTCCGAATCGGGTTTTTCCGCCTTATAGGGGTCGTCAAATACATTAAGCATTGTGGCAGGGAACGCATCCTGGGCAAACTTTTCATACTTGTTTGCGTACGCTACCGCAATTGCGTACGAAGCGTCAGGGTCATCCGTCGTAACAACAAGGTTTACAAATGACGTATCCGTTACCGCGTTAGCCTTTACAAATGAAGCTATCTGCGTGTAAGTAAACTCCTTTCCGGTTGAGGACTTAACCTCATCCGCAACAGCCTGAAGAAGGCTCCTTGAGGAGGTAAGAAGATAGCGATAGTTATTTGCAAGCGTGATGTCGGCGGAAAGGTCGGATGACGACTTTCCGAGCGGGTCAACGCCTTCAGCCCTGTTGGTAGTAACAAACATAATGCTTGAAGAATACTTGGGAACATAGCTGAGCTTTGCGTAAGCAAAACCTACCGCCGCGCAGACAACTGCAACAATTGCAATTATCCACCATCTTTTGAGGATATAGCCGACGTAATTAAATATTGAATCTACCGAGGATTCATCGTTTTCAGCCGCGCCTCTGGGATTATACTCCATATTTCAACTCTCCTTGAACCAAAAAATGTGCTTTACTGATTTATTATAACAGATAGCATTCATTTCCACAAGATTTTTTTATTGTTTTTCAATAATTTTCTTATCTTCAATTCTTATTTCGCGGTTACAAATCTCTTTTGCCGCCGCCTTATGGGAAATAATTATGCAGGTTACTCCCTTAATTCCCTTTATGTTTTCAAGCAAACGCTTTTCCGTTTCCTCGTCAAGTGCGCTCGTCGCCTCGTCAAGAAGAATAATATCGGAATTGCACAAAAGAGCGCGCGCAACGGCGACCCTTTGCACCTGTCCCTCGGAAAGACCGTGGCCCTTTTCGCCGATAACGGTGTCAAGCCCGTCGGGAAGCTCGTCAATAAAGCTGTCCGCGCAGGCAAGCCTTGCGGCGTTCATAATTTGCTCGTCCGTAGCGTCCGTTTTGATAAAAGCAATGTTTTCTCTTATGGTTCCGCTGAAGAGCATATTGCCCTGGGGAACATACGAAAACAGCTTTCTTGTTTTTATATCGGAGCTGTAGGTCCTGTCAGCGTCAATATAAACCGCGCCCTCTTCGGGTTCAAGAACGCCAAGCATAATTTTAAACAGCGTGCTTTTTCCTATTCCCGAAATACCGGTAATGGCAATAAAATCTCCCCTGTTTACGGTGAAATCGGCATTTTCAAGAACTATATCGCGGTCATATCTGAAGGAAACGTTTTCAAATCTTATATTTTTAAAGCTTTCGGAAAGTGTTTCGGGATTTATCTCTCCCTCATTCTTTACTTTTTCATTTTTAATGTCTTCGATTTCCAAAAGCCTTTCAGCCGACGCAAAAACATTGAAATACGCCGGAATAATACCTGCAAGCATTATAAGCGGAGTCTGAATCTGGTTGACAAGCTGAAGCATGGCAGTCAGGTCGCCTGCTCTGATTTCGCCGTTATAAAGTCTCAACGCGCACCACGCAAGGGCGCTGGCGTATCCTGCGACAAAGAAAACCCCGAGTCCGGTTGACGCAATAATAGTGATATAATTTTTTTTCAGGCGTTTTTTGTAGTGCTCCTTCTGAAGCTCGCCTGCCTGACCGATTATTTTATCCTTTATGCCGAAAACCTTTATGACAAGCATACTTTCAATGCTTTCCTGCATAAACGAACGAAGTCTGCCCAAAGCCTCCTGAACGGCTTTATGCCTTGATTTAAGCGGTTTTCTGAAAGCAACGGAAATCAGCGCGCAGACTACTCCGACGCCGACAAGCAGACCGACAAACGACGGGTCAATTTTAATCATAATGACTATCGCCGTAACCAGTCTTGTAAGGAAGGAAGCGAACTGCGGAACCGAATTTGAAATTCCGTCGCTTACAACGTTAATATCACTTGAAAGCCTGTTGAGAAGCTCACCGCTGTGATATGTATTTATAAGCGTGTAGTCCTTTTCAAAAATCGCGGAATAAATTCTTGTCTTATAATCAATAACAAGTCTGCCGTTAAGCACAACCTTCAGATGGGTAGAAAGCATGTGCAGGGCGATTTCGGCAATAAAGACGCAGCCGAGTATAAAAAGGTTATTTAAAAATATCTCACGGTCTCTGTCAAGAGCTGCGTTTACAATTGAACGCGCGATAAGCGCAATTGAAACGGCGCATGCAGAGCTTACCATATCAGACAAAACAAGACCCAGCAATATCGGAAGCCGCTTTTTAACAGCGAACATGATAAAGCTGTTGGTCTTTTTTAAATCCTTCGGTTTTTTACTGCTTTTAGTCTTTTTTGCCATTTTTATTCTTTCTTAAACGCCTCGCCGTCCGAATTTTCAATGCCCTTAAAAAATGAATTTCATTTCTCAACGGGCCGTACAGACGAAGCTTCATTTTTTCAACGGGAATTCTCTCCCCTTCACGCTCGACCGCCGTGAGCACGGCAATAATCTGACTGCGCTTTACCGAATATTCCTTTTCGCGCTGATTATCACCGATAAGAATATATCCGTTTTCATCCTCACCGACAATACGGTGCAGAACAAACTGTCCGTTTTCGCGTCTGTAAAACGGAATATCATATTTTTTGAGCTTTTCGGGAGCCTTTTTCAATACGGCATAGTCGCGCCCCGGCACGAGCATAGGCTTCATACTCACTCCGGTTACGGGAATAACAACCTCTCCACCCTGCTCAATTTTTTCAAGCAAAACGGGAAGCATTTCCTCAAGCCGAACCGTCTTTTTGTTTTCTTCCATTATTCCTCTAAGAAATTCTTTTCTTTAAGTCTCGAAATAAATGTGTTGACGTCATTAAGCGCAGTTTCAAAATCAACCGCGTATTCCTTAACAACCTCGTTGGCGATATTTTCCGCCGTATTGTCGTTTTCAAGCTGTTTCCAGACAAATGCTCCGACCTCGTTAAGAGTAAGCATTCCTTTAAACGAAAGCGCTTCATCGCCGACGGGAACAACAACGCTGCTGCCGGCAACGCTCTGAAGCATATAACCTTTTTTAATCTTCATTTTATAACTCCTTGGGAAATTTCTCACCCGTAAGCTGTTCAAACGACGTCTTAACAGCCTCGGCGGAAATGTTACAGCCTAATTTATAGACGGGAACCTCTTTTAAAAGTCCGTCAAGAAACCCGAACAGAATGCCCATGTGCTTTTCGGAAAAGATGGGTTGAGTCGTCTGCTGATAAATCAGCGGAACGATTTCCGAAGGGGATAATCTTCTTATTGAATTTGTCTTTGCGCGCTCAATAAAGCAGATAGCGCCAATAGGCACGCCGAGATTCATACTCTCGTCATGCTTTCCGCTGAAGGGAGTGCCGTACGCTTTATACACGCCGTCAAAAAATCTTACGGCAGGCTTATCGTCATTTAAAATATGCGTATCGGGAATATAATCAAGCCAAAGATGGGTGTGGGTTGATTTTCCGACACCGCTGTTTGCAGAAAAAATATAAGCTCTTCCCTTATATTCGACCACGGAGGAATGAAGCATCATTCCGTTAAAGCTTAATAGACGGCGGTAAAAATTTTCACCTGCGAGGGTGTATTCAAAAAGCTCGTCGCTCAGATTAACGGGTAAATGGAACATTTCCCTGCCAAACTCGTTTACGTCAATATCAATTGTAATGTCAGCTTTTCTTTTGTCGTCGGGCGGCAAAAGATACTTTCTGCTGCGGTTTTTCAGTAGCGGAAAATGACAGTTCATCTCAACCGTCAGGTCCGCAAAACAAAATTTTTCCATAGACATAAAAATAAAGAGCAGTCACCTGCTCTTGCTCGGTGACACAGCACCACATACAACCACCAACAGGGGGTCTCGTAAGAAACCCCCTGCGATATTTTTAATTACTTACCTGACTTATAGCTTAATACCACTCACCGGGATCGGGATCGCCGGGGCCAACAGGTGTAGAAGTCTGCCAGTCGGCAATAACGTCCTCAACCTCGAAGAGGGCTACTTCAAAATCAGGTGCTTTGTACTGTTTCATAGATGAACAAGCTCCTTTCAAACAAATATCACACATACATTTGAGCTACCAAGCCCAAATCTCGCCATCTCCCGGCTCCCCGGGACCAGCTTTCGAAAGTACTGATATAATATCACTAATTTCGAACTCTGTCAATAGGAAATTAGGAGATTCATAAATTTTCCTGTTATCTGCTAACATATTGACTGCAATTATGCAGCGTTTTTCTTAGCAAGGAAAGTATCTGCGTATGTGTCGAATTTTGACTGAGCAGTACTTGTCATAGCCTGACCGAATGTGATAGTGTTGTTCGCGATAACATAAGGAACAGCAATATATTCGGACTCAACAGTACCTGCGTTAACAGCGATTCCCTTGATTCTGCAGGAGAATGCGAAAGCTGCGCCGCCTGCCATATCTGTAGAAATCTGAGCTGTCCAGCACTTACGAATGGTGCCCTCTTTCTTTGAAAGAGCAGCAACATCGGCAGCCGAAAGAGCTGTAAGCTGGTCTGCTGTAGCGTCAGTTGTTTTAGCCATTACGAAACCAACTTCATTGATAGCTGTGTCGTTAATCTTACCTGTTTCCTCGTTATAGTCGATCGGGAACGCAGATGTTGAGAACTGAGCTACAAAACGATAGTCGATCTTATCAATGTCAGCTGTTTCATATGTCTTCGTAGCATCGTCAGCAAGGAAGAACATAATCTGCTGTGACTTAGCGCCGTCAGCTGCTGTAAGAGTAACAAGAGGCTTAACTGCAGCTTCAACTGCGTTGGAAACGAAATTCATTGTAACTGATGAGAGTGCGTGAGCGGGGTTGTTTGAATAGCCTGCGGCACCGTTTGCAGCAGCAACAACGTTATCGTTTTCCTGATTGTGGACATCACCTGCTACGATTCCGAATTCTGAACCGTAAACTGCGTCCTCAGCAACCTGTCTCTGGAAATAAACGGTCATAATCTCAACATAGTCAGAGCTGAGCTTACCGTCAATAGCGTTCTGATAAGCGCCCTTATTCTTGGGCTGGAAAAGTGTTTCGCAGAACATTACGCCGTAATCATCGCTGTAGTAAGGATCTTCGCCCTCAACCTGGATGTTACAACTCTTCATAACTGTTCCTGCTGCCGTCTTGCCGAGGCCTGTTGTTGCAGCCTGGCTTGCCTTTGAAACAACGTTACCGTCTGCGTCAAAGAAACGGTTATCACTAAACTGAGCGCCATACTTTACGAAAAGGCTTGTTTTTTCACCGGTTTCATCATAATAATCCTCACCGCAAAGAAGATCAGCGCCATCATAGCTCATCATGGGCTGGAACTTGGTGTTATCATACTTCAAGCAAGTTCTGAATGTATAAAGACCATATGTTGCAGGTGTTTTTGCATAAATAGTAACGGCATAAATGTCGTTATCAACTGCCTCATAAGGTTCATTATTCGTGCTGTCCGCTACAGAATCAACCTGAGCAACCTCAAGCTTAACATTGATAGCGTTAGGATCCTCTGTGCTGTTGACTGTTACAGTTATAGCAGCATAAGCAGCCATTGAAAAAACGCCAAGAGCCATAACTACAGCAAGAATAACACTAAGCACTTTTTTTGTGTTTTTCATTGTAATCTTTCCTCCATTACCTGAAATTGTTGTATAGCATAATACAACTTATAATCATCGAACGTAACTATATTATCAAATAATCGTTACTTTGTCAATAACTTTCCAGGATAAAAATGTGAAAATTTCGTGAACACCTGCTCCGCGCTCCGAAAAGCACGGAGCAAGTAATTCGGTTTAATTATGCTGCGTACGGGTTTACTGTAACAGCAACACCGGTGGTACCGCCATAAACAATAGCTTCGTCCAATACTGTGATGTCGCCACTGCCGTCAACGTCTGCTGCAAAGAAAGAAGCAGGATCGGTAATCGAAACGCCGTTTGTAGCGCCGTAAACAATAGCTTCGTCCAATACTGTGATATCGCCACTGCCGTCAACATCGCCGAAAATAATTACTGTGTAAGTAGCGTATACAGCGTTGTTTGAATCATAAACTGTGAGTGTACCACCTGTAACAGATGCGCTAACCGTAAATGAACCGTTTTCAACTTCAAAGTAATCAGCCGCATCATCGCCTACGGGGATACCGTAAACGTATTCGTTAGTATCGTCAACATAGCCGCCATTGATGCCCGTAAGAACGGGTTCAGCTGCTGCGTCTGCGATTACTACTTCTGTAGCTGCCGGAACCGTAAAGGTCTGACCTACCATAGCTTCTTCTGTTGAAACGTCAGAAGAATCACGTGAACCGCAATAGAACGGGCCGCCGATATTATCAGTTGCCTTCTGCTTTGTATCGTCAAGCTTAACTTCAGCAGCAGCCTCTGAAACAGCCTCAAGAACGAATGTAAGGACAGTTGTAGCTGTTGAATACATAGGAGATGTTGCGCCTGCGCCCGAGTTGGGAACGTAAACTGCATAAACTGCCTTGTAGCCTGTATCAGCTGTATAGTCGCCGTTGAAGCCGAAACGTGTTGCGCCTGTGCCGTAGATAGCTGTCTGAACAGCAGAACCGTCAACATAGCTGAACGCGTCGGAGAAATAAACGGGAAGACCTACTGTGCCTACATAGAAGTTTGTCTGAAGCTTAACAGTAACTTTAACCTGTGTGCCTGTGGGGATGGTTGCGGGAAGAGCCGAACCGTCCGTAGCCGTAACTTCGATTGACCAAGTAGCTGTAGGTGTATCAGCGAATGCACAAATTGAGAAAACGCTGAATGCCATAACAACTGCGAGGACAACGCTTAAAATCTTTTTTGTTTTAGACATTTAATTGTGCCTCCTTAATATTCTGTAACTCCTGCCGAGCCTCTTTCCACACGGGAGCAGGTTTCCCTGCCCCCGATAAAACTCGGAAAGAGCATTTAGAATGTACTGCTTAAAGTACACTACTGAATTGACTTAAATTTACTTATGCCTGGTTAATATCCGTGTTGCCGGAAGCAGCACTGATGATAGCAGATACGTCGGCGACGTCAAATCCGCCGTCCTTTGTCGCATCAGCAGCCTTCTCTATAGCAGCGTCTCTGAAGGATACACCGTCTTCAAGTCTCTTGTCAGCCTTAGCTGCGTCGAATCCGTCGATAGCGTTATCACCGTTGACATCGCCGTAGATTACTACGAAGTAGTTACCAAGCGAGATGCCGTTAAGTGTAGCAGCAACCTTTGTGCCTGTACCGAAGCCGTTAGCTGTAGCAGTTACCTGAAGAGCAGCAGCTTCGCTTGTAGCCTTAACGTGAGCGAGAACTGCATCAACACCTGTCAAGGTAAGAGGAGCAAGGTTTGTAATGTACTTGATTTCCTGATCAACAACTGTTGTCTCGTCGTTCTTTACAACCTTAATTGTGCATTCAAGTGCGTCAATAGCAGCCTGAAGAGCTTCTGTAACCTTTTCAACTCTGAGGTCATTGCGCTCGGAACGTGTATCAAGTTCCTCGGAAACAAGCTGTTCAGCTGATGCTTCGTAGAGGTTCATTGACCAGTCGCCTTCATCGTTAGTGAAGGTAGCGGTGTAACCAAGAGCTTCAAGAAGGTCGGTCCACTCTGTATCAAGTGTGCCGTCAACTGCCTCGAAGTACTCTGCATTTGCAAAGTAGCCTTCTGCAAGGTCCATAAGAGCCTGGAGGCCTTCGAAGCCAACCTGGGTCTCATAGTCATAAGCTGCGAGTCTCAGATCTCTCTGAGCCTTAAGAAGTTCATATTTAGCCTCGAATACATAGGACTGCATTTCGCCTGAGCCTCTGGTGTTGAGAGCCTGAGCATTTGCAAGAGCGTCCTGATAACGAGCCCATGAACGTGCTGTGTAATCTGCCTCATTGTAATTCTGAGCAATAGCATAAGCGATTTCCTGAGCAAGCTGGACTCTGCCGGTTGCTTCGGTTGAATATGCTCTCGGGATGAGGTAATCATTGTAGTAATCAAGCTTATCAGCAATATCAGCAACATAAAGCTCTGAATAGCCGGGAGCCTGCCAGTTAGCAAATGCCTCGTAGTAAGCCGCCATATCCTTAGCTGAAGGATCGGAAAGCGAACCGATGATAGCGTCCTTCTTAGTCTGGTTAGCTTCTGCGTTAATTACTGTTGTAAGGTCTTCGTGCTTAACTGCGTCTGTGTAGGGAAGCCAGCAGTTTTCGATGAACTGCTCGGGAGCTGTGGGCTCTGCATATTCCTTAAGGATGTTGCGAGCTTCAGTTCTGTTCTTCTCATAGAGCCAGTAGCCGTAAAGTTTGAAGTCCTGGAAGTTAATCTGGTCATCAGCGCCCAAGAGTGCCGATGTTTCGCCTGCAGCGAGACCGTCCTCAAGAATTTCTGTGTTACCGGAAGCGTCAACGTCTTTCTTGTCAGCCTCAAGTGCTTCAATAGCAGCGTTAAGAGCGTCATACTTAGCCGTGATGTTGCTTGCAGCGTAAACAGTTGAGAATGTAGATGTAACTGCGGGAGCGCCAAGGATAACAACAGCATTCTTCATAGCTGTTACATAGTTGTTGTAAGTCGAAGCTGTTTTGTAGTCATCCGAAATACGGTTAGCAGCAACCTCTGCGTCATAGAGCTCTCTAAGCTCGCCTGCGTCTGCGAAGTAAAGTGTACCAAGGCTGACACCGTCCGTAGGACCGTTGGAGCAGTTGCCCTCTGTTGAGGTAGCGTTCCACTTAATTGTACCGATGCCGTAAGATCTACCGGATACGAAATCCTCAGCTGTCTTACCGCTACCGATAGCTGCGGGGTGAATTGTGAGGTCAGAGCCCTTTGAAACTGTTGTATTAACTGCAGCGGCAACTTCGGACGAAGCCTGAATCCAAGTTGAGTTAGACGGTGTGAAGGAGCAGGAAACGATCTTATAGTCGTATGTATCGCTTTTATTTATCGTCTTAGCATAGATGTCATTGGAAAGGCAACGCTCAAGGTCATCAGCGCTCATGCAAAGTGCGTTCTGGCTGATTTCAGCGTCCTGCTCAAGGTAATCAACAGATGATGTACCGCCTGATGACTTGTTATAGTCATTAGTGTAAGGAGAAGCAACGATATCCGAAGTGTTCTTGGAGATCGGGATATATGTTGTGATATATCTGTAACCGCCGTTTTCACCGAGGACAGCGCCTGTCTTACCTGTTACGTGGTACTTAATGATGATCTGGGCTGCAGTATCCGCTGAAGGAACTGACGAAGCCTTAATTGTGTAAATAGTTCTGCCGTAAGGCGAAATTGTTGTTGTACCCGTTGTAAGCGAGCAGGAAACGCCCGAACCGCTTACGGAGTCAATGATTACGTTATAAGCCTGCTCGTATGTGGATGTACCGTCTTCCTTATAGTTCTTAAGGAGCATACCTGCGGACTTATTTGTAATTGTAAGTGTAATACCGTCGTTTGTGTCGGCATCACGGAAGATGTAGGAAGCTGACCACTTAAGCTCGGGGTCAACGAATTCCTGTGAGCCTGTCTTCCAGCCTACGAACATCTCAATAATCGGCAGAAGAGTCGTCAGGAGACCGTTTGTATAAGCTGTCGGAAGATTTGTAAGAAGAACATTGATGGGCTTTCTGATGTTAGTCTGGTTGTTAAGCGTATCAATGTTTGTGAATGTAGCTGTAGCAAACAGGTTTGTACCCAATACCTTGTAGAGAACCTTATTAACAAGATCTCTTACAACAAGGATAAGCTGGGTGAGAGCACCTGTGTTTGTGCCTGCTGTTCTGAGAACTGAATTCGACGGGATGCTGAGGAGACCTGCGTTACCGCTTGCCGTGTAGTTGTCACCCTTACCGAAGATGTTCTCGAACTTAAGGTCAGCAATACCGAGGATGAGCTTGTCACGAAGGACTGTCTCAAGCCATGTCTGACCGTCAGCTGCTGTACAGTTGATAATCTGTTTAAGCGGAAGAAGATCTGTGAGGATCTTATCAAGCTTAACCCAAGGATCCTGTGCCGAACCGAGAGCTATAGTAAGACCGCTTACGTCAACAATGTTCTGGATGTTCCAGCACCACTCATAGTTAGTGCCCGAAACAACTGTAAGAGCCCAGTCGATGATCCAGTCAACCGTAGCTTCCCAAGCCTGCGGGTTGGATTCGAAGGTTGCAAGATCATAAGTCTTGCTGTCTGCGAATATAAATCCACCTGTCTTGTCATAGCCAAGGTCGGTGAGATTTGAAAGGTAGGACATACCAACGTCAACGCCCATTGTAAGGATAACGTCAAGCCAGTAGCTGTTATCCTTGCCTGCAACGAGTGTTCTTGCATTGTAATCTGTGAAGATAAGTGCGTCATAGTTGTACGTAGGTACGAACTGTGTAACGAGCTCACGAACTACGCAAGCGAGAACTGCGCCAACCTTCTGGCCTGCAAGATTGTCAGCCGAAGGAAGAATAAGCTGAGGCATAAGAGCCTTAGCAATGATAGCTGCAAGAGCCGAGAATACTTCGTCGTCGGTTGCGCTTGTGTTTACAAGCAGCTGATAGTATCCGTCATAGTGATGGAGATAATCAGTACCGAGGATAGCGTCAGGAGACTCGGGAAGGAGCTTCTGAGCTGCCTTACGAAGGTTGGAAACAAGGTAAGCATTGTCGCCTGTCTGAAGGCCGAGTGAATTATAAACATCGGACTTAAGAACAGTCTGAGCTGCCTTGCAAAGGAAATCGTTAAGGCTCTGGAAGAGAGTCTTTGTAGCTGTACCTGAAGAAGGAACGAACTCATCCATAAAGTCGCCGCTTACGGTGTAGCTTAAATCAAACAGGCTAAGGAAATAGTTTCCTGTTGTCATATCAAGCGTGAACCACTCTTCAGTGTTTGTGTCCTTATCGATATAGCGATAGTACTGAACGTCATCGCTGTATGCAAGGTAATTTGAATATGAGAACTGATAATAAGGAACAGTTGCCGTGAAGAAAGTCTGAACGTCAGCGGGAAGCGTAGCAAGAACGTCTGAAGCCTCGCTTGCTTTACCCTCAAATATCTTTGTCTCTGTGGCGCCCATCCAAGTAGCAAGAGCCTGCTTAACGAAACCGTTAAGAGCGATGGGAGCAAGGTCTGCGAATACATAGGGAATGAACTTGTAGAACAGACCTGCAACGCTTTCGTTGTTGATGTTAATTGACTGACCTACGAAAGAGGGAAGCCAATAAGAACCGGTCTTGTAATACTTGAGTCCGTCGCCTGCTGCAGTCTTATAAACGTATATGCCTGAGCCTTCGCCTTCCTCTTCTCTGTAGAACTTAGCGTCCTCTGCAACGTATTTATTACCGTTGGGATCATAAACGTAGCAGGTGAAGTATGCCGGAACGTTTCCTGAAGCAGCTGTCTTTACATAGTAGTAACGAAGGTTACTTGAAGCTGCGGAGGGAAGAGTGTGACCGCTGATGCAGTTACCGGAAGCGTCTTCCTTATAAGTTGTTGTGGACTGGGGCTTCTGGAACAAGCCGTTAACGAATGTGTTAAGTGTGCTTGAAATGGAGCCTGAGCCTGTGCCGTCGTAATAACCGTCGGCAATTGTCTTTGTGTCGTCCTTACGGGACATAAGCGGATAAAGCTTTGTAAGTACGAACTTCGGAACGTTGGAAAGGATAACGTTGATCTTTGAAACGTCAACCATACCGCCAACGATAGAACCAAGGTTTACGCTGCCCTTGCTGAGAATTGAGTCAACAAGTGAAGCATTATCTTTAAGAACTGAACAAAGCAACGAAACGATTGTCAGCTGAGCGCCGCTTCTTCTTGTGTTAGCTGTCCAGCTTGAAAGAGAAACGCTCTTAAGGTCGCCTAAAAGACCGATGCCGCCGGCGAGCTGAACAAGAGTGTTGCTCAATGCCGATTTAAGGCTGTCAAGTGAAGCGCAGATTTCGTCGACAGAGTTAATAGTAATATCGATAGTAACTACTTTGGTATTATGAATACCGTCAAAGTCGACGTTATAAAGAACTGTGTCAAGCCAGTCAAAGAGGATTGACATTCTCTCTTCTGTTGAGAAACGTGTTGCAGCACCGTCAGGGCTGTACGCGCCTAATGACTGAAGGTTTGCACCGGTCTGGTACACAGCCTTGGCAGCGTATGAAGCCATTGTGAAGCAAGACAACATCATAACTACAGCGAGAAGTACGCTTAAAAGTTTTGTAGTCTTTTTCAAGAACATACACCTCCATAAATAATCATTATATAAATATATAATGTCTGCCGCCCGCTTTTAACGGTGTGGGCGAACACCGATTGTTTGCGACTGCGATTTGTTTGTCACTTCTGACCGCCCCGATTTTTCACCTATATATAATAGGTATAGGGAAGCTTCCGCAAACGCCGTCAGTGTTTTCTCGGAAATTGTCCCACTGTCTTCCCCAATTGCGTAACTGAAAAAGCAGCATAAGACAGATGATACACACCCGAGAGGTTTATTACCAGAGGATGTGTATCGGCGGGGTTTTTGCCCGTTTCGGACAGACTCCCCCGCAAAATGGGGGCACTACGCCCTTTGACACCACTCCTATGGTTACTCAAATTATAAAATAAATGTACCAAATAGTCAATATAAATTCACGAATTTTTCACATTTTTCTGTTTCTCACAAAAAAAATTTGCCATTTTGGGCAATTTGCAAATTTCTAATTGAGATTTTTTGCCGAAATTGTAAACGAATTGTGAACAATGACGTATTTTAAAGGTTTTTGCACGATTTTTCGACATATTTTTGAACATATTTCACAATATTCTTTATAAAAGTTTTGTCAATTTGCGTATAGAAAAAGACGTGCAAAGAAAGTAATCTGCACGTCTTTTTTACTTAATTCTTTTATCAGGTATAAGCGGCAAAGTTCACGAAGAAATATGACAGCGCGTAAATGAGCGCCGCAGGGTTATGCCTTACGCGTTCAACCGTTTGGAGCGTCTGCGTTTTCACCTGCTCCTCCCTGTCCATTACGAAAAGAAGCATGGTGAGCGAAATTATAAACGCGTGCGTAAACCAACGTATAACGTCAAGCGAGAAAAGGCAACCCGTTATAACCGTAAACGGGAACTGAACCATCATAAGAAATACGCTGAACTTTTTAAGCTTATTGCCTTCAATGCTCTTAAAGAACCGACCCATAATTCTATAGTAATAATACATCGGCGGCGAAAGCAGAAGAACCGCAGCGACGTAACGCAATATCCTTTGAGAAGCGTTAGGCGTATAAACGCGTACAAATTCCGTATGAAGGAAATATACCTTCTGTATTGCGAGCCTTAAAGCCCTCCACAACGGAGACTCAATTGAATAAAGCTCCTCGGGATAAAGTCCCGTTCCGTTATAAATATTGTAGTCGTAGAAGGTGTAATCGTAATAAGCGAGGTATGTTCCTCCCCTGCCCTCAAGCATTTCGTTAAACTTTTCAACCGTCAGCGGCATTTCCTTTACAAAAACGGTAAAGTAAACCGAAAGCCCGGCGGTTACAAGCATTGAGA
The DNA here is from genome assembly GCA_937884975.1 of uncultured Clostridia bacterium. Classification (GTDB taxonomy): domain Bacteria; phylum Bacillota; class Clostridia; order Oscillospirales; family Acutalibacteraceae; genus Fimenecus. The sequence goes on along the minus strand of CAKZZS010000033.1, from coordinate 49,494 downwards.
GAGCAAAGATAAGCGTATAAGTCTTTTTCTTTTTTCCGTCCTCTTCAATTGAAATCCTGTAGAGAAGAATTATCGAAAGAAGAATTATACAGCAAAGCACCGCCGACATATGAGTCATAAGGCACAGCGCAAAAATCACGGGAATGAGAAAACGCATAACCTTGTTTTCAATTATAAAGAAGAATATAAGCGAGAAATAAAGGAAATACGCGTCAAGCATTCCGAGCGTGTCCGAAAACGCCGCAAAGGTGAACGGTCCCGAAAGATAAAGAAACACAAGCGCAGCCGCTGCAGGTCTGTCCTGCGGCCGAACTCTTTTCATAAATTTTTCAAGCGCAACGGATAAACCGAAAAAGAACAGCAGCAGTAATACCGTTTCGTATATCGTCGCCGTTGTAACGGACGCCTTTGAACCGAAAATCGAGTAAAAAATTGACCCCGGTAAAAGTCCAGAACGAAAGCCCAGACTCTTATAGTCGATAATGTGGTGCATAAAGGTTCCGCCCGACTCAACCTTCCAGAGCTTAAGACGGGTCACTATAACGTAATTGTAAAGCGTTAAATAAAGGAAGGACGCGATACAAAAACGGTGTTCACTTAAAAAACCGCTTTTTTGTTTTTGCTTTTTCAAAAGACATCCTCCTTTACTTATTTAAAAACGAAGCCGTTTTATCGCCGACCTTCTTTACAAAGGAGCAAACCAGCGGATGCCCCTTGATATAAAGAAGATCGATATTCACAAGCCAGAGCATCGGCAGGACTGATATAATATTCTGGGAATTTGCCCTGTTGAGAACAAGGAAAAGACACGAAGCCGCAACGGGAATAACCGAAAAGCCGAAGGAAATTCTCATCTGCTTATAATCGTTTTCAGGCTCCTTTTGCTTCTTTTTCTTGCTCTTGCTTTTCTTTTCGTCCGTTTTTACAAATGCAATTACAAGGTAAATAATGCTTACGGCAACCGCCATAAACATATTAAATATAAAGAAATAGTAAAATTTGATTCTGTCGTCAAAAATGTAAATAAGTCCGCCAACACATACAAGCTGAATAAAACGCAGAGTGTAGGACAGTATCATTACAAATACCGTCTCGCCCTTTCCCCTTACATAGTAAAGCTGTTCAATAAAGAATACAAGGGCAAAAAAGTAAGTAAGCTCAATTAAAAAGTCCTCCTGCGTTGCGCCCGAAGCGGTCATATAAAGGTATCCCCTGCCAACGCAGCCGAGAACAAGACAAAGCAAGGGAATAATAAGCGGAATTTCAAACAGGCAAAGCGCGTAAATAAAAATGAAAAATACGCAGTCAATAATAAACGGTATCGGATTTGCGCCAAAAAGCTCAATACGGCAGAAAATCCAGAACACGCCGAACAGTAATACCAGCGCGCCGATAACCGTCAGGTTATTCTTTTTTGTATTTTCAGTTGACATTTTTTTACCTGCTTTCAGTAAAACTCAGTAACGGAGTCTTTTTTTCTCAATTACAAACGGCTTTTGCTCCGTGTTTTTCATAACCGTAATTACATATTCGAAAATAACGGAAACAAGCATTATAAGAAGCAACAGCGCAAACAGCCCTATTCGTATAATAAGCCCGTTCCAGAACACTTCGCTTTCCATTAAAACGCAAGCCGGAATAAAGCGAATGAAAAATTCCAAAAACAAAGCAATTAAGGCGATTACCGAAAACAGTATGAACCTGCGCGGAAGGCAGGTGCTCATACTGACAATTCCGCCGAGCGAAAAATCGTAATAACGCTTGAAATTAAAATGCGACTTTCCGCTTTTGCGCTTGTCCTGGGTGTAATAAACCTTCTGAATATTCTTTCCGTATTCGAGTATGTATCCGCGCAAAAACGGATTCTGCGTGGAAATGCCGTTTAAAACCTCAATAATGCTTTTGTCAAGCAGTTCAAATTCGGTTGCGTGAGGCACAATATTCATTCCGAATATAAAATTGAGAATAAAATATCCGAGCGAACGCAGGAAATACATAAACTTGTTTTCCCTGCTCTTGCTTTTTACGCCCATTACAACATCGGCGCCCTCTTCCCACTTTTTAACAAAATTCGGAATTTTCTCGGGCGGATTCTGCAAATCGCAGTGAACAATTATCGCCGCGTCGCCCTTCGCCTGCTGCATACAGTAGAAAACGGTCTTTGAATAGCCGAAATTTCTTTCGTAAAAAACAGCCTTCACGCGTTCGTCCTTTTCACAAAGCTCCTCAATAATTTTACCGCTGCCGTCAGTTGAACCGTCGTCAAAAAAGACTATCTCATATTCATAATCCGCCATTTCACTCATAACGGCGCAAATACGCTCATACGCGTTTTCAATATTCTCTTTTTCATTGAATACCGGTATGCAAACCGAAATAAGCTTTTTACTCATATCGTTTCCTCATTTGTCCGTTTGCGTCTTTTTCACGCTGTACTCGTCCTTATGGTAAATATTCGCCTCTTTACGCCTTCCGTACCAGATAGCCTCTCTTGCGTACTGCTTCCAGTCCTCATAAGGCTTTTTAGGTAAAATTGCAAATACGGTTTCGGTTTTTTCGAGCGGCTGCTTTGTGCGCTCGTAAATATTTTCAAGGTAAGTCGGCACGTCATAATTCAGCGTTGCTTCACGCTTTTTGTCACCCGGCTTTTTGATTATCATTTCCGAATAAGTTACTAAATCGTTTAAAATATCCTCGGGTATGCCGAACTGTCTGACATAGGGCAAAAGCTCCTCTACGGATTCTTCCCACGAATACGCCGCCTGAAGGAACATACCCTCCTCATGAGTCCAGGTTATGTCGCCGAAAAGCGGATTATAGTAATGCCAGTTGCCCTTGAGCGAATTGTCATAGCGACTCTTGAAATCACGCCACAGCTCACCCAATTTCCCGTCGGACTTAAGCAGGAAGTCGCTCAGTCCCGAATAGAAGGTGAAATAATCCGTAATGTGCTCATAATAAAGGTAGAGCGCAAACGCCCTGAGTATGCCGAGCGAATGGAAGCACTGAACGCAAACGGAGAACAAATTTGAGCGTACCCAGTCGTCCTCATCCATTGTATCGGTTGAACGCACAAGATTTGAATACTCGTGAATTTCGTCGTTGCTGTTCGCGGTGCTGTGGGCATTTTTGAAATAAACCTTGATGGTTTTTATTTTATGCTCCCTGACGTAGTCGGGGTCAGCCATACCTGCGTTCGGGAGTATTTCGCAAAGATAAACGTACAGCGAGCTGTGCTGTCCCTGCTCAAGCAGAGTGCAGATTCCCTTGCAGAAGCTTTCGTACGTTTCCCCGGGGAAGCCGAGAATAAGCTCCGAATAGGTGGCTATGCCTGCTTCGTTATACCTGTGCATAAGGTCCGAAAAATGCTCAAGAGTAAGGTTCTTTCTGCCGATATTCTTAAGCGCCTCGGGAGAGAGCGACTGGTAAGAAATTGTCGCGCCTCTGTCCATACCGACCTCGTTCAACGTATTGCATATACGGAAAACCCTGTCCGTACAGTTTTTTTCATAGTTTGTTCTGAAAATCTTCGGAAAGCCGTATTTCCTTTTTGTTTCAACAAGAAAATCGACTATATCAAGGTCCCTTGTAAACATACCGAAATTCGAGTCGACGCCGTAGCAGAACTCAATTTTATGCTCCGCCATCCAGAGTATTTCCGCCTTGATTTTTTCCTCGGGGAAGAACCTCATCTTCTTTCCGCCGTGAGTCCAGTCGCAGAAGGCGCACGAATACGGACAGCCGCGGTTGGTTTCAAGTATACCGCTGAAATCGATTTCGGGATTATCGACAATAATGTTATCAAAAACGCCGTTAAGATAAGGCGACGGCAGCTTTGTCAGGTCGCACGGGCAAGCCATGTCCGTCTTTACGATTTTTCCGTCCTTGCGGTAGGCAATGGATTTGACCTTGCTCAAGTCTCCGTCCTTTAACGCAAGAAGAAGCTCGGGAAAAACGGTTTCTCCCTCGCCGAAGGTGACGTTGTCAACGGTGTCAATTTGCTCTAAAACGTCCGTGGTATGACCGACGCTGTGACCGCCGAAGGAAATAATGCAGTCGGGATATTTTTCCCTCACCTTTTTCGCAAGCGCCTTGTTAAACTCGATATTCCATATATTGCACGAAAAGGCAACCATATAAGGGTCGACAATTCTCTTCATAACGTCAACGAGCTTTTCGCGTTTGAAAATAATATCCGGAAACGCATATTCACTTGTAATTTCAGGCCTTGATTTGCAGCTTGCAACAATTGTTCCCGTGGCGTACGGCAGATAAACCGAATTGCCGAAGGCGACGCCGACCTGCACAAAGTAAATGTTTTTCATTTAAATGACTCTTCCTTTACGAAAAACAAATAATTCTGCTTTAAAAAAATTTACTTACTTGACTAAGTTTTTAGTATATGTAATAATAAGACTATTAAAATTCGGAGTTGAAATATGGATAAATTTGAGCGGATGATGATTGTTGTTCTCGCTTCAACCGAACAGCAGTCACTCAAAGACACGGTTGATATACTGCTTAAAAAATGTAATTCAAATGATATTTCGGAAATTGTTATTCTTATGCTTTCCGACTCCTGTCCCTCTGCCGAAACTGCAAGGGAAATTGAAAAGGACAAATCTCTTCCCGTTCGGGTAAGGCTTCATATTCAGAAGACCCCCGGCCTTTACCCTGCCGTTTACGAAGCAACAACAATTGCCGAAAACTGCTCTCACTTTCTTATAATCGGCTCGGACCTTGAAATGGACCCGAATTCCGTTCCCGAAATGATTGAGCTTTCAAAGAAGAACCCCGACGCGGTTATCTGCGCGTCAAAATTCAAAAAGGGTTCAAGGCGTGAAAACTACGGCGTTATCCATTACCTTTGCAACCGCGCGGTAAATCTCGGCGTGGAAATACTGCTTAAGGTAAGGGGAACCGAGCTTCTTTCAACCTTCCAGATTTATCCCTATGACCTCCTTCGGGAAATGAATTTTACCGACCTTTACAGGACCTATTACCAATACGCGTTCAGACCTGCCGAAAGGAAGGGGAAATACATTGAAATCCCGACGGATTACATCAGAAGAAGCGAGGGCGCTTCAAATTATAATCCGAAAAGGTACATTGACCTTGGTATGACGTTTTTAAAAACCGCTTTAAGCGAGCGAAAACGTCTTAAAGGCGAAAAGAAATAATTAAAGATTCTTTTTCAAAAGGTTAAATCCGTAACGGATATAGTTTCTCATAATGTTCGGCTGCTTAATTGCGCCGAGCATTTTTTTTGCAATATAATTCGGTCGCAGATAAAACCCGAGAAGAATTTTTCTTTTTAATTTTTCAACCTGTTTGCTTGAAAGCGCAACGGTTCCTACGGTGTTCGGCGAATAGTAATCGTGACCGAAGCCGCTGTCACAGAGCACTCCCAATTTTTCACACTCTTCATAAAGTCCCGTACCGTAATACGGCATTGCCACGTGAACCTCAATAAAATCGGGATTTATTTTATGAATAAGCCTTTTCGTCTGTTTAATCATTTCCCGGTCCTCCCAAGGGAAGCCGAGCATAAAAAATCCGAAAAGAGGAATTTTTGCTTCTTTAATCATTTTTGCCGCCTTTAGGTTGTCCTCAACCGTGGCGCCTTTTTTTATTCTTTTAAGCGTTTCGTCGCTGCCGCTTTCAAATCCCACGGCAATTGTAAAACAGCCTGCCTGCTTAAGCTTTTTAAGCAGTGACAGTTCAAGCGGCTTTACCCTTGAATTAACGGTAAACTCGATTTTTCCGTGAATAGGAGAATTTATTATCCTGTCGCAAACCGCGTTTGCATAGTCGCTGTCAATTGTAAAGGTGTCCGCCTTGAAAAAGAAATTGCGTATGCCGTATTTGTTAAAGCATTCCTCAATTTCACCGTAGACGCTTTCAACGTCCCTTTTGCGGACCTTTTTTCCGGAAATAACGGGAGTAAGGCAGTATATGCAGTTTGACGGACAGCCGAGTCCCGTCTGAATCGTCGCCATAGGCTCGCCCGTATCGGGGCGCACATAAAGGGAATTGTTCATCAGCTGTCTCGCAGGAAACGGCAGTTTGTTCAGGTCGTTAAGTCCGCAAACAAACGGACCTTTATTGAATTTCCCGTCCTGCTTATAAATAATACCGTTTACAGCATCAAGCTTTCCCTCGTTTTTAAGGTAGAAATCGGCAAGAGTTCCTATGACAAATTCCATTTCACAGCCTATAAGGCAGGAAACATTGCTCAAATCCAGCTGCTCAAGCAATTTAAGGTCAATATCGTAAAAAACGGCGCCCTTCATAACGCTTACGCACTTATAGGACTTGTTTATCTTATTTATAAAATCTATATCGTCCCTTACGGATGTGTTCGTAGTGCTCAAGGCTATCATATCGGGTTTAAAGCTGTTAATATCGCTTAAAACATCGTCAAACGGAGCGCCCTCGGTCTGGTAATCGCGAAGAAATACCTCATAACCCTTTTCAAGAAGAACCGCCGCGCAATAGCCGAGGTCATTGCACGCGTGAACGGAATTTGCCGCAGACTCGCTGACGTTGCATTGCGCCCTGTCCTCGCTGCGTTGAAGAAGCTTTCCGGGCGGATAAAGAAGCATTACCCTGTTCATTTTTCAGTCCTTTTTCCAAACAGTTTCTTTGCGTACTGAAGCTTTTGAGTCGTATTGATATTGATTTCTTCCCTTGCAATTTCAATTGCAAGTCCCTTTTTGCCGTCGGCAATAAGGTTGTTCATATAGTCGCTTAAGGAAACGAAATGGTCGCCGGCATAAGCGTAGCGCTCCTTAAGAAGCCTTATGCAGGCGGAATTGAAAATACAAAAGCCCGTGCCCTTTTTATTATTATGAACAATAGTCGCCTTTTCCTCACAGCGCACAAGTCTGTTACTCTTTCCGGCGCAATAGATGGAATAGTTTTCCTTAACGGATTCTTCGTTTTCCGCAACCGTATAACCGCACGCAAAATCGGCGTCACCGATTTTTGAAACGGCAGTGGCGTCAAAGTCGCAGAAGATTTCATCGCCGAGGAAAAGCAGAACCGTTTCACCCTTCCAATAGGGCAAAGCGCAGTAAAGCGCGTGGATACAGCCCATTGGCGCGTCCTGAACGGCGTAACCGATTTCAACGCCTCTGTACGAGTCGCCGAGAGCCGCCTTTATATCCGCTTCATATTTTCCGACAACCACAAGAGCCTTGTCCACCTTCATTGAAATAAGGTTGTCCAAAGCGTATTCTATAAGGTATTTTCCGTTAATCTGAAGAAGCGGTTTACAGCAGCCTTTTCCGGCAAAACGGGTGCCGTTTCCGCCCGCGAGAATTATTCCGAGCATTTCTTTCGCCCCAAATGAGTATAATATTCCATAGTCGTTATATTTTATCACAATGCATCAAGCTTTGTCAACAGTATTCGACGTTCCCCACAGTGTTATACAAATCTTTTCCGGACCATAAAAAAGACAGGCAACCTTTCGCCTTCGGTCGCCTGCCTGTTTTATTTTTTGTTATTTGTTTTTCTTACTGTTTTTCTTTGCTTCTTTTTCGGCTTTAAGCTGTTCTTTAAGCAGTCTATCCGCTTCGTCAAGTCGCGCCTGTTCAGCCTCTCGCGTTTTCTTCGCCTCTTCAACCCTTGCGGTAGCTTCATCATACATTGCCGCTATTTCGTCATAGCGTCTGTAATTCTCTTCCTGGGCAAGTACGCGCCTTGCCGTGCAGTAAATCTTTGCGGCTCGGTTGAAATAAGCCTGGCGGTCCATTTCTTTTTTGCTTTCTTTAGTCGCCTCTTTAAGAGCAGCCTGCTGAACCTTGATTTCCTCTTTAATCTTTGCGAAAGCTTCCTTTTCGCCCTCTTTTTTAAGACGTTTGCGCTCCGTATAAAGCTCGGAAATCTTTTCGGTAATTGCGTCCTCTTTCTCAAAGCACTTCTCAAGCACTGCCACATCGGGTTCAACAAAATCCTGTTTGCCGTTATAATATTTATTGTACGCCTTAAGAGCAGTTTTCTTACCATTTGCAATTTCTATCATTGCCTTGCGACTCGCCTTTTCGGAAGCGGTGGTGTTCGGCATAGCCTTTGCAGCCTGTTTTTCGGCTTTGATTTCATTCATATCAAGCGCCTTTATTCCATCAAGCCCTGCCTTGTAAACAGTTGAATATTCCTTAAGCTCGCCCGTCTTTTCGCCTGAATTGAACTTGTCAAGCTCCTCGCAGACGAAGCGTGAAATATCAATTTCTTCGTTAAGCTCAAGGCTCTCTTTGTATTCCTTTCTAGCCGCCTTGCGTTCCTGCTTATCCTTTATACTCCTGTACTTTTTCTTATCGGCTTCGACATATTCCACGCCGGCCTTTTCGCGCGCATCGTTTATAAGCTCAATTGCTTCAACAAGGTTTTCGTCACTGAGCGCACCGTTTGAATAGTCCTCAAACAAAGCCCTGACTTTCAGTACGCGGATTATGCTTTTCTGCTTTTTCTCCGTAAAATCGTAGAAGAAATACGGAACAACATTCAAAAATGCTCCGACTGCCGCCATAATTATAAGCGCAGGCATAAATTTGTAAAGCAAATTCGGGTCGCCCGTTTTGACGTCAAGAATGTCAAACGGCTTTTCATACCCGTTACCCTCGTAAATGCCGAATTTTTCCTGAATTGCAGGAAGTACAAATGATGTTGCAAGCGTAACGGTATTGCCTATGGTCGCAACCGCCGCAAACATACCGTCAATTCTTTCGCCCGATTTGTACTGCTGATAATCTCGTATATCCGCCTGAATTGCAGGGGTTGTAATCTGCTCAACAGAGCCGAAAAGGTAATTGACCCATACACAGAACACAAGCCACCAGAACGAACGGAAATTGACAAGCATAAGAAGAATGCACACAACATTCATAAGATTTACGGTGACAAGCACTGCCTTTTTGCCGAAGCGCTTGATAAAGAACGGAGCAAAAAGCATTCCCCAAAGAGAGGCGTTGCCGATTACAGTCCACGCAATACCGTAAGTCGTACCGCTTGCCGTTTTGCCGTAGCTCTGCGAATAGAGAAGAATATTGCTGTAGGCAAGCTCAAGAAATCCGAGCCAACCTGCAAGAGCGATAATCCAGAAATACTTGTTTTTGGCAACCTCCCTGAGCGCATCCGTAAAACGAACCTGAATCGTATGCGTCTTTGCCTGAACAATTTTTTCCTTTGTGTTTGCCCATACAACAATGGTAAGAGCAATACCGATAACCGCATAAACCGGATATGTATATTGGTATACGCGAATGTCCGTCTGATTTCCATTTGAAACAACGTCGGCAATAATGGGGGTTACGATATTCATTATTGACGGAGCGAGCGAATAAACAACAGCCTTTACCGCGAGCACATCGGTTCTCTCCTGGGTATTTGGAGAAAGAACGTGAATAAGGTTTTCGTAAGCGTCTTTGAAAAAGAAGAAGAAGAAATGAAGCCCGAGGTTACAAATGAATACAACCGCAAATTTTATCCAATAGCCCTTGTCATATCCGAAAATCTGACCCGGGAACAATTCCTTCATCAAGTCATAAGGAAACCACACATAAACAAGCGCAATTAAAGCCGTAGGTATACCCATTGAAAGAAGATAAGGTCTGTATTTTCCGCCCTTACCTCTGGTATTGTCGACCATATTCGCCCTGATTCCCGTCAGGGGGATGTTCAGAATTGTCGCCAGCAAATAGATTATGTATGAGTGCTTTGGACCGATTCCTATAGCTGTGCTTACAATGATATTCGTTGTACTTACTATAAGCGTCGAGCCTAACTGAATTATGAAATACGCACCTATTCCGCCGAAAGCGTATGCACCGATTTCCTTAAAGGTCATATACCTGCCTTCAGGCGGTCTGCGCCAATAGGTTTTGACATTTGACAAGGTGTTGACTACCTTTTCTTTTATAGCCATGTTCATCCCCCAAAGCAAAAAATAAATCCGAAAATATTTTACCACACTTTTTATAATAGGGCAATATATTATTGTAGGGGTCGGCGTCCTCGACGACCCGTTTAAGTCAGATGTTATCCGTGGGATGCCGAGGTCGTCATCCCCTACGAAACAAAAAGGCGACTTTTCAGCCGCCTTTTTACATTTATTTTTCTATTATTTCTTCGCCTGCTTTGAATACTTCTTGAGATAAACAAATCTCATAAGTCTTGTTTCAATGGGGCTAATGGGCTTGACTATGTCAAACAGCCTTGCGCCAACCTCTGTGCGGCAGCCCTTATCCATAACGATTTCTACCGCAGTCGCGTCATATTCACTTGACGAAACGCAAAGAGCGCCGTTATTGTCAAGCAAGACTGCGTTCCTGCCCTTAAGAGCCTTAACAACCTTTTTGCTTGTCTTAAGAGTGTTGTTTGCGTCAAAGGCTGCGTGTCTGACCGTTGCGCCGCAAAGCTGCGCAAAGTCGTCAAGCAACGGTTTCATTGTCCTGCCGAGCTTTGAAACAGCAACCACATCGGGAGTCTTTGTATGAACAATAAAGTTTACGTCCTTACGCTTTTTATAGACCTGTCGGTGAAGCTCCGTTGTCTCGGGTGCGGAGTCTTTATTTGAAATAATGTCTCCGGTTTTTATGTCGACCCTTGTTACCTCGCCGTCGCCGTCGATAAGGGAAATGTTGAACGCCTCGCCGTCACGCTCCGATTTGCAGGGGGCAACCTCGGGAACGGACGAAGCCTTTTTGACAAATTTTTCGGCAACGTATGAAGCCACGCTGTCAAGTCCGGAAGCAACCGCGCCCGTAACGGCTTCGTATTTATTGCGTATAAAGCCTTCGCATACAACCTCTAATTCACGCGCAACCGCAAATGCGTCATCGTAATCCGTACCCATGCAAAGAGCGCCGTGATGCGCCATAATGACCGCCTTTGAGTCCGAGCGTAAAATCGCCTCAACAACGCCCTTGCGAAGCTTACCCGTTCCGGGAAGTCCGTACGAACCGACGGGAACGTAGTCTCCGATAACGTCCTTGCTCTTGCCGGTGACATTGTTTATATCCAGACCCAGAGCGCTGACAACCGACGCGATTTTCTGATGCGTATGAATAACGAAATTAACCTCGGGACGAAGTTTGTAAGCCTCGGCGTGAATACCCTTTTCGCTCGACGGCTTTACGTCGCCGTCATAAGAGCAGTCCTCAATATTTACGAGAACTATTTCATCAGGCGTAAGGGTTTCATAGGGTTTTCCGCTGGGAGTGATTACAAACTGCTTGTCGTCAATTCTGCAGGAAATATTGCCCCAGGTTCTTGCAATAAGGCCCGAAGCGACAACCTCTTTGCCTGCTCTGACGACTAATTCTTTAGCTTCCATTATATCCATAAAATCACCGTTTCTTTCAGAAAAGATATGGGAGGAAACATCCTCCCATATTTCAGTTGTTATTATTAGTCCTCTTTAAGAGCAACCTTTTCAAATACCTTATCGAATCTTGAAAGAGCGTCGTCTATCATCTTCTCGTCATAAGCTGCTGATGTGTAAAGACGGCTGCCTGCAAGAGTGATAACGCCTTCAGCAGTGTAAGCGGCGCCCATATGAGTCATAACGTCTTTTCTCTCGCCTGTTGCGTCAAGAACTCCGGGGATAGTCCACGGCTTCTTCCAGTTGATGGAGAAGTGGAGCGTGCCGACTGTCTCAAGGTGGCAGATAGAGCCTTCATTCCAGGTTACGAAGGGAAGTCCGTGCTTATCGATAAGCTTCTGGAGACCCTCTCTCATTCTGTCGCCCATAAGTCCTGCCTTCTGGCAAGCGTTCTGCCTGTCGATTTCTTCAAGAGTGAAGTAACCTGCACAGCAGGTAAGCGGGTTAGCCGAAAGAGTACCGCCCGTAAATGCCTTATGAATCTTCTTATTACCTGTAGCGTCAAGGCCTGCGCCGAGATACTGCATATATTCCTTCTTACCGCCGATAGCGCCTGCTGCCGGGTAGCCGCCGCCGATAACCTTACCAAATATTGTAAGGTCGGGGGATACTCCGAAGTAACCCTGAGCGCAGGACATACCGATACGGAAGCCTGTAACAACCTCATCGAATACAAGAAGGGAACCGTACTTACGGCAAAGTCTTTCAACGCCCTTAATGAATTCAGCGCTTGTGGGAGTAGTACCGCTTTCGGGACCTACGGGCTCAATAAATACAGCCGCCGTGCCGCCGCGGAACTGGTTGAGGAAGAGCTTTCTCTCAAGATCCTCAAGGTCGCCGGGGAAGAATTCCTGGGTGTGCTTGAAGATATAGAGCGGAACGCCGTGAGCCTGGGTGAATTTCGAACCGGGAACACGGATGCCGTAACCGAGCTGATCTGACCAGCCGTGATAAGCGCCGCCCATCTTAAGGATGTTCTTTTTCTTTGTTGCAAGACGGGCAACACGAACCGCCGTCATACAAGCCTCTGTACCCGAAGCCTGCATACGGAGCATCTGAACCGTCTCAACGGAATCGGAAACCTTCTTTGCAAGCTTGTACTCAAACTCGTGGAAAAGTCCGGTTGAAGGACCGCAGGTGTTAAGAAGGTCAATAACCTGCTCACGAACCTCGGGAGGATTTGAGCCGAGAACTGTCGGACCGCCTGCCTGAAGGAAATCGTAGTACTTATTGCCGTCAATATCGTAAAGATATGCGCCCTCTGCCTTTGTGATAACAAGGGGGAAGGGATAGTTGAAAGCAAGGTTATGCTGAACGCCGCCGGGAATGATTGCCTTTGCTTCTTCAATCATCTTTTTTGACGAAGCGCACTTCTTTTCAAAATAATTCTCAACATAATCCTTAAGAGCTTCATCCGTTACCGTATAAATAGGCTTTTTAATAAGCTCGTCAAGCTTTCTGTTGACTTCAGCCGCGTCACGGTATTCGGAAATAGCGAATCTTGTGTCCATTTCAAATTACCTCCGTAAAAATTTTTGATTAAATCCACCGAAATGACGAAAGTGAATTTATATTCACCTCACATTATATCACAAAAAAACATATTGTCAATTCTCTTTTTTTGTAAAAAAATCTTGTATAATTTGTATAATGTGTTAAAATATATAAGGATTATTATGGAAAACTGTATTCAAGAGGTAGGCTTTATGGAGGATTTGGGTTTCAAGGACCGCCACAAGCAGACGTTTGACAATATACCCAAAGAAAAGAGAAATCGCATTCTTCAGTGCGCAACCGACGAATTTGCGCTCAACGGGTATGAAAACACAAACGTCAGCGCTATTGCAAAGGCAGCCGGTATAAGCGTCGGCTCGATTTACAAATATTTCGAAAACAAGCAGGATTTGTTCCTGACAGTTGTTCATCACGGTATTGAGAGAATTGACAATGTTCTTCGCTCGCTTCTTGCCGAAGATGTTGACGTACTCATAAAGGTTGAAAGAATTATCCGTGAGCTTCAGGATTTTTCAAGAACCCAGGGCAAGCTCATAAAGCTCTATAACGAAATAACGGGCGAAAACGACGACGCCCTTGCCCGTCAGCTTTCGGAGGCTATGGAGGGCGTTTCGGCGTCCGTTTATAAAGAAGCTATTGAGCAAGGCAAAAAGACGGGTGAAATAAGGCCCGACCTTGACACGGGTATGGCGGCGTTTATGCTTGACAACCTGTTTATGACGCTTCAGTTTTCATATTCGTGCGAATACTACTGCGAACGCTTCAAGCTCTTTACGGGCGAAAACATTTTTGAGCGTGACGATTTTGTAGTTGAGCAGATGTTAAAGTTTATTAAATCGGCATTTAAATACAAATAACATACGGAGGACGGATTATGGTTAAATCAATTTATGCCATCGCTTACGATATCGGAACAACGGGTGTTAAAACCTGCCTTTTCGAAATAAGTGATAAAATTGAGCTTCTCGCAGCCGAAAGCGAGGGCTATAATCTTTATGTTGTTGAGGGCGGCGGCGCAGAGCAGCACCCCGACGAATGGTGGGAGGCAATGTGCAAGACCACCAAGGACATAATGAAAAAGGTTAAGGTCAAGGCGGGGGATATTTCGGGCATTTCCTTCTGCTCCCAGATGCAGGGCGTTGTAATGGTTGACAAGGACGGAAACGCAGTCCGCCCGGCATTCAGCTATATGGACCAGCGCGCAAGAGAAGAGATGAGGGAGTGCATGGGCAAACCGCCGAGAATTGCCGGCGGCAATGCGCAGAAGGTTCTCAAATCCCTTATGATTACCGGCGCGGCGCCTTTAAGCGTTAAGGACCCCGTATGGAAATACAAATGGGTTGAAAAGCACGAGCCGCAGAATTTCAAAAAGACTTATAAGTGGCTTGACGTAAAGGAATATCTCATAACGAGAATGACAGGCGAATTCATTATGACTCATGACTCTGCATTCTCGACCATGATTTATGATATAAAGAAGAATACCTGGAGTCCCGAGATGTGCAAGATGATAGGCATCAATATGGATCACCTTGCTCCCATAGTCAAATCAACCGACCGCGTAGGCTCGCTTACAAAGAAGGCGGCTGACGAATTAGGACTCGCGGAGGGTACGGCTGTATTCGGCGGCGGCGGAGACGCATCGCTCATAGGCGTCGGCGCAGGAAGCACAATGCCGGGCGACACCCATATTTATCAGGGCACGTCGGGCTGGGTTTCAACCGTTGTCGAAAAGAGCATTGTTGACACCTCCTCAATGATAGCCGCAATTGTCGGCGCAAGACCGGGTTACTACAACTACTTTGCGGAAATGGAAACCGCAGGCAAATGCGCAGAATGGGTTAAGGATCACCTCGCGCTTGATGAAATTGACATTTATCTTAATAAACAGCATAACCTTAAGCACGGCAAGGCGGATATGGAGGTTGTTTATTCAAACCTCTACGACTATATGATGGCTGTAGTCGACACCGTTCCTCCGGGAGCCGGCGGAGTAATCTTCACCCCCTGGCTTCACGGAAACCGCTGTCCGTTTGAGGACCCGAACGCAAAGGGAATGTTCTTTAACATAAGCCTTGAAACAGGAAAGAGCGAGCTTATCCGCGCGGTAATGGAGGGCGTATGCTACCACCTTCGCTGGATGCTTGAAACCCAGGACAAGAAAATTTCAACATCAACCACAATTCGCTTCGTAGGAGGCGGCGCGCTTTCGGATATTACCTGCCAGATGCTTGCAGACTGCACGGGCAGAATTATTGAAACGGTTGCTTCTCCACAGAATGTCGGCGCGGTCGGCGCGGCTTGCGTAATTTCAGCAGGCGTCGGAATCATCAAGGACCTTGCGGACGCAAAAACGCTTGTCCCTGCGGCAAAGAGCTTCCAGCCCGATTTCTCCAAGAAGGTTCTTTACGACAAAAACTTTGCGGTATTCAAGGAGCTTTATAATTCCAATAAGAAGAACTTTGAACTGCTTAACGGAGGTAAATAATATAATGAAAAGAAATATAATTGCAGTTATATGCGTAATACTTACCGTAACCTTTATCTTTGTAGGCTGCTCAAAAACAACGTACTATATCGACGGCGCAGGTAACAAACACATCGCATATACGGATGAAAACGGCGAAACGGTTACGGACGGATACGGCAACGTCATTATTGTTTCAACCGACAGCGCCGGAAATACGCTTACGGATAAATTCGGCGACCTTGTTACACTTCCTGCCGACAACACGGAAATTCATGTTGACAGAAACGGTAAGAGGGTTGAATCGTCCGTATATACTCTTCTCGTTCCTGACGGCTGGGTTCTCTATTCGGGAATTGAAGATTATGCCCAGTTAAGATACGGCGATGAAGAAAGCGACGTCAGTGTTGACATCCAGTTTTCAAGGGACAGCTATGACGATATGGCAAAGCTTATGAAATCCTATCACAAGCAATTTGTTGAAGCTGTTGATGAGGTCGTTATAAATACCGAAGAAGAGACTGAACTTCGTGACGGCGAGATAAAGCCCGTTACCAAGCTCACCTTCCTTGGCAGCCGCACGGTAGACGGCAACAAGAACACTGTCGGATATATCATTTATGTATTCAACAAGGGAATGTATACCTTCAACATCACCTGCGGCGTTCACAGCGAGGATGACTTAAAAAACATTGATTTTGACACGGTGCTTGACGCAATAACATTTAAACAGTAAAACAAACAGAAAAAATCCCTGTAGCCTTTGCTACAGGGATTTTTCATTATAAAAAGAAAAACAGCCCCCCTATTGGGAAACTGCTCTCCTTCAAAAGGTGTCGGCGTTACCTATCTTCCCGGGCGGCTGCCCGCCAAGTATTGTCAGCGTGAATGAGCTTAACTACCGTGTTCGGAATGGGAACGGGTGGACCCTCATCACAATCAACACCGACTGTTGAAAGACACGTTTTATTCACGCTCTCTCAAGTGAGTGACTGCATTATAGCACCACTGAAAACAAAATGCAAGTGTTTTTTTAAAAAATTTTATACTTTTTGGAAAAAAATTAAATAATAACGGCAGAAGCGGTCAATTTTCACCTCTGCCGTTTTTTATTTTCCCTTTTATTCAGCCGTATTCTCTTTAGGCTCTTTTTCTTTTTTGGGCTTTTTAACCTTTGGCTCTTTGACCTTTTTCGGCTCGTCGCCCATATTTACGAGCATAACCGCGCCCGTCCAGGCAAGTATTGCAACAAAGATTACCCAAAGGAAGGTATAAGCCTCGCCTGCCTTGATAAAGTCGACCTTCGCAACCAAGTCAAGAATATTTTCAAGTCCGAGGTGAAGGAAGGAGTCAAGGTTTATTGTGCCGTCAAGGAACGGAGCCTGAAGGCGGTTAAATGCAAGCGGTATGAACGCAAGAGCGACAATACCTATTACTGAAGAAATAACTATAGGAAGCTTTTTCCTTGTGAAAAGTGCAAAAGCAATAATTACAAGGGCAAGTATGACAATAAGCGCGTAAAGTCCGATTACTGCAATAAGCTGGCGCCTTACAAGCTCAAGCACTCCCATAAGGTCTACCTTTGCATCACTGCCCATAAACAGTCCCTTAAAGCCCGAGTAATCAGAAAGGGCTTCGTAAATGCTCATTTTAAAATACGTTGCGCCCGTATCGGTGGCATCCTGAGAAATCATCGGCCAGAGCGGAATTGTGTACGCAAAGTAGAAGAGACTTGTAAAAATCATTGCCGGAAAAGTTGCCGCGGCTATAAGCGCGGTAACAATGCGGTACATAATGTTAAATCCGCTGTCGCGTTTTTTTACTTTCTTTTCTTCGTTTTTCATAAATACTCTCCTTTTACCAGCTTGAATTAAGAGCAACTGTGCGGTTGATAATTATTTTATCAGAAGAACTGTATTTGTCAACGCAGAAATAACCCTGGCGCATAAACTGGAAGGTGTCGCCCGGCTTTATGTCCTTAAGACTGCCCTCAAGCAGCGCGCCGTCAATAACCTTAAGCGAATCGGGATTGAGGTTGTCTTTAAAGCTTCCCTCTCCCTCGTCGGACGGGTTAGGAACCTTAAAGAGTCTGTCATAGAGCCTTACCTGAGCTTTAACGCAGTCAGCCGCGCTTACCCAGTGAAGCGTACCTCTGACCTTTCTTCCGTCAGGAGCGTCGCCGCCCTTTGTAGCCGGGTCATAGGTACAGTGAAGACAGGTTACCTCGCCGTTTTCATCCGTTTCATAATCCGTACAGGTTACAAAATACGCGCTCTTTAATCTTACCTCATTGCCCGGAAAAAGTCTGAAATACTTTTTGACGGGCTCTATCATAAAGTCATCGCGTTCAACAAAAATTTCTTTTGAGAAGGTGACCTTCCTTGTTCCCATTTCGGGGTGGTCGGGATGCTTTTCAACCTCAAGCGTTTCGGTCTGTCCCTCGGGATAATTATCAATAATTACCTTTAACGGATTTAAAACCGCCATAGCCCTCGGCGCCGAAACGTTAAGCGAATCCCTTACGCAGCTTTCAAGCAGTCCGAAATCGACTACCGAATACGCCTTGGATACTCCGATTTTTTCACAGAAATCACGGATAGCCGAAGCCGGATAACCGCGTCTTCTCATACCGCTTAAGGTCGCCATTCTCGGGTCGTCCCAGCCGTCAACAATTCCCTCGTTTACAAGCGCAAGGCACTTTCTTTTACTTGTAAGACAGTAATTGAGATTAAGACGGGCAAATTCAATTTGTCTGGGCGGCGTCGGCAACTCAAGCTCCTTTAAAAACCAGTCGTAAAGCGGACGGTGGTTTTCAAATTCAAGCGAACAGAGGGAATGCGTTACGCCCTCCTTGTAGTCCGAAAGCGGATGCGCAAAATCGTACATCGGATAAACGCACCACTTGTCTCCCGTCTGATGGTGAGAGACATGAGCAATTCTGTAGATAACGGGGTCGCGCATATTCATATTCGGCGAAGCCATATCGATTTTCGCCCTTAAAACTCTTGCGCCGTTTTCAAACTCGCCGTCAGTCATCCTTTTGAAAAGCTCAAGGTTTTCTTCAACGCTTCTCTCCCTGTACGGGCTGTTTTTACCCGGTTCGGTAAGCGTTCCCCTGTATTCGCGGATTTCGTCCGCAGTAAGGTCGTCAACATAAGCCTTTCCCATTTCAATGAGCTTTACGGCGCATTCATATATAAAATCAAAATAACCCGATGCGTAAAGGCACTTATCCCATTTAAAGCCGAGCCATTCAATATCCTCTTTTATGGCGTCAACATATTCGACGTCCTCCTTTGACGGGTTTGTGTCGTCAAGGCGGAGGTTACAAACGCCGTTATACTTCTGCGACGTGCCGAAATTTATGCAGATAGCCTTTGCATGGCCGATATGAAGATAGCCGTTGGGTTCGGGCGGAAAACGCGTCTGAACGTGGGTATATACGCCTTCCTTCAAATCTTCATCAATAAAATCGTGTATAAAATTTGAGCTTTTTACGGTTTCTTCCATTTTCTTTTCTCCCTTATACAGAAAATTCGGCTGATTCAAGACGGCGCTGAACCTCGTCGTTCCCGAGAATTCCGATTATCGCGTGCATATCAGGCGTATTCGTTCTCCCCGTCAGTGCAACTCGAATAACGGTTGAAACATCGCCGACGTGACCTTTGAAGGCGTCCGGATTCTGCTTATATTCCTTGACATTAGGCGTAAAGCCTAACGGAATACATAAAGCCTTTATCTTATCGAACCAGACCTGCTTATCGTCAGAAAAGTCAACGACCTTTCTGTACTCGTTTATAATTTTCCTTGCGTCCTCGCTTTTAATGTTTTCGGGAAGGCAAAGATATTCTTCATACAGTTCGTTATACATATAGCTTACATAATCCTTTACCTCGGACCACTTTGCAATATCCTTTCTCGGCTTCGGATTTTCGCGATCGATATTGAGAATTGCCCTCGCCTTTTCGGGGTCCTTTGTAAAGAGGTTGTAAAGCTCTTCGTCATACTGCTTTGCCCATTCGGTTACCCTTTGGTAAACCGTGTCGGCAGACATAACGGAAATGATATTTTTACTTATATCGTTCAGCTTCGCCATATCAAAAAGGCAGCCGCTTGAACTCATTTTTTTAAGGTTAAACGGGAAGGAGAAAACGTCCGCGTCCTTATTCGCTCTGCGCCAGTCCTCAAAATTCGAGTTAATAAGCGTCATAAGGTATTCAATAAGCGCCTCTTTCGGAAAGCCCGTCTCAACAAAGTAACTGACAGCCGCCTCGGGGTCCTTTCGCTTTGAAAGCTTGCGCTTTGTGCCGTCTTCTTCATCAATTTTCATAACCTGCGGAGTGTGAGCGTATTTCGGAAGCCTGTAACCGCACGCCTTGAAAAGCGCTATATGCTTCGGCGTTGAGGAAATCCACTCCTCGCCGCGGATAACGTGAGTAGTGCGCATAAAATGATCGTCGCAGACGTGAGCAAAGTGATAGGTCGGGATACCGTCGCTCTTTAAAAGCACCTCGTCAATGACGTTTTCGGGCATTTCGATTTTTCCGCGGATAATATCGTCAAAAAAGACCTTTTTGTTTTCATCGCCATCGGAGCGAAAACGCAATACCCACGGTTTTCCCTCGTCTATATTCTTTTTAATCTCGTCAAAGGACAAATCTCTGCATTTCGCCCACTTGCCGTAATAACCGCCAAACGGCGCGCCTTCTTTTTCCTGCCTTTCGCGAAGAGCGGTCAGCTCGTCCGCAGTACAAAAGCAAGGATAAGCCTTTCCCTCGCGGATTAACTGCTTTGCAACCGTCTGATATATTTCAACTCTTTGGCTCTGGGTGTAGGGACCGTATTTTCCCTTTTCACCGTCAGCCGAAACGCCCTCGTCAAAGGACAGTCCGAAAGCCGAAAAGCCGTCAAGAATCGCGCTTACGCCCTCGCCTATCTCGCGTTTTTTGTCCGTATCCTCGATTCGAAGCATTGAAACGCCGTCAGTCGCCTTTGCAGTGAGAATATCCGTCAGCGCTCCGAAAAGTCCGCCTAAATGCAGGTACCCGGTCGGGCTCGGCGCAAAACGGGTAACCCTCGCGCCCTCCTTAAGTCCCCTGTCGGGATAGAGGTTTTCATAGCAATCGGGCGTTTTATCAATATCCGGCAGAAGTAATTCTGCAAGCAGGTTGTAATCCATTTTATTCCTCCGGAAGAATTCTGTTTGTAGTAAATGTATAAATGCCTAAAGACAGCATTTTATTTAATATTTCTTTTTTGTCAACGGTCCAGCACGCTGTATCAATTCCGCTTGTGACGGCGTATTTAACCGGTTCATCCTTTAACTTTTTACTGTTTGCGTTAAAGTTTATGCCAAAGCCGTTTTCCTTACAATAATCGACATCTGAAGCGGTAATATCGCTTACAAGCAAAAAGCAAACGGCTTCCCCGTCAATTTCCCTCAGGCTTTCAAGCGCCTGCTTTTTAAAGGAAATGAAAATAACGTTTTTAACTCCTTTGACGGAGTAAACTGCGTCGTAAAGAGTCCTTACTGTTTCAACCGAGCAATCCGCGTTTTTAATTTCAATAACTGGCGTAACGCCGTTTTGAATACAGACCTCAAGGTACTGCTCAACCGTCGGTATTTTAAGGTTGTTATACTTTTCAATATTCGCGCCGTTTGTTATGTCAAGGGAAAAGAGCGTTTCAGACGTGCTTTTTTCTATGTATTTTCTCACGCCGCACATTTTCTTCGTGTCGCCGTCGTGCATAATAACCCATTTTCCGTCGGTCGTTCTGTGCACGTCGCACTCGGCTCCGAAAAAACCGTTTTTGCCTGCTTCTTCAAAGGCAGGAAGGGTGTTTTCGGGTTCGGTTGCGGAAAGTCCGCGGTGGGCAATAAGCCTTATGCCGTCGGTATTTTCCGTAATATCCGAAAGTAAAACGGTCTGCTTCGGCTCAATTTTTTTAACGGTAAAAACACCCGTTAAAAGGCAATATACAGCCGCCGAAACACTCAACACAAGAAATACGGCAATTATTATAATAAAAAGCTTTTTCTTTTTCATCAGTTTTTGTTTTCGGGTTTTCTTACAATACAGTTTGTGGTTATGTACTGAACCTTTGCCTCAAGCATTGAGTGAAGCAGCTTCGGCGTGTCAACCGTCCAGCAGGAGGAGACAAGTCCGGCTTCGTGAATTCGCTTTATATCCTCCTGATTTCTCGCATAAACGCCTGCGTTGAAATTAACTCCGAAATTCTGCTGTTTGCAATTTTCAATTTCCTTTTTGGTAACAAAATTGGTTATATGCCAGATTTCCAGGTCCTTATCAAGGCTTCGCAGGTACTTAAGCGCTTCAAAGTTAAAGGAAATGACGATTACATTTTCAAGTACGCCCTCTTGCCCAAGCAGTTCATAAAAGGGCTTGAGCTTTTCAATTCGTCCGTCCTTTATTTCAATTTGCGGACGGCAGTTGTACTTTTTACACACATCAAGATACTCCTTGATGGTGCAGACGTGCAAATCGTCAAAGTCCTCATAATTTGCGCCGTTGTCGAATTTCATTTTGAGAAGCTCGTCATACGAAAAATCGGTAACCTTTCCCTCGCAGTCGGTCATTTTTTTGACGTCGTCGTCGTGCATAATGACCCACACGTTATCCGTTGTGCAGTAAGCGTCACACTCGATAGCGGTGAAGCCGCCCTGCTTTCCTGCCGCTTCATAGGCAGGAAGCGTATTTTCGGGAGCTATTGCAGAAAGACCTCTGTGCGCGGTAAGGTGAACGTCTTTATATTTTTTTGCGTCCACCGCAACCTCAAATTCAACAAGCGGTCTTGCTTTAAGAACAGGCACGCGAAATCTGCCGTACATCGCCTCCGCCGCAAGCGCGCTTGCGCTTAAGGAGAGCGAAATGCTTTTTGCAATATTCTTTATTTTAGCCATATCCGTTATCCCCTTTTAAGAAATAAAAACTATCTGGCAACAATATTTACAAGCTTACCCTTGACATAGATTTCCTTGATGATATTCTTTCCTTCAAGCTCTGAAGCAATTTTTTCATCAGCCTTTGCCGCTGCAATGGCGTCCTCATTCGAAATATCAATCGCAACGTTTATTCTTGAACGCACCTTGCCGTTTATCTGAATTGCAATTTCAACGGTTGAGTCAACGCATTTTGCTTCGTCATAGGAACACCACTCGCCGTCTGCAGCCAACATTTCGCCGTAGCCTAACTTCTCCCACATTTCCTCGGTAATATGAGGAGCAAAGGGATTAAGAAGAATAAGCACCGTTTTAAGCTCCGCCCTGTTTATTGAGCCGACCTCGTAAATTTTATTGAGAAGCGTCATAAGCGCCGCAATTGCGGTGTTATATTTCATCTGCTCAATATCCTCGGAAACCTTCTTAATTGTCTTGTGCATTGAAGAGGAAAGAGCCTCGGTATATTCGTCGCCGTCTTTGAGAATATCCTCAAGCGCCCAGACTCTGTCAATAAATCTCTTACAGCCCTTAACGCTCGATTCGCTCCAGGGAGCCGCCTGCTCATAGTCGCCCATAAACAGCACATAAGTACGAAGAACGTCCGCGCCGTAAACGTCAACAACCTCATTCGGGTCAATGACATTCCCTCTGGATTTACTCATTTTAACTCCGTCGGGACCTAAAATAAGTCCCTGGGCGCTCCTCTTTGCGTACGGCTCTTCGTAGGGAACCTCGCCGAGGTCATAAAGGAATTTATACCAGAAGCGCGAATAGATAAGATGCCTTGTAACGTGCTCCATTCCGCCGTTATACCAGTCAACGGGGAGCCAGTATTTAAGCTTATCCTTATCGGCAAAGACCTCGTTGTTATGCGGATCAATATATCTTAAGAAATACCAGGACGAACCTGCCCACTGTGGCATCGTATCCGTTTCGCGTCTTGCTTTTCTGCCACATTTCGGACAGGTGCAGTTGACGAACGAATCAATTTTTGCAAGCGGACTTTCGCCGTCCGAGCCGGGTTCAAAGTTTTCAACCTCCGGTAATTTGAGCGGCAATTCCTCATAGGGAACGGGAACCATTCCACAGTTATCGCAGTAGATAATCGGAATCGGCTCGCCCCAGTAACGCTGACGGTTAAACGCCCAGTCCTTCATTTTAAACTGAACTCCGCCCTCGCCGAGGTTGTGTTCCTGAAGGTATTCAATCATTTTTGCAATTGAATCCTTTTTATTGTCAAGTCCGTTAAGGAAATCGGAATTGACCATTTCGCCGTCACCGGTATACGCCTCTTTCGAAATGTCGCCGCCCTTGATAACCTCAATAATATCAATGCCGAATTTCTTTGCAAAGTCGTAGTCTCTTTCATCGTGAGCCGGAACAGCCATAATAGCGCCCGTGCCGTAGCCCATCATAACGTAGTCGGAAATGTAAACGGGAATTTCTTTTCCGTTAAGCGGATTTATTGCGGTAATGCCGTCAATGCAAACGCCCGTCTTATCCTTTACGAGCTGGGTGCGTTCAAACTCGGTTTTCTTTGCGCATTCGGCTCTGTAGCTTTCAATATCAGCCATATTTCCGATTTTATCGGAATACTTATCGATTATCGGGTGCTCGGGAGCGATTACCATAAAGGTAACGCCGAAGAGCGTGTCGGGACGCGTTGTGTATATACGAAGCTTTTCGTCAATGCCCTTAAGCGAGAAATTGACAAACGCGCCGCGCGACTTGCCTATCCAGTTTATCTGCTGCTGCTTTATATTTACGGGATAGTCAACCTTTTCAAGTCCCTCAAGCAGCTTATCCGCATACTCCGTAATACGAAGATACCATACGTCCTTCGATTTCTGGATAACGTCGCTGTGGCAGATGTCGCACTTACCGCCCTGGGAATCCTCATTTGAAAGAACAACCTTACACGACGGGCAGTAGTTTACAAGAGTCTTATCCCTGAAAGCAAGACCGTTTTCAAACATCTTAAGGAAAATCCACTGGGTCCACTTTACATAATCCTCTTCAGTGGTGTCGATTACTCTTGTCCAGTCAAATGAAAAGCCGACCTTTTTGAGCTGTGAGGTGAAGCGCTCAATATTCATATCGGTAACTTTTCTCGGGTGCATACCCGTTTTTATGGCGTAGTTTTCCGTAGGCAAACCGTAAGCGTCAAAGCCTATCGGGAAAAGCACGTTATAGCCCTCAAGTCTTCTTTTTCTTGAAACAACCTCAAGTCCCGAATAAGCCTTTATGTGACCGACGTGCATACCTGCGCCGCTGGGATAAGGGAACTCAATAAGAGCGTAAAACTTTTTCTTATCCGAGTTGTCCTCGGCGTGGAAAACGCCCTTTTCTTCCCATTTGTCCTGCCATTTTTTCTCTGTAAATCTGAAATCGTAAATTCCCATTTGCTTTCCTCTTATTCCGTAATAATATTTGAAATATCAACATTTTTTGCATCCGCCCAGAGGTGCTCAAGATTAAAATGCTCCCTCATATCGGCGGTGAAAATATGAACTATTACCGTGCCGTAGTCAAGTAAAATCCAACCCGTCGCCTTTCCCTCAATATGGTCAGGCTCGACGCCTTTCTTTGAAAGACCGTCCTCAACGTCCTCGGTCAGCGCTCTGACGTGGGTCGAAGAAGTACCCGTTGCAATAACAAAGTAATCCGCAACGCTTGTAAGGTCGGTAATTTCAAGCGCCTGAATATCCATTCCCTTGTTGTCGTCAAGAACCTTGACGATGTTTTCCATCAATTCTTTTCTATCCATTTTCGTCCTCCGTAACGATTTGGTTATATGCGTCAATGCTGTCGGGATGAATGGGCAAAAGCTTTTCTGACAGCTCGATTATTGTAAACTGCAGTCCTTCCTTCATCGCCTTTTCAAGCGAAACGGTTGCCTTTTCCCTCATCCTTTCAACGCCGTTATAGCTTCTGTCCTCGGAAATAAAATCGGCAATATAAATCACCTTTTCAAGAAGCGTCATATTTTTTCTTCCCGTTGTATGAAAGCGTATTGCGTTTATTATTTCCCTGTCGGTCACGCCCAATTCCCTTTCAACATAGAGCGCGCCGGCTATTGCGTGATAGAGCTTATGGTTATTTCTTTCAACCTCCGTCAGCTTCACGCCGTATTTTTCTTCAATTAAAAACCGTAATTCTTCCGGCTTCTTATCCTTCATTATATCGTGAAGAAGTCCTGCGGTGTACGCCTTTTTTTCATCCGCTCCGAAACGCCTTGCAAGCTCAACTGCGCTTTTTGCAACGGCGAGGGAATGAATAAAGCGGTAGTCTCCTAAATTCTTTCGGACTTCGTTCATAAAATCTTCGTTTCTGTCCGTGTCAGTCAAGATACAGCCCCCTGATTTTAATATATTCAAGTTCATCCGAATCAACAAGTCGCTTTACGCCCTTTTTATCCTTAATCCGCTGTCTGATTTCGGTTGACGAAACGGGAAAGGGCTTTACGGGATTTATAATAATCTTATCGCTCTTTTTTGTATCAATGCCGAGCGTTTTCTTTGCAAACCTTTTCAGCTCGTCACTGCTTTCGTCATTTTCCCTTGCCTCAACGCAGACTGTGCACATTGAAAGAATATCCTTATAGCGATACCACTTGTCAAAAATCAGGAACATATCCGAGCCGATAATGAGATAAAATTCATCCTCGGGATACATTTTTTTAAGCTCTTCAAGGGTGTATACTGTATAGCTTTCCCTGTCGGATTTTGTTTCAATATCGCTTATTTCAAAAACGGGGTCCTTAAAGGCGAGCGAACACATTTTAAGCCTGTCCTCACCGCTGACAAGGTCTTTGGCTTTTTTATGGGTAGGTATTTTTGCAGGGATTACAACTACCTTGTCAAGAGACAGCTTTTTTTTAAAGTCAAGACCCAATTTAACGTGACCCTTATGAGGCGGATTAAAGGTGCCTCCTAAAATTCCGATTTTCATTTTTTCTTATTATCTTTTTTATGAAGTTGCTCGTTATAGCGGTAAAGAATAATGCTTCCTCCGATAACTCCGATTACCTCACTGCCCGTAGCTTCTGCAAGCTTTACTGCAATTTCCTTCGGCTTTTCGGGAGCGGTTTCAAGCAATACGCGAAGCTTTATTAGCTCCCTTGCAGTCAGAGCTTCGTCCGTCTGCTTAATAAGCGTATCGCCTACTCCGCTCTTGCCGACCTGAAACAGCGGTTCTATTCTGTTTGCCTGTGAACGAAATTTTGCTCTTTGCTTACTTGTCATATTTTCTCCTATGCTGTTAATTCATTACCACTTCAAACACAAGACCGAGGTCCTTTTTTGAAGAAACAAAATCAATAATCCAAGTGTAATTATATGAGTCCGAAGAAAAATCAAAGGAATGCTCCGAAAACGGCTGAATTAAATCACCGTCAGACAGCTTAAAAGCGTCAACTCCGAGAATTTCCGTATTTGTTTTTTGGCACAACGCCAAAAGCTCCAGCGTATCTTCAAAGCCGAAATACATTATTCCGTATCTTTTCTTCCCGTGCTTAAGGATAAAGTCATTCAAATCGGCGTCAAGATACCTCGGCAGTTGATTAACCAGTTTTCTCAACGCGTTTCCCCTGTGGCTTAACTCATCCTTTTCTTCGTCGCTTCTTTCGGCAAAGGTTCTCTCCCCTACAACAAATAACGGGTCGTATCCGAAGCCGTTACTGCCCTTCTGTTCGTAACCGATAACGCCCTCAACGGTTCCTCTGACGGTCAGTTGTCTTCCGTCGGGGAAAACACAGCAAACGCACGAAACAAAGCGCGCCGTCCTCTTCTCTTCGGGGACGTCCTTAAGTAAATCCAATAGCTTTTCGTTATTTTTTTCGTCATTCCCGTGCTCGCCGCCGAAACGCGCCGAGTAAATCCCGGGAGTGCCGTCAAGCGCGTCAACGCAAAGTCCGCTGTCATCCGCCACACAGGGCATACCGCTGTCCTCACAGCCTGAAACAGCCTTAAGCATTGCGTTTTCTTCAAAGGTTTCTCCGGTTTCTTCAACCTCACGCAGGTTTATATTTTTTTCATCCGCGGTGAACACGCTGACGCCTAAAGGCGCAAGTATTCTCTGCAGCTCGTTTTTCTTTTTGTTATTATGAGTGGCGATTAAAAAGTCCAAAGAATTTCTTCCTTTCGGGTTTCTTTTCGGGCATTTGTTCCTCTGCGGCTTCCTCTGCGGCAATTTCTTCTTCGGTCAAGCCCTCCTGTTCCTCGTCGTATCCCTGAACTGGGAGAGTATCTGCTGACTGAAGGAAAGCTTCTTTCTTTTCACCTTCGTCGGAAGAGGATTCGTCTTTTCCATCGTCTGTACCGGACGGCTGTCCATTTTCCTGAATATTTTCAACGCCGTTTTCGGAAGCTTTTTCGCTATTTTCCGAATAATTGATTTCAATGTCCTCGCCCTCCTTATAGTCTATCTTGTCAAACAGTCCGTCGGCAAAAGCCTTCGGATTAAACGGCTGAAGGTCGTCAATTTGTTCGCCTACGCCGATAAATTTAACCGCAAGGTCAAGGTCGTTCTTAATAGCAAGCACTACGCCGCCGCGCGCGGTTCCGTCAAGCTTCGTGAGAACTATGCCCGTAATCTCGGCAACCTCTTTGAACTCCTTTGCCTGATTTACGGCATTCTGACCTGTTGTGGCGTCAAGAACAAGAAGCACTTCTCTATCCGAATACGGCAACTCCCTGTCGATAACGCGGTAAATCTTCGAAAGCTCATCCATAAGGTTTTTCTTATTGTGGAGTCTGCCGGCGGTATCGATAATAATTATTTCGCTGTTTCTCGCCTTGCCTGCCGCAATTGTATCAAAAACAACCGCCGCAGGGTCGCTTCCCTCGCCGTGCTTGATAATATCAACGCCTGCTCTGTCAGCCCATATCTGAAGCTGGTCAATGGCAGCCGCGCGGAAGGTATCCGCCGCGCCGAGAAGAACCTTTTTCCCCTGAGCCTTATACATAGCCGCAAGCTTTCCTATGGTTGTGGTTTTGCCGACGCCGTTTACGCCGATTACAAGTATAACCGACGGGACCGTCAGCAGTCCCATATCCTCTCCGCCGACTAACATTTCCGAAACGATTTCTTTAATGGCGGAACGAATTTCGCTTACATGCTTTATTTTTTCCTTATCAACCTTGTCCTTTAACTGCTCGACTATCTGCACGCTTGTTGTAACGCCGACGTCGCCCATAACAAGTATTTCCTCAAGCTCGGAATACAGGCTTTCGTCAATGCTGTCAAAGCTGTCAAGCATATCGTCAATAGCTCCTGCGATATGCTTTCTTGTTTTAGTCAGTCCTCTGTTTGTTTTTCTGAAAATACCCATAACAAAAATCCTTTAGTTAGTAAGTCCCAGTTTCTTTGCCATTTCCGCGCTGCGAAGCTCAAGAAGCTTTGAAACGCCCTCCTCCTGCATTGTAACGCCGTAGAGAACGTCGGCTTCCTCCATCGTGCCGCGGCGGTGGGTGATAAGAATGAACTGGGTATTATTAGTCATTCTGCGTACATAGTGGGCGTAGCGAGTGACGTTTACGTCGTCAAGCGCCGCCTCAACCTCGTCAAAAATACAGAACGGAGCAGGCGTTACCTTAAGGATAGCGAACAGCAACGCAATTGCGCTCATTCCCTTTTCGCCGCCTGAAAGCAGGTCGATATTCTTGACATTCTTTCCGGGCGGCTGGACGCGGATTTCAATGTTGCTTTCAAGGACGTTAAGCTCGTCCTCAAGCTTAAGCTCCGCCTTGCCTCCGCCGAAAAGCTCCGCAAAGGTTTCTCCGAAGCACTGATTTATCCTGTAAAGCTGCTCGCGGAACTGCGAAGCCATTTTATCCGTCAGCTCGTTAATAAGCTTAATGAGTTCAGCCTTGGATTTTTCAACATCCGAGAGCTGATTACTCAAAAATTCGTAACGCTCGGAAACCTCTTTGTATTCCTCAATGGCTGAAACGTTTACACTGCCGAGAGCCTTGATTTTACCCTTTAATTCCGAAAGACGTTTTTTCGCCTCGGGAATATCCTCAAGTGTAATATTCAGAGCGAGAGCCTCACGGCGCGTCAGCTCATATTCGGTAAACAGCTTATTTGTCGTTTCCTCATACTCGCGGTGCATATTTGCCTTTTGTTCCTCAAGGCGTACAAGCTCCGACGAAATCTGTTCACGCTCGGTTGTCTTATTTCTTTCAAGCAGTCTGTATTCGCCGCTTTCCTTTTCAAGCTGTTCGCGCTGCGCAATAAGAGCCTGAACCTGACCTCTGTCGTCAGTTGTCTTTTCGCGAAGCGTGTCGCACATCTGCTTTAATGACTCAATATTCTTGAGTATCTCTTCGTTTTTATTTTCGATTTCCTCTATTTCGCCGTTAAGCTCTGTCATACGGTCGGTATGGCTCGACTGCCTTCTTTCAAGGCGTTCAATTGTATCGTTCGCCGCTTCAATATCCTTATCAAGAGAAAGAATAGCCATTTTAACCGCGGCGGCGTCCTCGGAAAGCTTTTCTCGCTTTTTGGAAAGGCTTTCTCTGTCGCCCGTAAGAGAAGCCAGCTTTTGCTCGGTTTCTTCAATTTCTTTCGTGAGAGTTTCAACATTCTTTGCCGCTTCTTTGGCTGAAGAAACAATATTCTCAATTCTGTCAGACAGAGTTTTCTTTTCGTTTTCAAGCTCATCCGCCGCGCTCTGCGCCGCCGTCAACTGCTCATCTGTAAGCTTCTTTTCACCGTCAAGTCGGATTTTTTCCTCCTGGGCGCGAGCCTTATCCGCAACCGCTCCGTCATAGTTTGCCCGAAGGGCGGCTATTTCTTCGGTAATGAGCTTATATTCGCTGTCAAAGCCCTTCTGCTTTTCCTCAAGGGAAGCAAGATTTTTTCTTAATTTTTCAATTTCGTTTGTACGGCTGAGAATACCCGAATTATGAGTGCGCGAGCCGCCCGTCATAGAGCCGCCTGCATTCATAACCTGACCGTCAAGCGTGACGATTTTAAATCTGTGGTTATATTTTTTTGCGATTTTAACCGCGCAGTCAAGGTCCTCGGCAACAACCGTTCTTCCCAAAAGAGAACGGATAATGCCCTCGTACTTTTTATCGTACGAAACAAGCTCGCTTGCAAGGTTGACGTAGCCGAAACAGTCGTCAAGTCCCTTTTCGGTCAGTTCATTTCCCTTAACAGCGCTTATCGGCAGAAATGTCGCCCTGCCTGCGTTATTGTCCTTTAAGAATTTTATGGCGCGCTTGCCGTCGTCCTCGGTATCTACAACGCAGTTTCCTATCGCCACGCCGAGAGCAGTTTCAATTGCAACGGTGTAAGACTCCTTAACCGTGATAAGACTCGAGAGCGGTCCGTGAATTCCGCGAAGCGTACCGCGCTTTGACTCCTTCATTACCGCTTTAACGGAGCCTGCAAAGCCCTCCATATTCTTTTCCATATCTTCAAGAACACGAAGCCTGTCCTCGGTTCTTCTGATATCGCTTTCGTTCTTTTCCTTTTGCGCCTTTACGCCCTCGCTCTTTTTCTCACGGTTTTCAAGCTTTAACGAATAACCGCCCAGCGCATTTGTCAGCGAATCAATTTCTTCATCCGCCTTTTTAAGCTTTTCTTCAATTTCCTTTTGCTCCTTAACGGCGGCGTCAAGAGTTTCTTTTCTTAACACGAGCGACTGTTCAATTGCAAGAATTCTTGTCCTGATTTCTTCAACCGTATTGTCAGCGCCCTCCGCGGTGACGCGGTTGTCCGCAAGCTCAACCGCAAGCGCCGCAGCCTTTGTTGAAAGCTCAACGCTCTGCGCCGAAAACTGCTCGTTTTCACTTAAAAGCTTTGACTCCTCCGCGGCAGTCTTTTCAAGAAGGGAGTTTTTATTTTCCTTTTCTTTTGTGAGGCGCTCGATTTCCTTTTTCGCCTCGTCAACCTGTTCAAAGATATGCTGTTCGGTTTCGTTTTCGGAAAGCATATCCTTTTTTATTCTTTCAATAGCCTGATTATTATGCTCAATTGAGTTGTTTTCAACAAGCACCTGCGCTTCAAGGGCGGCTATCTGCTCGTCAACCTTGCCCGAAGCGGCTCGAAGCTCTTCAATATCGCAGTTTATTTTCTGCGTCTGTTCGGTAGCGGAGTCAATTTTCTTTTCAATTTCCTCAAGCTCTTTAATAGCCCTTTCACGTTGGGAATCGGCAATTTCGATTTTTGTATCCTGCTGCTTGAGCCTGTCCGCAGTCTTTTCGAGTATATCAAGCCACAGACCGATTTCAATATCCTTTTTTTCCTCCGCAAGCACAAGGAATTTCTGCGCCTTTTCACTCTGCGCTTTCAACGGTCCGACTCTGCTTTCAAGCTCGGTGAGAATATCACGAAGTCGAAGCAGATTTTCCTCCGCCTGACTCAGGCGCCTCATAGCGTCAGTGCGTCTGTACCTGAAATGGGAAATGCCTGCCGCTTCCTCAAGCATATCGCGTCTCTCATTCGCCTTTGAGGAAATCATATCGGCAATTTTACCCTGGCTGATAATCGAATAACCGTCGCGTCCGAGACCCGTATCCATAAACAGCTCGTTTACGTCGCGAAGACGGACCTCTTTGCCGTTGATTATGTAAAGGCTTTCGCCCGAGCGGTAATAACGCCTGGAAACGGTAACCTCGTTGTCGTCGTAATCGAGCGCCCTGTCGGAGTTGTCAAGCACAAGCGAAACCTCCGCAAAGCCCTGCGCCTTTCTGACGGAAGTACCGCTGAAAATGACGTCCTCCATCTTACTGCCGCGAAGGTTCTTTGTGGACTGCTCGCCGAGTACCCAGCGTACAGCGTCGGAAATATTACTCTTACCGCTGCCGTTAGGACCGACAACAGTTGTAATTCCCTTGTTGAACTGCAACACGGTATTATCCGGGAAGGACTTGAAGCCCTGCATTTTTAAAGCCTTTAAGAACATAAATTATTCCTCAACCAATACTGTATACTTATCTAAAAAAAGATTTCCCTTTATTTTACAACAAAATCCTTGATTTATCAATATTTTTTCGTTTCTTTTTTGCTGTCCTTTCATCTTTGAAAGCTCTTTTTCGTTGACAAAAAGAGTAAGCGGTTTGTTTTTTGGATAGTTTTCAAGAATTTTTAAGGCTTCGCGAAGATAGATTTCACCCTCGACAAGCTCCATTAAGGCAGGATGGAAGCCGCCGGCGAGGAAGTTTTCTTTAACATCCGAAGAATAATGAAGCCCGAGTCTTATGACGTTTATTCCGCTTTTTCTGAATTTCGGGAGAATATCTGCGCAAAGCGAGACTGTTTCGTCAAGCGTCATCGGCTTATAAACGCCGTTTTCATACAGCTCGGCAAGGAAAGTGCCCTTAAGCACTACGGTCGGATAAATTCTTACCGTATCGGGGTGAAGAAAAATAATTCTTTCGGCAGTTTTTAAGTCCTTTTCGTAATTCGAGCCGTAAAGCCCCGTCATCATCTGAAGTCCCGTCTCAAACCCAGCGTTTTTCAGGCTGTAAAACGCATTTTCAACGTCCTTAACGGTATGTCCGCGGCGGTTTAAAAGTAAAACCTCGTCATCCATACTCTGGGCGCCAAGTTCAACCGCAGTAACGCCGTATTTCTTTAAAATGCTTATTATTTCACCGTCAATTGCGTCGGGACGAGTTGAAATTCTTATCCCGTCAAGGCTTCCGTCCCTGACAAATTCATAAGCCGCTTCAAGCAGAGAAACCATATAATCGCGGTCAATTGCCGTAAAGCTTCCGCCGAAAAACGCAAGCTCGGTTCTTTCATATTCGCCCTTTGAAGCAAGAGCAACCCTCACCGCATCCTTAACGGAATCGGCTGAGGGTTGGTTTTCTTTTCCCGATATTATTTTCTGGTTACAAAAGCTGCACTGACACGGACAACCGTTGTGCGGCACAAAAATTGCAATATTTCGGTGCTTCAAAGCCCCATCAACTCCAATGCTTCCTTTGCGGCGTTCTGTTCCGCCTGCTTTTTGCTTCTGCCCTTGCCCTTACCAATACAGTTGCTGTTAAGGTGCACCTCGACCGTAAAGCATTTATCGTGGTCGGGGCCGCTTTCATCGGTAACGATATACGAAAGCTGTTCCTCGGGATTTTGCTGAATAACCTCCTGCAGGGTGGTCTTGTAATCCTTGAACTGCGGCTTTTCCTTAACCGCATTTGAAACAAAGGAAAGTACGAATTTCTTTGCGTTTTCAATTCCGCCGTCAAGGTAAATTGCAGCTATGAGAGCTTCAAACGCGTCGGAAAGAATGGACGGTCTTTTGTCGCCGCCCGTATGCTTTTCGCCGTTTCCGAGAAGCAGAAACGTGCCGAGTGATATTTCATTTGCAAACTCCGCAAGCGTGGTCTCACACACGGCATACGCCCTCTTTTTGGTAAGCTCGCCCTCGGGCAGATGGGAAAATTCACGGTAGATATACTCCGCCGTGATAAAGCCGAGCACAGAGTCTCCGAGAAATTCCAGCCTTTCATTGCAGTGAAAATAATCCGAATGCTCATTTGCATACGAAGAGTGTGTCAGAGCCGTTTTTAAAAGCTCGCTGTTATTGAATTTGTAACCGATAATTTTTTCAAGTTCAGTCATTTTTTGTCACCGTTTTTATAAATAGGTTCACGCGAACCGATTATGCTGTAACGTCATTTTCCTTGAGGAATTTTTCAAGGTCCTCTACGCCTCTTTCGGCAATTTTCATATATCTTTCCTGCTTGTCGCGGATTTTATTTTCAAGGGGTGGAAGAATTCCGAAATTAGCTCCCATCGGCTGAAAATCCTTCACGGTTTCGTCGCTGATATACCTTGCCAAAGCTCCGAGAATATTCGTTTTCGGTAAGGTCAGGGTTTCCTTTCCCTCAAGCAGACGGCAAGCGTTAATGCCTGCCATTATTCCGCTCGCGGCAGATTCGGTATAGCCCTCAACGCCCGTAATCTGACCTGCAAAGAAGATTTTTCGGTCAGCATTCAAAGAGAAGTCGGAATTGAGAAGCCTTGGCGAATCGATAAAGGTGTTGCGGTGCATTACGCCGTACCTTACAAATTCCGCGTTTTTAAGCGCAGGGAAAAGTGAAAACACACGTTTTTGTTCGCCGAATTTAAGGTTAGTCTGGAAACCGACAAGATTTAAAAGCGTCCCCTCGGCGTTCTCCTTTCGAAGCTGAAGATTTGCCCAGGGTCTGTGTCCGGTCCTTGGGTCAACAAGTCCGACGGGCTTTAACGGGCCGTAGCGCATTGTGTCCTTTCCGCGTGAAGCGAGAGCTTCTATCGGCATACAGCCCTCATAGACGTCTTTCCTTTCGTCAAAGGAGTGAGTCGGGGCGCGTTCGGCTTTGGTTATTTCTTCATAAAAACGCTCGTACTCCTCTTTATTCATCGGACAGTTGATATAGTCGTCACCGCCGCGTTCATAACGGGAAGCAAGGAAAGCCGCGGACATATCCACGCTTTCTCTGGTTATTATCGGCGCTGCCGCGTCAAAAAACGAGAGTCCCTGACCCGTCAGGGGCTTTATTGCATTGATAAGACCCTCCGACGCAAGCGGCCCTGCGGCAATAATAACCGCGTCCGCTTCAGGCAGAGAGGTCACCTCCTCATTGATAATCTCAATAAGGGGATTTTGTTTTATTTTTTCCGTTATATATTCCGAAAACAGGTCTCTGTCGACCGCCAGAGCGCCGCCTGCAGGCACCGAATATCTTTCGGCTGACTCCATCACAAGTGAGCCGAGAGTTTTCATTTCGTGCTTTAAAAGACCTGCAGAGGAGTTAAGCCTCGACGCCTTAAGCGAATTTGAGCATACAAGCTCCGCAAAATTTTCGCTCTTATGCGCCGGCGAAAACTTTTTCGGCTTCATTTCAAAAAGGCGGACTCTTATTCCCCTTTTTGCAAGCTGATTTGCCGCTTCAACGCCTGCAAGACCTGCTCCGATAACAGCTACCGTTTTCATTTATCGGTTGCCTTTGTCTTTCTTTTTCTTTCAGCCTTTTTTTCAAAGCCGCAGCCCTCGTTAAGGCAGACAAGCTTTCCGCCCGTACGCTTAAAGAGTGATTTTCCGCATTCTGGACAAATTTCGTCCGTAGGTTTATCCCAGGTCATAAAGTTACACTCGGGATAATTTGAGCAACCGAAGAAGGTGTAGCCCTTTCTCGACTTCTTTTCAATAACCTTACTGCCGCAAACCGGGCATTTCGCATTCGTTTCAACGACAAGCGGCTTTGTATTTTTACATTCGGGATAGCCGGGGCATGCAAGGAAGCGTCCGAATCTTCCCGTTTTAATTACCATCATTCTTCCGCACTTGTCACAAGGAATGTCTGTTTCATCCTCCTTAAGCGCAATTTTAACGCCCTGGGTGTCGTCCTTCGCCTTCTGCATTATAGCGTCAAAATCATCATAGAAGGTGTGAAGCATCTGGATATAATCCACGTCGCCCTCTTCAACCGAGTCAAGCTGACTTTCCATTGAAGCGGTGAATTTTGTATTAACTATCTTCGGGAAATGCTCCTTTAAAAGCTTTGTGGTAGCTTCGCCGAGCTCAGTCGGATAAAGAGTTTTCTTTTCACGCTTTACATAGGAACGTGAGGTAATTGTCGAAATAATCGAGGCGTATGTGCTGGGTCTTCCGATTCCCGTTTCCTCAAGCGTTTTGATAAGCGAGGACTCGGTATATCTTGCCGGAGGCTGTGTGAAATGCTGGTTTCCGCCAAGCTCCTTGAGCTTAAGCGTGTCGCCGTCTTCAAATGTCGGCAATTTTCCGCCGTTTTCTTCGTCCTCGTCGCTCATGGTTTCGTAAAGAGCGGTAAAGCCGTCAAATTTAACGGAATAGCCGTTTGCAGTGAAGATGCAGTATTCCTTTGCGTCGCCCTTTGAAGCCTTGATTTCAGCCTTTACGGTATTCTGTACGCAGTCCGCCATAAGGGAAGAAATAAATCTTTCCCAGATAAGCTTATATAATTTGTACTGCTCGGTTGAAAGACTGCCCTTTACCTTATCGGGAGAAAGGGACGGGGTTGTCGGACGGATGGCTTCATGGCCGTCCTGCGCGTTGGCTCTTGACTTATAATACCTCGGCTTTTCGGGAAGATATTTGTCGCCGTAAACGGAAAGGATATAATCGTTTCCGGCTTTTCTTGCTTCCTCGGAAATTCGAAGCGAATCGGTTCTCATATAGGTAATAAGACCCATTGTGCCGTAGCCCTGGATATCCATACCTTCATAAAGCTCCTGCGCAACCTTCATTGTGCGGTAGGACTGGAAATTGAGCCTGCGCGAAGCCTCCTGCTGAAGAGTGGAGGTAGTAAACGGAGGAGCGGGTTTTTTCTTTCTTGTTCCCCTCTTTACGCTGTCGGCAACATAGTTTGCATTGTCAAGACGGTTAAGATATTTGTCGCTCTGTTCCTTTGAGGTGATTTTTACCTTGCCGTTTTCATCGGCTGTAAGAAGAGCGGTGAACGCGCGCTTTGAAGAAGGCGCAATAAGCGAAGCCTCAACCGTCCAGTACTCCTCGGGAACAAAGGCTCTGATTTCGTTTTCCCTGTCAACAATGAGTCTTACCGCGACAGACTGAACTCTGCCTGCGGAAAGTCCTCTGCGGATTTTCTGGGATACAAAGGGGCTCAATTTATAACCCACGATTCGGTCAAGGATACGTCTTGCCTGCTGGGCATTAACAAGGTCGATGTCAATTTTTTCGGGATTTTTAAGACCGTTTTCAACGCAGGTCTTGTTTATCTCATTGAACTTGACTCTTATATCGTCATTCATATCAAGGTCAAGAAGAGTTGCAAGGTGCCAGGAAATCGCCTCTCCCTCACGGTCGGGGTCGGCTGCGAGATAAACCTTTTCGCTGTTTTCGGCAAGTGACTTAAGCTCCTTGACAAGCTTTTCCTTTCCCTTTATTACCGCATATTTAGGGGCAAAATCGTTTTTAATATCAACGCTCAGCTTTGCGGCAGGCAAATCCCTTATGTGTCCCATGGAGGCGACAACCTCGAAGCCGTTGCCGAGATATTTCTTTATTACTCTTGCCTTTGCAGGCGACTCAACGATTACTAAATTTGACAAAGTAATCCACCGTCCTTTTAAATAATTTTGTATTTTCTTCCGTTTTCAAGCGCTATGAGTCCGTTAAGCTCAAGCTCCGTCAACGCGGCAAGCACCTGCGCAGAGGAAAGAGCGCTTTTTTCGGTTATTTCATCAATATGTAAAGGCGTTTGACCGAAGACGTCATAAACCTTTTTTGCATTTTGGGAAAGCGCAACGTCAGTCCTTTTAACTACGGGTTGAGCTTCATTTGTTTTTTCATCCCTTACGGGAGCTTTTTCGCTTTTTTCACTTTCGTCCGTAAGCGGCTCAAACAGCAAAGCGTCCTCATCCTGAAGCTTAAATTCTGGATAGACAAATTTGAAAGGTCTTACTATATCCTTTGCTTCAAACACGGGAATACAGCCGTCACGGATAAGGTTATTGGTACCCGTATACGCGGAGCTTGTAAGGTCGCCCGGAACGGCAAAAACCTCCCTGCCCTGGGACAGGGCAAGATTTGCGGTTATAAGGGAACCGCTTCTCTCCCCGGCTTCTATTACAACCGTACCTGCGGACATACCCGAAATAATACGGTTCCTTATAGGGAAGGTGTATTTTGAAGCAGGGGCAAACGGCAGAAATTCACTCACAAGCGCGCCGCTTTTGGCTATTTCATTTCTCAAAGCCGCATTCTCCTGAAGATAGTCGGTGCCGAGTCCGCAGCCGAGAACCGCAACGGTTTTTCCGCCTGCTCTCAACGCGCCCTCGTGAGAAGCGCTGTCTATTCCGAGCGCGCCGCCGCTTACGATAACTGCGCCTGCGCGGCTTATGCTGTAAGAGAGGGAATAGGCTATTTTCTTACTGTAAAGGGAGGCCTTCCTCGTTCCGACAAAAGCAATATTCACCCTGCTTTTAAGCGCGTTGCAGTCACCCTCAACAAAAAGCGCGGCAGGCATATCGGGAAGCTCCAGAAGAAGAGTCGGGTAAAAGGAGCTTGACGGGGTGACAATGTGCCAGCGGTTCTTTTCACAGATTTTGTAGATATCCGCTGACTGCGAGGGACTGAATTTTTTAAGGTTTTCAACCTGCTTTTTTGTAAGCAGTCCCGAAAGCCGCCACTCATTGCTTCCTGCCTCATACATATCGCGCGCAGAGCCGAAATATGCAATTAAATCACCGATTCCGGCACCTGCTCCGAGAGTGCGCGAAAGCCATATCCAATATTCAGTCATTTCATCATTTCCCACATTACTATTGCGCCGGCTGCCGCTGCGTTAAGGCTTTCCGCCCTGCCCTTCATAGGAATAACCGCCTTTTTCATACAGGCGTTTATAACGCTCTGTGACACGCCGTTTCCCTCGTTACCGATAACCGTAATCACGCCCGAGGAAAAATCAAGCTTTGTAATATCCTCGCTGTCACGGTCGGGCACCGCCGCAACCGTCAGCATTCCTTCAATTGCCTTATTTTTAAGCAATAACGGCAAATCGTCCGTAAACATAACCGGAAGCCTGAAGAACGCGCCCATTGAAGCGCGAAGCGCCTTCGGGTTATAAATGTCGCAGCAGTTATATAAAATCAGTCCGTTTACGCCCAGCGCCTCGGCGGTTCTTGAAAGCGCGCCGAGATTTGCAGGGTCCTGAATGCCGTCAAGAGCAATATAACAGAGTTGAGTGTCAAATGCAAGGGGAATTTGTCTTTGCTTAATAATTGCAAACAACCCCTGCGAAGACGCTGTTGACGAAAGCTTATCCGCAACCTCTTCGCTTATTAAAAAGCAATTTTGAGTGTTTTTAAGAATTTCATCAACCTGACGGGTAAACTTTTCCCTTGCCCTTTCGGTAAAATAAAATTCCGAAAACTCCTCTCCGCTTAAGAGCGCGTCAAAGCAGAGCCTTGCGCCCTCAAGGGTATAAAGGGACTGCTCGCGCCTGAAAGAGGAGGACGCGGAAAGCTTTAAAAAACGTTTGATTTTTTCATTGGTCCTGCTTGTTATTTTTTCCATAAGTATTCATTAAAAAGTTTCACGCCTGAGTCCGTACTCAAGCGTGAAAATAAAATTATAGCTTATTTAAGAGCTGCCTTTGCCTGCTCTGTAAGAGCCGTGAAGCCCTCGGGATCCGAAATTGCGATTTCGGAAAGCATTTTACGGTTAAGGTCGATTTCAGCCTTTTTAAGTCCGTTGATGAAGGTTGAGTAATTCATACCGTTCATTTTGCAAGCTGCGGAAATTCTTGTAATCCAGAGCTTTCTGAAATCTCTCTTCTTCTGCTTTCTGCCGATATAAGCGTAGTTACCGCTCTTCATAACAGCCTGCTTTGCAGTCTTAAAAAGTCTGCTCTTTGAGCCGTAGTAGCCCTTGGCAAGCTTTAATGTTTTATTTCTTCTTTTGCGAGTCATCATCGCACCTTTTACACGTGCCATGTTAAGTTACCTCCTGTTTAAATAAAATGAGTCCCGAATTATTTGTAAGGAACAAGACGTTTAATCTGTCTCTGGTTTGTTTTGTCCGCAACGCTTGTCTTACGAAGATTTCTCTTTCTCTTTGTGGACTTCTTGTTAAGGATGTGTGACTTGTAGGCATGCGCGCGAATGGGCTTGCCGTTCTTGGACAGTTTAAAGCGCTTCTTTGCGCCGCTGTGAGTTTTGATTTTAGGCATCTTAATTTCCTCCTGTTATTTACTTGCTTTCGGACTTAAGAACATCAACATCTGACGGCCTTCAAGCTTTGCCGCCTTTTCGACTGTTGCAAATTCTTCGCACCTTTGGGCAAATTTTTCCATACTTGCAATACCGATTTCCGGATGCGCCATTTCGCGTCCCCTGAAGCGGATGGAAACCTTAACCTTGTTGCCGTCCTTGAGGAAGCGCTCGGCATGTTTTGCTTTAGTTTCAAAGTCGTGCGTGTCAATGTTAAGCGAAAGGCGGATTTCCTTAATTTCGACTATGCGCTGATTTTTACGGTTTTCCTTTTCTCTCTTTGCCTGGTCGAATTTGTATTTGCCGTAGTTCATAATCTTGCATACGGGCGGCGTAGCCTGAGGTGCGATCTTAACTAAGTCAAGCTCACGCTTCTGGGCCTCCTTGAGCGCGTCCTTTGCGGACATTATTCCAAGCTGTTCGCCTGTGTCAAGAATGACGCGGATTTCCTTGTCGCGAATTGCCTCATTGATCTGGCATTCTTTGGTGCTGATACAAAACACTCCTTTTGAAAATGGTAAAAATAAAAAAATTGCGCAAACGAAGCCCGTTTACACAATACGACCGACATTTCTGTCTGTATTGACCCGACAGCCTTCGCCGGCAGGTGAGGAACGGAATTCGTTTCTTCTTTATTTGCATTCGGTATTTTAGCAGACGCAAATGCGTTTGTCAATACTTTTTTTAAAATTCGGCAGAGCGCCTTTCAAAGCGCCCTGCCGAAATAAATTTTAATTGCCAAAGCCGAAAGGATTATAGTACTCATAAATATCCTCGGTTGTGGTTTCCTCTTCTTCGACAGTGCCTCTGTCCTCGATAAGAGTTGCGTCAACCTCAAACTCGGTTGTCTTGTAATTCGAATCTATACGAACTATAGTAAGCTTGATTTTATCGCCGACCTTACCGTTCTGAACAAGGTCGAGTAAAACATCCGGGGTGTCAAGGTCCTTACCGTTTGCTTTAATGATAAGATCGCCTCTCTGGACGTCCGTGTTGTAAAGCGAGGAGTCTGTGGTAATGGAATCAATAATAATCGAGCCTGCAGGGTAGTCGTTCATCTGAACTATCATACTGTAGGTCTGGCTGCTTGCGACTGAAGCGTACTTTATGCCAAGCTTCGGTCTGTCGGTAACATAGCCGTTGGCAATAATCTCGTCCGCAACCTCTTTTACGGTTTCGCTGGGAACGGCAAAGCCCATTCCCTCATATTCCTCGGCTGCGATTTTTGAGGAGTTTATTCCGATAACCTGACCGTATTCGTTTACAAGCGCGCCGCCGGAGTTTCCGGGGTTAATTGCGGCGTCGTGCTGAATGCAGTTCATTTCATAGCCTACGGGACTGTTTACGGGACGCGCAATAGCGGAAACTATGCCCGAGGTGAACGAGCCGAAGAAATCCGTGCCGCCGGGGTTACCTATTGCATAAACCGTCTGACCGACCTTAAGGTTTTCTGCCGAGCCGAATTCAGCCGCCGTAAGTCCTGTTTTTTCCATAAGCAAAACCGCAATATCGGTCTTGTTATCAATACCGACTATGGTTGCGTCATACTTTTCGCCGTCATTAAGCTGAATTTTTACAGAAAGTCCGCTGCCGGAAACGACGTGAGCGCAGGTTATTACATAAGTGCCCGTATGATTCGAGTTTTCCGTAATAATAACGCCCGAGCCTTCACCGTAGAGGTTTGAAGAAAAGCTTGACATACCTGAAGACTGATATACGAGAACGCCTACGGAAACGTCGCTGACCTTTTCGTATATTTCGGTTGCGGAAAGGACGCCCGAAGCGGAAGCGGTTGACTTTTCGGCAGTATCAGCCGAATCGTTTATTGTAAGAGTTACGGCATCCTCCGCCTTCTGCTCGGTCTGACT
This sequence comes from uncultured Clostridia bacterium, assembly GCA_937884975.1. Classification (GTDB taxonomy): domain Bacteria; phylum Bacillota; class Clostridia; order Oscillospirales; family Acutalibacteraceae; genus Fimenecus. The sequence goes on along the minus strand of CAKZZS010000033.1, from coordinate 7,582 downwards.
CTGATTATTTGTCTTTCCCTTTGAGTGCTTGCTTATCGTACTTAAGGAAATGGCCGCCGCGAGACTTAAGACCGCAATAATAAGGCAAACTGCGATAACCTTTCCTGCCTTACTCTTTTTGGGAGCAGGGGGAGCAGGGCGGTTATTGTTTGGAGCCTGATACGGATAATTGCCGTAGGGCTGCTGATAAGGAGAATTGTTATAGTTATTCTGCATAGGCGAATACGGATAACCCATATTCGGAGCAGCGCCCTGACCGTAGGGATATGTGTTCTGAGGCGGAACCGGCGGAGTATAGGTCGGTTGCACGGGAGCTTCCTGCGACTGCGCGTTTACCTGAGGCTCTGCGATTTCCGGCTCAAACGGCTGTGGTTCAGCCTGCGTGGCTTCGTTTTCGTTAATTTCATTGAGTTCGTCTTTGTTTTCAAAATCATCCATATTAAAAACCTCCAATAGGAATTGTGAACGTAAATTCGGTATATTTTCCTTCCTCGCTTGTAGCGTAAACCGTACCCGAGTGCATTTCAATTACCGTTTTGACTATATAAAGTCCGAGCCCTGCGCCCTTTACGTCATAGCTTCTGGACTTGTCGACCTTATAAAATCTTTCAAAGATTTTTGAAATTTCCTCGGAGGAAACGCCTGCGCCGGAATTTTTTATTGAAACGCTCACGGACTTGCCGTTACTGCTTAATTTAAGCTCTATCCAGCCGCCGTCTGGCGTAAATTTGACCGCATTGTCAACAAGGTTATATATCGCCTGATGAAGCATATCCCTGTCCGCGCTGACCTGAACGGGGAGCAGATTTTCAAGGCCCCTGATTTCAATATTCCTTTTGCTTATCGTCTGTTCAAAGGAAAGCAGGGTGCTGAAAATAAGCTCGGTAATATCGAACTGTCCTCTGTGAATCTGAATCTCGCCTGCCTCAATTTTTGAAAGGTTCAGCATAGCGACAACAAGCCTTGAAAGACGCTTTACCTCATCAGAAACTATCTGAAGATAATACTCTTCCTTTTCTCTTGGAATAGTGCCGTCAAGAATTGCGTCGATATATCCGCCTATTGTCGTCATCGGCGTTTTCAATTCATGAGAAACATTTGCCACGAAGCTTCTTCGGGTGCTTTCGAGCGTCGCGAGCGCAGTCGCCATTGAGTTAAACTCCATACACAGCGCCGCCAATTCGTCCCTGCCCCTGACGTCAATTCTCGGGCTGAAATCGCCTACGGAATAGCGCTTTGTTGCGTAAGACATCTGCCGGAACGGCTTTGTAAGGCTGTAGGTCATAAGATACACCGCCACAAAGCAGAGAACAAGCGCAAACGCCGAAGCAAACAAAAACATCTTAAGAACGTCGCGGACATAAAGGTTTACGCCCTGTTCAAGCGGCTGAAGGCAAAAACTGTATGCAACGGTCTCTTCATTCACGGTTATCGGCTCCGCCGCAACAATAAAGGAAGAAATGAGCATACCGTTAAGGTTCGATATTCTGCAGTACGGACCCTTATTTATTTCGTTGAGCATTTCATCCGAAAAGCTGTAGTGAGAATGGATATTACAAGAGCCTTTAGCCCCGGAATCCGAATCCGTCTTTCTGAAATCGGACACAAGCGAGTCCTGGCACACAATTACCTCTCCGTCCGTACCGACTATAAAGAAATCGGCGTTTACAGCCTGGGAGACAATACGCAAATTGTTGCACAGCACCATAAGCGAGCCTTCCGTGTCCTCCTTCATTCTTTCGGAGGAAAGCATCTCGCCCGTTGTCTTTGCAAGAGTGGATACGTTACTTACTATTATATCCGTTTTTTCGTTTTTCCAATAGTTTCCGACAAAAACAAGAAGCGCGCAACCGAGTATTAGAAAGCACACTATTATTATTAGTATGGAAACCGTATAATATCGGACAAAAAGACTTTTTGAAAACTTATTGTCCTTAACGGTTCTGCTGATTTGTTTAAATCCTTCTGCCATAAAAATTACTCTTTGACTTCAAATTTATAACCTACGCTCCATACCGTGCGAAGCTCCCACTGGTCCGAAACGCCCTTGAGCTTTTCACGAAGCCTCTTTATATGAACGTCAACCGTCCTTGAGTCAACGTAGTATTCAAAGCCCCATACCTCGTCAAGGAGCTGATCCCGAGTGAAAACCTTATTCGGATGAGAAGCAAGATGGTAAATCAGTTCAAGCTCTTTTGGAGGAGTGTCAATTTGCTTTCCGTCAACCTTAAGCACATAATTTGTAAGGTTAATTGAAAGCTTGTCAAAATTGACCTCCTTTATTGCGTCCTCGCCTTCTGCAGATGAGGAAGAAGCGTTGACCCTGCGCAGAACGGACTTAATTCTCGCAATAATTTCCTTTGTGTCAAACGGCTTTGTCACATAATCGTCCGCGCCAAGCTCAAGTCCGAGCACCTTATCAAAGGTCTCGCCCTTTGCGGAAAGCATAATTATCGGCGTATCCGAAAACTTGCGGATTTCCCTGCAGACCTGCCAGCCGTCAAGCTTCGGAAGCATAATGTCAAGAAGAACTATGTCCGGCTCCTCCGCCTTAAAGGTTGTCAGAGCCGCCTCGCCGTCATTGACGCTTATAACCGAAAAGCCCTCTTTTTCAAGATAGAGTCTTAAAAGCTCGCAAATATTTATATCGTCGTCAACTATAAGTACCTTTGTTCCTGCCATTACATTTCCCCTCCGAAACGTTGCTTTTTTTCATTTATCATATACTAACGGTTTTTATTATACAACAAAAAAAGTGAATTTGGTTAATTATTTTTTAAACAAATTTAATCAAATTGTGAACAAAGCATTAAAAAAGCGAGGAAAACCTCGCTTTTTGACTGTTTATTCTATTATTTTTCAACCGAGAAAACGTAAACCGTTTCGCTTTCATACGGGTTGTTTTCGTCGAAAACCGGCTGCTGAAAATCGGGGTGGTGAACCGCGTCCGGATGGAACTGGGTCTCAAGGCAAAAACCGCTTCTGTGATTATTCTTAAAGCCGTATTTGCCCTCAAGTCCGGCAAGGAAATTGCCCGTATAGAACTGAACGGCGGGAAGCGTTGTAAAGCATTCGAGAACTCTTCCCGTTTTTTCACTCCTGACAGTTGCCGCAAGACGCAGGGTTTTATCGTAATCCCTTATCTGCAAGCTGTGGTCATATCCCCTGCCCCAGACCGTCTGGTCGCAGGCTTTATCGTCAATTCCGTCCGCAATTTTCTTAAACTCCCTTAAATCGAATGGAGTGCCGTCAACGCTCTGCGGCTTTCCGTAGGGAATGCTTTTCTCATCGGTCGGAATGAAGTAATCCGCATTGAATTTAACAAGGTGATCAACAACTGACGCGCCGGAGCAACCGTCAAGATTAAAATACGCGTGGTTTGTAAGGTTAATATAAGACTTTCTGTCGGTAACCGCCCTGTATTTAAGATGAAGCGCGTTATCATCGGTCAGAGTATATGTAACGCTTACCGTCATATTGCCGGGAAGACCTGCAACGCCGTCCTTCCTTTCAATTGAAAGTGTAATCTCATTATCCGAATATTTTTCAACAGACCAGTTTCTGAAGGAAATGTCGCCGTTTGAATGAAGGATAATTCCGTTTTCGGGGTTAACCTCGGGCGAATATGTTTTACCGTAAAGCTCAAAATCTCCGTTAATCCTGTTCGCAACGGGTCCTACGACAAGTCCTGAATAGTCGTCGCAACCGTCGTAATCGTCGGGCTTTGAGTAACCGAGCAATACGTCGTCCTCTTTTCCGTTTTTATCGGGAACAATTATTTTATAAATTCCTGCGCCGAAGGTGTGAATTTCCACCCTCATTCCGTTGGAATTTGTCAAGGCGTAGATTGTGTCCTCTTCACCGTTTTTCATAATACCGAAGCTTTTGATTTCCATTCCTTTTCACCTCTTGATGAGTATCACGCAATAGTATAAATGAATTTTCTCATAATTTCAACATTTTATGAAAATATATTTTAAAATTTAAAATGACTTTATAAAACGGGAAATATGTGATATAATGATTTGAATTTACAAAGGAGGTGTCGGCTTGGAACAGCTGCTTTCAGCTCTGCTTTACATTTTTAGATTTGTATTAAGCTTTATAGCGGTGTTCGTTCTTGCGCGCTGCTTTGTAATGCTTATGCGCAAAAAGATAAATACATCCGATTCCTTCGGCGCTCTTTACAACGCGGCAAACGGAGACGAAATCGAAATAAGCGGTTACGAGACCTCCATTGGAAGGAGTAAGCTTTGCGATGTGAAATTAGGCTACGGCACGGTTTCGCGTTTTCACGCCGTTCTCGCGTACAGAAAGGGCAGGTTTTTTGTTGTCGACACGAACTCCAAAATGGGCGTTTTCGTAAACGGAGTAAAAATTGAAAAGCCTACCGAGGTTTTCAACGGCGACAATATCGCTTTCGGAAATATCCCGATGAAGCTTCTTTGCAAAGAGGACGAGCAGATTGAGCCTCTTGACGAAAGGGAAAACAGATATATCGACAGCGTAATTGCCGACACGGATATTGTCTCCTCAAAGCCAAGGTTTGATACGGACGATATTCCGAATGTCTATGACGGCGCGTTTTTATATAACGAGTCAAACGGGGAAAAGCTTCATCTTATCGGCGACTCCGTCATTTTCGGCAGAGACCCGTCACGGTGCGACCTGCCTATTGAGGACCCGTACGTTTCCCGTGTTCACGCTCGGCTTTTCAAGCACGAGGGAAGATGGGCGCTTGAGGATATGGGTTCAACTGCAGGAACCGTACTTAACGGTCAGATGATTACCCGGGCGCATTATCTTGCCGACGGCGATATCTTTGAAATATCGCACTTCCGTTTTATTTTCAGGGAAGGGGGAATACGGTGAAAAAGAACAGGTATTTCTTCCTTATGGCGCTCGTAACTCTGTTTCAGGCGATTTGTCTTTTTGAAATAGTTTTAAAGCTCGGCGCAACCGACCTTAAATACCCCTCAATTGCCTTTGGCGGCTACATTCTTCTTGAATGGATTTATTTTATAATCCACAGGGGGATTATGAAAAGCCAGAGCTTTGAGGTTGAGCTTATCGGCTTCTTCCTTTCGGGAATCGGTCTTGCGATTACAGTCAGCGTCTATCCCGAAAAAAGCATTACCCAGCTTGCCGCAATTCTTATCGGATTTGCAGGCTACCTTGTACTGCTGTGGATTTTAAAGGACGTTGACAGGTGTATGAAGCTGCGCTATGTAGCGGCTGTCGGCGCGGTAGGACTTCTCGGTCTTACTCTTATGCTTGCAAGGTTCACAAACGGAGCTAAAAACTGGCTGTATTTCGGCGGAATGTCAATTCAGCCTTCGGAGCTTGTCAAGGTTGCGTTTGTCTTTGTCGGCGCGGCAACCCTTGAAAAGCTTCAGTCAACAAGAAGCCTGACGCGGTACATTATTTTCGCCGTCGCGTGCATAGGCTGTCTTTTCCTTATGTATGATTTCGGCACGGCGCTGATATTCTTCTTTACTTTCATTGTCATTTCATTCCTGCGCTCGGGCGATATAAGAACAATTGTCTTTATCTGCGTTGTCGCGGCGCTCGGCGCGGTGCTTATACTTATGTTCAAGCCTTACGTCGCCTCCCGTTTTTCAAGCTATATGCACATCTGGGATGACGTAGAGGGAAGCGGCTTCCAACAGACAAGAACCCTCACATACGCAGTAAGCGGAGGTCTTTTCGGACTTGGTCTCGGCAACGGCGAGCTTCGCGATGTCTTTGCCGCAACGGAGGACCTTGTTTTCGGCGTTGTGAGCGAGGAGTTCGGACTGATAATCGCGTTTTCAATTATGCTCACCTACGTCGGTCTGCTTGCGTACGCAATTAAAAACTCAAAATCGGTTCATTCGACCTTTTACTCGATTTTATCCGTTTCGGCGGCGGCTCTGCTCTTATTCCAGGCGGCAGTAAACGTATTCGGCGTTGCGGATTTGATACCGTTTACGGGCGTGACGCTGCCCTTTATAAGCAGGGGCGGCTCAAGCGTAATGGGCTGCTGGATGCTCTTAAGCTTTATTAAGGCGGTCAGCTTTAAGGACAGGGGGACGGCAAAATGAGAGCAATAGCTAACAGAGCAAAAATTCTTTATGCGCTCATAGGCGTTTTCCTTTTAGGTCTTTGCATTCTCGGCTACCGCTTTTTCGCAAACGCCGAAAGCTGGTCGGGTCAGAAATACAACCGCCATCTTTACGAAAACGGAACCCTTGTCAGCGGCGGAAGAATCCTTGACAGCGCAGGCGTTGAGCTTGCAAGAAATGAGGACGGCTCGCGCAGGTTCAATGACGACAGAACTATCCGTATGTCAACGCTTCACACAATAGGCGACCTTGAGGGTTATATTTCAACGGGCGTGCATTCTCTCTATAAATCCGAGCTTACGGGTTACAGCTTTGTTGACGGACTTTACAGTACGGTTGAAAACGGAAGCGGAAACGATATAACTCTTACGGTAAATTCCGACCTGTGCGCAACTGCTTACAGAGCGCTCAACGGCAGGAAGGGGACCGTCGGCGTCTATAACTACAAAACGGGAGAGGTCATTTGTTCAACAAGCTCACCTTCGTTTGACACAAGAAACAGACCGACTGTTGAAGAAATTGAAGAAAGCGACAGCTACGAGGGCGTTTATATTGACCGTTTTGTTTCCGGCTCTTATGTTCCGGGTTCGATTTTTAAAATCGTCACCGCCGCGGCGGCTATTGAAAACATACCCGACATTTATTCTCAAACCTTCACCTGCAAAGGTGAATACAATATCGGCGAGGGTGTTGTAAAATGCAGCGGAGTTCACGGCGAAATAAATTTTGAAAAAGCGTTAAGTCACTCTTGCAACTGCGCGTTTGCGCAAATCGCTGAACAGCTCGGCAACGAAAAGCTTCAGCAGGAGGCGATAACCCTCGGCTTTAACGATTCCTCCGCCTCAGGCGGAAATTACCTGAATTTTGCAGGCAGTAAAATCGACCTGACAAACGCAAAAAAGCTTGACCTCGGCTGGGCAGGCATAGGACAGTACACCACAAAGGTAAATCCCTGCCGTTTTCTTACTCTTGTCGGCGCAATTGCGAACGGCGGCGCTTCTCCGAAGCCTTATGTTGTAAGTAAAATCAGCACCGCCTCGGGCAGAAGCGTTTACAGGGCAAAAACAAAGCTTATGGACCCTTATATGTCCGGTGAAACTGCGTTGAAGCTTAAGAAAATGCTTCGTTTTGACGTTGAGGACGTTTACGGCGACTGGAGCTTTCCGAACCTTGAAATGTGCGGAAAGACGGGCACTGCCGAGGTCGGCGGCGACAAGCAGCCGCACGCGTGGTTTGTCGGTTTTTCCCAGAGAGAGGATTTCCCGTTTGCGGTTGTTGTAATAATCGAAAACGGCGGCTCGGGAAGCGGGAATGCAATTCCCGTTGCAAACACGGTTTTGCAGGAAGCGCTCAAGCTCTATACGGACTGATAAAGACAAAAAGTAAGACCGAAGGACTTTTCCTTCGGTCTTTTTTCTTTAAAGGTGAATTATACTATCAAGTGCAACAGATTAAGGATATTGAAAACCCATACAGTT
>CAKZZS010000032.1 GCA_937884975.1 uncultured Clostridia bacterium | reverse complement strand
TCCCGTTGTCGCCAAAAGCGACAATTTGCCGCAAAAGCGGCAAACGGGTGGGCGTAGAAACACACCACTACAGGGTGTGAGGATGATTTTCAAACCCGTAGGGGCGGCTATCAGCCGCCCGTAAAGGCAGATGTAAATTAAACGGGCGACCACAGGAAAGCCCCTACATAAAAACAGCACGGAAAAATCCGTGCTGTTCTTTTATAATGTTTCTTTTATATTTTAATAAATATATTACGCTTCTTCTCTCTTTTTGCGCAGTACCAATGTTACCGCAAGAGCAAGCGCGCTCGCGCCGAGAGTTATAACAAGCTCTACGGCAGGAACCTTGGGCTCGAGCTCAATTTTTTTCCTTTCAACTGCTCCGCCCGTTCCGGGGTTGCTTGAACCGGGGATATTTGCTGCAGGAACTGTTGAAGAAGTATCTGCAGGAGTAGTTGCGGTAGTTGTTGTTTCGCCCGACGTCTGCTGCTGTTCGGTGGGCTGTTCCTCATCCGTATTGGCAGGCTCAACCTTACCCGAATAGATATGAGCGTAATGATTATCCTGCTGCGGTCCGGGGTTTTCGTCAATGCACATAGCCTCAAGCGCATAACCGAGAAGCTGACCTACAAGCGTGGGATTTGAAAGAAGTCCCTTAAGAGTATCAAGGTTCATACCGGGTATCTTTTTGAGAATTGAAAGGTCAATTCCGCCCGATTTCTCTTCGCTTTCTTCGGCAGCTGCATCCTCACCGGTTGTAATGGTTTCATCATCCGTTGCGTCCTCAACCGCTTTGGGAGCCAAAGGCAGATTACCTGCGAAGCCCGAATACATATTGAGTCCCGAGGTATAAATGCCCTCAATAAACTCAAGAACGCTTGCGTTGCCGGCAGTGTTATCAAGAATCGTTTCGAGAAGAGTGAATACAACTCTTGCGCCGACGTCGCCGTGTCTGCACTGTTCAATTGCGTCCTTTATAAACTCGTCGTCATCAATTTTTTCGTCGCCGCAGGACAGATAATACCACGCCGAGCAAATAGCGCTGTCAAGCGTGCCGTATTCTTCATCATAGAAACCGATTTCATCCTTGAATTTTGTTGACGGAATATCCGAAATCTTAAGAGTTTTAAGGTTTGTGACAAGGTCGCGTGAAATATTGATAACCTGTTCCTCGGTAAGGTTAAGCTTGCTTGCAATATTATAAATAGCGTTAATAGCGTATTTATCCATAATCGCGTCAAAGTACGGACCAACGTCACCGTCGCCGCCGTCCATAAATACCTTCTGGAAGGAGTACTTTGCGAAATCGTCAATTTTATTGCCCTCAAGGTCATTAAGCTTAAACATTGTGTCAACCCTGTAGGTTGAGTAATCGCAGACGATTTTACCGCTTGAATCGGTATTGTCAAATACTACCTCTTTGAAATCGTGAGGGAATGAAGAAAGCGAGTCGGTCTCACAGTCAAAAATTGTTTCGCCCTCATCCGTAACGTACGAAGCGACGTCGTTTGAATGCTGATGGCCGGTGAAAACGAAGTGCATGCCTGCGTTCGCGAGCGTGGTTGCTACATACTCCCAGTCGTCAATTGCAAATTCATTAAGAACGTTATTTTCAAGGTCATGGTGAGCGACTATATTGTGGTGGCACATACCGATTATGGTTTCACCGTGCTTCTGCGCGTCCTTACATTCGGCAAGAATCCACTCCATAAGCGCTTCGGAAACCATACCTCTCGTGTCGTGCTCGTCCTTACCCTTTTTGGTGCAGTCCGCAGAGAAGCAGTTGGAGTCAAACGCAATAAGTCTGTAATTTCCGTCAAGCTTTGCGGAATATGACATCATACCCTGCTGCGCTCCCTCGGGAGGAGTGAAGGTATGATAAGCCTCGTCATAGCCGAGGTTCTTATATATTTCAAGATACTTTTCGGGCGTTGTAATCAGGCCGCCGTCCTTTACGGCTTCACCCGTTCTGAAATCAACCGCGTCGGAATTATTTATATCGTGGTTGCCGTTGGTAACGAATACGGTTATTCCCGTATCCTTTTCAAACTTCTCAAGCCTTTGGGCAACTACCTCGTGAGCGCAGATTTCACTGTCCTTTGTGATATCGCCGGGAATGATAAGATATTTCATACCGTTCGTCTTTGCATGCTCGGCAAGAGTGTTAAGCGCTACGTCAAGCAGCTGCTCGGAATACTCATACTGCTTTGTGTCGGCTCTGTAAGCCGCCTGGAAAAGCGAAATATCGTCTCCCATATACGCCTGGGGATAGACGTGAGGGTCCGAGATAAGACCAATGGCAAGCTTTGCATTTTTTGCCTTTGCAAATGCGGAAAGCGGAATAACGGAAAACGCCATTATCCAGCATAAAGCAATTGCAACAATACTTTTAACAGACCTTTTCATTCTGATACCTCCCGAAAAGAAAAGTTAATTACATTTTATTATACAATATTATTTATGTTTCTTACTATATCTATCTTTTATAAAAAACAACCGTCTTTTTTATGCAAATTCGCAATTCTTAACCGATAACCACAAAGTCCTTTGCGCCGATTAAAATATCGTTGACCTCAACGTCGGTTTCGTTGTAATTGACGTAAACAAGGCTGCCGTCGGAGTACTCGGTAAGATATACGCCGTCCTTTATACCGGAATGGCCCGTTATCCTGCAGTCGCGAAGAGAATTGAGAACGGAAACGGACTCGTAAATCCCTGCGGCAAGGTTAATGGAATTATCGTATTTATACGATTCGTCAAGAAGCTCGTCTCCTGTTTCACGGTAGAACCATTCAAATGACGGCAACGCTCCGTACTCAACGCATTTAAGTAGCGCCCTTTGCATATCAACAGCGGTATTTATCGGTTCGAAGGCGTAGTCGGCAGTTCCGTGAAGAACCATCTGCGCAAACGGAACTGAAACGTAGCCGTCGTTTTGCTCATAGCCCGTTTCACTCGGCAGGCCGATAATAAGCTGGGCGGATTTTACGCTGTTGACGTTTCCTTTTGAAACCGCAAGGGTTCTTTCCGTAGCGAGAGAGGAATTGGCTTCCTTAATAACCTCCGCTGTCTTTGAAACGGCGGTTTTTGAAGAATAGTCAATGCCTAATCCCGTATCGTAGTCATTCACACAGTAGCCCGAAAGCTCGGTATTTCTGAAATTCCTTAAAAGAGCGGAAACCCGGCTTTCGATTTTTTCGGGATTAAGCGCGTAATAAGAGTTTTTCTGCGCCTTACTTATTGAAGAAAACGGATTTGACTTACTGATAACAGCGCTTTTTCCCGTTATATCCTTTAATCTGTCCGAAGAGGAAAATCCGCTCGAACCCTTGTTGGAGGTAATAAGATTTACGGAGAGCAAAAGCTTCATTTTCTGGATATTGATATAGCTGAAAAGCTTTTCGTAATCCTCATTACTGCCGAGCGCCTTGTTAAGTCTTACATCCTTTGCATCCCCCTGCTCGTCCGCTCCGCTTAACGCATTTTTAAGGTTGACGTAGGCGTTATTGACGCCCTTTGCCTTTAACTGGGAAATAATATCCTCCGTCTCCTCAAAGGTGGAAAGGACACGGGTTTTTGCGCCGTTTTTGTCCGTCGCCGCAGCGCAGTCAATATTTATTAAAACGGGGTAGTATTCCGTGCGTGAAACTCCCGAAACGGAAAGAAAAGAATCTCTTATAAGCATTTCCCTGCAGGCGGTTGAAAAGCTGGCGTAAGAAGCGTTATTACCCGAAAGAAATCTGTAAGCTATTTTTAAGTCGTCGCCGGATCTTATTCCCGAATAAACAGTGCTCTTTGAACTCTTTCCTGAAACGTATTTCATTTCAGTAACGTCAAAGCTGACGCCTACCCTGCCCGAAACGGTATTTGACGAACCCGTATAAGCATTTATCCTTGCGAGCGCGTCACCGCTTTCAACAAGAGCCATATATGCCGCGTCTCCCTGCTTTACGCCGAACGCAGGAATTACCGCACAAGCAGGCGAACCGTCATCCGTCCTGTAAACGGGTACGCTGTACTGCGCATTTTCGGTAATAAGCGCGTTTTTAATAAGCGCTCCGCTGCCGTCGGGGATGAAGATAAAGTCATCCTTCTTAACCTTTGTACTGCTCGTCATATAGTCGAGCACGGTAACACACTCAAGGTTTATGCCCTTTGGAACACTCATTCCTTCATCGGGAATATTAACAAAGAACGAGCCGTCGGCAAGGAAGAATTCAATGTTGATTTGCGCCGCAGGAGTGCCGTCGGGAAGATCGGAAATCTTCTTTTTTGCAGTTTCGGCGTCCAAAGCGAGATTATAGGTTACAACTATTCCGCCCTCAACGGAGGTAAACGAAGCACTGTCAAAGGCAACGGAGTTATCCTGGGAATTAAGATTATAGATATTGCCCTTTTTGTCCGACAGTTTAACGCTGAGAACCGACGCCTGCTCATTTTCGGTTTTAACCGCAGGAAGAGAATACCAGACGGTGTTTGCAGCCGTGTCCTTTATACAAACGGAATAAGTAATCTTATCAAAGTAAAGCTCAATAAGTCCCGATTTTACAACAAAAATGCTGTTTTCTCTGTCGTATGTATGGTATTTTGCATCCGAAAAAACGCTTTCAACCGTGTTCACCGACGCAACTCTGTACTTTGCAGTGTTACCCGAAGCGCAGGCGGAGAAGAGCGAAATAATAATAGAAAGTATCAAAACAAACGATACCGCTTTTAAAATATATCCTGTTTTCAGTTTCAAAGGAATACCTCCCATAGGAAACGATTCTGAAATAGTGTTTTTGAAATCATGTCTTAATATTATAACATATAATAAAAGAAAATACCACCCATTTTTATTTTGGCTTTTAGGTTGTTTGAAAGAAAAAAGTATGGTACAATTCTTTCATAAAACAAAACGGGGTGATGATATGGATTTTAAATCCGACGGCTTTATGTATCTGCTCGGCTTCGGGGTAGTTGCATTTATTCTTGTTCAGTCGGTTTTCTTTATCGTAAGAGCGTGGAAGAGAGCAAAGGAGCTCGGCATTTCTTCCTCCTCGCTTAAGAAAACCGTTGTTTCAAGCGCGCTTTTCACAATTGCGCCTGCGCTTGCAATTGTTGCAACAGTGCTGACTCTTTCGGGCGCGCTGGGTACTGTTTTGCCTTGGATAAGGCTTACGGTTATAGGCGCGATTTCCTATGAGGTCCCTGCCGCAACAAGCGCAATTGAAGCCTTTGGCATTAAGGGCGGACTGTCAGCGGAAATAACGGACCCGACAGTTTTTTCAACCATAGCGTGGGTTATGACTCTCGGCAGTATCCTTCCGCTGTTTCTGGTTCCGTTTTTACTTAAAAAAATACAGAACAAGGTCGGTAAGGTCGCAAGCAAAAATCAGAAATGGGCGGACACCATGGCAGCCGCCGCATTCATCGGTCTTATCGCCGCGTTTTTCGGCAAGGCGGTTATGGGCAAGGGCGACAAAGCCGTAAAGGGTGACGGCGCAGGTGTTCTGTCGCTCGTTACGCTGCTTTCGTCAATGCTTTATATGTTTATTCTTCAGCTTATCTGTAAAAAGGGTAATGTCAAATGGCTTGAACCGTTTGCAATGCCTTTAAGTATGATTCTTGCAATGGCTACGGCTGTACTTACGGCGCATTTCCTTCCCGAAAGCATTGCGTACTTTGAATGGAGGGGTTAAGATGAAAAGCTATAACGACAAGACTCATTTTTACGGCAGAATATGGGATGTAATCGCTATTGCTGTTCTTATTTCAATTCCCGTTTTAATCAGCAATCATTTAGGGGTTCATCCGGAAGTAAAATACATACTCAAAGGTCTCGGTCCTGTTGCGGCGCTGTTTTACCCGACAGCGATTATTGAGGTCTTCACCTATACGCCTATGCTCGGTGCAGGAGCAACATATTTAAGCTTCGTCACGGGTAATATCACAAACCTGAAAATGCCCTGCGGACTCAATGCGCTTGAGAGCAATAACGTCAGCATTACATCCGACGAAGGTGAGGTTATTGCAACAATAGCGGTCGGCGTTTCGGCAATAGTGACAACCATTATTATCGCTCTCGGCGTCGTCCTCTTTACGCCGATTTTACCGAAAATCACCCAAAGTCCCGTGCTTGCCCCCGCCTTTCAGCAGGTCACTACGGCGCTTTTCGGCGCGCTCGGTTTAAGTTATTTTTTAAAGCATTGGAGAATTTCGATTATTCCCATCGCTTTTGTAATTCTCGTACTCGTTTTTGCAGGCACTCTCGGCGTCGGCGTTCTCATCCCCGTCGGAGTGGTGGTTTCACTTGTGAGCGCACATCTGCTTTTCAAGGCAGGGAAAGCATAATTTAAAAAATTATAAAAAATAACTGTTGACAAGTAGAGTAAAGTTTATTATAATAACAAGGCGCTCAAAAAGGGCGCCTATATGGCGGCATAGCTCAGCTGGCTAGAGCACTCGGTTCATACCCGGGGTGTCGTTGGTTCAAATCCGACTGCCGCTACCAATAAGGCCCGGTGGTCAAGCGGTTAAGACACCGCCCTTTCACGGCGGTAACACGAGTTCGATTCTCGTCCGGGTCATTTAAAGGGGTATTCACTTTTGTGAATACTCCTTTAAAAATGTAAAGCAAGAGAATCGAACGATATAGTCCATGCCGAGCGGTTCGCCGAAAGCGGAGCGAGGCGGACATAAGATAGGAATATTTTGCGAAGCAAAACGACAAGGCACAGCCTTGTCGATTCTCGTCCGGGTCACCAATAAAAAACGCCTTATGGGGCGTTTTTTTATTGGTCGATTTTGAGGGCGAAATCGAACGATATAGTCCATGCCGAGCGGTTCGCCAAAGGCGGAGGCATTTCAGAGCAATTCTTTAAGCTTATTAAGAAAAGCTTCTTCCCCGAAGGTATTGATTTTAAAGAATACCGCCTGACTGCCGCCCGACGTGATAGCGGAAAGCGCAACGGTGTCGGAATTCGCCGCCTTAAAAAGGGTTACGCTCATACTTACGCGATTCTGACCGAGATAGCTGTACCGCTCAAACACGCGCACACTGCAGCGCGCGTCAGCAGTGACAAAATCACTCTTATCCTCAAGAGTTGCTGATATACTGCCGCCCATTATGCCGCTTTCAATTCTGTAAAGCAGAGTATCAAAATCGGCAGTTATAAATTCTTCAAGCTTCGCCATAAAAGCACATCCTTTCGGGTTTATTGTACTGTAAATGCTTGCGATAATCAATAAAAAGCGCAGGAATAATAAGCGGTCGCCCGTTTAATTTACTAACGGGACGGGGAACCCGTCCCCTACGAAACATTTTATCGTTCCGAAGGAACACTTCACGCGTTTTCTTGAAAACGTACTTCACGTTGTTTAATAACATTTCACAAATTCGCAAAAATTTATTTCACGGACGGTAATAACCGCCCCTACGAATCGGTTGAGATTCTTCGCTTTCGCTCAGAATGACATTTTAATTATTCATTCTTAAGTCTTAAGTCTAAAATCTTCATTTTTCAGTAAAAAAATAAAGGGTGCAACTCGCACCCTTTGATTTTCTTTTATCAGTCAGCCGAGTAAGGCAAAATAGCAAGGTGACGGGCACGCTTGATAGCCGTTGTCAGCTCTCTCTGATGGTATGCGCAGGTACCTGTTACTCTTCTGGGGAGAATCTTTGCTCTGTCAGAAGTGAAACGGCGAAGCTTGAGCGCATCCTTATAGTCGATAGTATCAACCTTTTCAACGCAGAAGGAGCAAACCTTTCTGCGGTCCCTTCTGTTTCCGGGACGGGACTTATCAAATGCCATTTATTTTTCCTCCAATCTAATCAGAACGGAAGGCCGTCGTCAGACGCGCCGCCGTCAAAGGAATAATCCGTATCATCGTCATCGGGCAAAACCGAAAATGTTGCTTCACTGCCGCTTGAGAAAGACGGAGCAGGAGCGTTATCATAACGGGTTGTGCCTGTGTTTGACTCAGACTTTGAGCCGCAGAACGAAACTCTGTCTGCAACTATTTCAACTGCTGTTCTTCTGTTGCCGTTTTTGTCCTCATAATTTCTGGTCTGGATAGAGCCCTGAACAGCTATCATGCTACCCTTATGGAAATAGCGTGAAACAAATTCAGCGGACTGACGCCATGCAACAACGTTGATGAAATCGGTCTGTCTCTCCTCGCCGCTTCTTACGAAAGAGCGGTCAACAGCAACCGTAAAGGATGTAACCGAAGTGCCGTTATTAGTTGTACGAAGCTCGGGGTCTGCAGTCAGACGACCCATAATTACTGCACAATTAAGCATTTACATTACCTCCTTATTTCTTTACGACTAACCAGCGCAGAACGCCGTCGGTGATTTTGAAAACACGCTCGAGCTCTGTGGGGAAAGTCGGTTCGCAGGAATAGTTGTAAAGTACGTAGAAGCCCTCTTCTTCATAATTGATGGGATAAGCAAGCTTACGTTTGCCCCACTCATCAACGCTGTCAAGAGTGCCGTTAGCCTCGATAAGAGCCTTGAACTTCTCAACAAGACCTGCCGCTGCCTCCTCGCCGCCTTTAAGCGAAAAAACAGCAACGGTTTCATAGTTTACCATTTTTTTGCACCTCCTTGTGGACTTTTGCCCCTGAATTCACCTTCAGGGAAAGGAGCTATCTTTAAAAATTTGATAGCCTTGATATTATATATATGTTTTTATAATATGTCAAGAATTTTTTTATCCGACTATCTTTTCAATTCCCTCGGTTGAATACTCCTCGCCGTTACGCTTCTTTTCAAGCTCGCTCTGGAGAATTACCATACGTCTTCTCGTAACGGGATAGAGCGCAATAGCAAGAATAGAGATACCGAGAAGAATTGCTGGTATTATTGACGACATATTCTCAATTGCTTTGACCGCTTCGGGCTTCTGCTCCGCTAACGCAGCGTCATAACCGGTAAATTTAAGAATAAGTCCTATCGTCCACATACCGACCGCGGATCCGAATTTCTGGAAAAACTGCGGAAGTCCCGTGATAACGGATTCGCGCCTTTTACCGTGCTTAAATTCATCAACCTCCACAAGGTCATAAGCCATTGTGTAGAAAAGAGTCCAGAATGCACCCGAGGAGAAG
Source organism: uncultured Clostridia bacterium (assembly GCA_937884975.1). Classification (GTDB taxonomy): domain Bacteria; phylum Bacillota; class Clostridia; order Oscillospirales; family Acutalibacteraceae; genus Fimenecus. The sequence continues at coordinate 5,571 of CAKZZS010000032.1, read as the reverse complement.
CCGAGTACTATAGGCTGACAAACAAATACGGGCACGGTTTTAAGACCGACTATTTTAATTATAATAAGACCGACAAATGAAATAGCAAAAAATATAAGACAGGTTGTTTTTCTGTCAAGCTTTTCAGCAAGCTTTGTGACAATGGGAATAACGACCGCCATTGTCAGCACGAGTCCGCCTATGAATATCGGTTCGAGAATATCGTGCGAGCCTTTAATACAGTAGTCAATTGTATACATCAGATTTGACTGAATCATTGACGAAGCCATAAGGAAAAAGAAAATAAAAAACATAAATGTAAGGAAGGGCTTAAGCTTTATAACCTGAGCAAAGGTTACAAAAATATCACTCCATTTTCCCTTTTCCGTTTCGGCATTTTCAGGCTCTCTTGCCGTTGTGTTCACAGCTCGCAGCGATTTAACCGCGATAACGCCGAACACAAGCGAGATAATACCGATAATCACTGCCATAAGCTCCCAACCCAATGCCAGCGAAAGTCCCATTCCGACAAAAAGTCCGGGAAGAACTGCCGGCGCAATTGCGCCTCCTGCTATGGGGAAGGTATTTATCAGCGATGACAAGCCTCTTATTGACGTTCTTTCGTCATAGTCCTCGGTAATATCTGCAACAACCGCATAATACGGAATTGTGTAAAGAGTATAGAACAGCCAGAAAAGCATTGTCATTACCGTGTAAAATATGAACTTGACGAGTCCGCCTGCGTTTCCCAACGGAATAAATATTCCAAGGAAAGTGAGCACCAACGGGAAAATCGCCCTGAGCATAAATTTTCTTTTATCCTTACCGGGCTTATCGATATAATAGCCTATTATGGGGTCCGTAACTGCGTCCCAAAAGACAGAAATCAAACTTATTGTGCCTGCAAAAGCAGGGTCGAGATGAGCTATATTTGTTAAAAAGAACAGATAATGAACATAGTATACGTTGTATACAATTGACTCGGTAATAATACCCGAGCAATAACCGAGTTTTCTTTTGCCCTTAAATGAATTGCTGTTTCCCATTTAATCACCTCCCGTATATTATAGCATTTTTCATTAAATAATCAAATGCTTTTGTCAGAAAACCGATTATTATTTTTATGGTTGAAAAGAAAAATAACATGTGGTAAAATATACTTTGAATACTGTTCAGGGGAGATAATTCTTTTGAATGCAAAAATAAGGGAGAGCCTTGACGATAAGCTCAAACCCATACGCTCGTTTTTTATGAGCAAAAAATTCAATATTCTGATTTTCATCCTTGCGTGCGTTGTGACCGTGTTTTCAATTGAAACCTACGGTCTGGTTGTATTTGCAGGGATTATTTGTCTTATACTTATTCTTTGCGAGGACCTTTTAGCGACAACGCTTCCGTTCCTGTTATTGGCGATGACGCTTATAAAATGCTATGACTCATATTCAACCTTTATCGGTTATATATGGCTGGCTATACCCGTTGTCGGCTCGCTTTTATTCCATTTTATATTCTACAGAACGAAAATAAAGGTCGGAAAATGTATCTGGGCAATGCTTGCGGTATCGGTTGCCACCACAATTGGCGGACTCGGCTTTTTACCGCTTGAAAACTATATTTCACTTGTCGGCTTCTATTATATTTTCGGCTGCGGCTTCGGAATGACGCTCGTCTACATACTGCTTTCAACCTACATAAAGGCTCACGACGACTATTCCTTGAGCGACAAGCTAACGCAGATAATGATAGTTGCAGGTCTTTTCGGCGTGTTTATGATAGTTTCCTATTACCTTAAAAATATCGAAACGGTCATTGACACTCACAGCATTATCTATATGCAGTGGAGAAATAACCTTTCAACCTTCTTTATGTTTTCAATGCCCTTTGCGTTTTACAGGTCAATGAAAAATCCCTACTACGCGCTCATAGGCTTTTTATTCTACGGCTGCATACTGCTTACCGGCTCGCGCGGCGGTCTGCTTTTCGGCGGAACGGAATTATTCATCTGCATTACGCTCCTTTTCAGTATTGACAAACGCCACAGAGTTCCGTATCTCGCAATAATCTTTTCAATTCTGATGGTTGTTTTCATTTATTTCCAGGATTTATACAGCTTTTTCGGTCATACCTTTGACAGGCTTGTTATGGGACTTCGCGGAAACGACAAGGAGGTTCGCCTCGGACTTTTTGCAAGGGCGTTTTACGATTTCAAGAGCAACCCGATTTTCGGAACCGGACTTACATATTTCGGTAACCGCGACGTATTCCATAACGCAAAATTTGCTTTGTGCTGGTACCACTGCGAACCGCTCCAGATTATCGCGTCCTTCGGACTGGTCGGAGTTGTCGCTTATGTATATCAGGCGCTGACAAGACTTTATATAATGCTCAAAAGAACAACGGTTTTCAATGTTGCGGTTCTTGTTTCTTATATCGGCGTCGAAATGATGTCGCTTGTAAACCCCGGAGTTTTCTGTCCCGTGCCGTACCTTTTCCTTGTTACAATGTTTGTCGTAATAGTTGAAAAGTGCAACGAAAAGGGCGAAAACGAAACAATAGAAATATTCCGCAAAAAGCTCGGAAAGGTAAAGAAAAATGAAGAAGAATGATTTACACCCTGCCGTAAAGGCGGCAAAGGAAAAAATGACAACACGCTATATCGCTTTTGCCATATGCCTGGTTCTAAGCGTTATTTTGCTTGTACTCGGCATTTTTATAAAGCCGAAGGCAAAGGCGCCAAATGCAGAACAGTTCAGTTCAAAAACGGCTGTCGACACATTTGTTAAAAGTGACGTCACACTCGTCTCTGCGCTCTTTTCTCAGGACAGAGTTGACGACAGAGGCATAATAACGGGAGAGAATTATCATATACTCGCCGTTGATTCGGAGGGGAACAGATTCATTCTTACCGCGCCGAAGGAGTATTACGAAAGCACTCTCAAGCCGCTTGAGGACAACTCCGTTCAGGATATTGAAAGCGGTATGCTTGAAATACTTGACGAAAATCTGACGGTTGAGGTTTACGGCTATTCAAGGGATATGTCGCCGAACCTTACCGAACAGCTTGACACTTATTTTAAAGGATACGAAGATGTTCTTTTAAAGTATTCGCTTGAGCAAAGCGAAATAAATGAAGGAACGGTAACGGGCACAAATATTTTTTATATCTTTTCGGGAGCAGTCGGAATAATCGCGCTCATTGTTTTGCTCACGGCAGTTTCGCGCACCGCGGAATACAAACGCGTTAAAAAGAAACACGAAGAGAAAAATAAAAAAGCAGATAAAAACTAAATGATAAAAAAGGACCTCGGTTCGTTTGAACCGAGGTCCTTTTATTTTTTTATCAGTCGATTTTCGGAAGCCTTGCTCTGAACTGTTCAAGCTCTTCATCGGTGGGAATATAGTCGTCCATTTTACCGTCGTGGAATTTTTCGTATGCAACCATATCGAAATAGCCCGTACCGGTAAGACCGAATACTATTGTCTTTTCCTCGCCTGTTTCCTTGCATTTGAGCGCTTCGTCAATAGCGACTCTTATTGCATGTGAGCTTTCGGGAGCGGGAAGAATACCCTCAACCCTTGCAAACTGCTCCGCAGCCTCAAAGACCTTTGTCTGCTCAACAGAGACAGCCTTCATATATCCGTCGGCATAAAGCTGGGAAAGAACGGGGCTCATACCGTGGTAACGCAGTCCGCCGGCGTGATTTGCGGAGGGAATAAAATCCGAACCGAGAGTATACATCTTTGCAAGCGGACAAACCATACCCGTATCTGCAAAGTCGTAAGCGAATACGCCTCTTGTAAAGCTCGGGCAGGACGCAGGCTCAACGGCGATTATTTCATAATCCGCCTCGCCTCTTAACATTTCGCCGATAAACGGGGAAACAAGTCCGCCGAGGTTACTTCCGCCGCCTGCGCAGCCGATAATTACATCGGGCTTGATATTATACTTATCAAGCGCAGCCTTTGTTTCAAGACCGATTACCGACTGGTGAAGAAGCACCTGATTAAGAACGGAGCCGAGCACATATCTGTAACCCGGATTCTTTACCGCAACCTCAACCGCCTCGGAAATCGCGCAGCCGAGAGAACCCGTTGTGCCGGGATGCTCGGCGTTAATCTTTTTACCGATTTCGGTATCCATTGACGGCGAAGGAGTAACCGACGCGCCGTAAACTCTCATAACCTCGCGTCTGAAGGGCTTCTGTTCATAAGAAACCTTAACCATATATACCTTACAGTCAAGTCCGAAATAAGAACAAGCCATTGAAAGAGCCGTTCCCCACTGACCTGCGCCCGTTTCGGTTGTAACGCCCTTAAGTCCCTGCTTCTTTGCGTAATATGCCTGGGCAATTGCGGAATTGAGTTTATGACTTCCGCTTGTGTTGTTGCCCTCGAACTTATAGTAAATCTTGGCAGGAGTATCAAGAGCCTTTTCAAGACAGTATGCCCTTACAAGAGGTGACGGACGATACATCTTATAGAAAGAAAGTATTTCTTCAGGAATATCAATATAAGGTGTAGTTTCATCGAGTTCCTGTTTTACGAGTTCGTCACAGAAAACATGACCGAGTTCTTCGGGTGTAATCGGCTTGCAGGTAGCAGGATTGAGAAGGGGTGCAGGCTTTTTCTTCATATCCGCTCTTACGTTGTACCATTGTTTAGGAAGTTCGTTTTCTTCAAGATAAATTTTGTATGGAATTTCCTTTGACATTTTTAAATTCTCCTTTTGTTTTTATTATATAATTAATCCCGATTTTTCAATCACGGATTTAAATTATCTGTGATGACCTCCGCCACCGTGTCCACCGCTGTGACTGTGGTGACTTCCTCCATGGCTTCCGCCTGATGAGGATTCTATTTTGTGCTTTGAAACGTGCGACCTTAAATATCTGTCCTCACGCACACTGAACCCTGATTTTTCTGTCGAAAGATATACTCCTGAACTCTGTCCTTTTTTGAACTTATAATGACTTTTTATAATAAAATAAGTGCAGACTGCAACTATAATTCCGATTAATGCGGAAACAATAAATGAACCAATCATCTGTCTGCGGACAAGCTGAGGCGGTTTTGTCTTTGTTATAATAAGATTTCCAGAATCGTAATAGAGATATTTTCCTGATGATTCATCATAATAGTAATCTTTGGACTGGTTGGAATCATCATAATAGTATTCAAGTCTGTTAAGGAATCCCATTATAGCCCCGTCAAGATTTTCGTTAGTCATAGCCGCCCCCGAAGGAGGAAGAAAATAGTCAAGATATGAAAAAATATCTTCTTTATAATCTTCGTACATCAGTATGGCTTTACCGCTTGTTGAAATGTAGTCATAAGCGGGCTTTTTTCCTGAATTGTCGATATAATAGAAAACTCCGTCCGTATCCTCACCATATGTTGAATCATAACTGTCATCACAGAAAATTTCCGTATCGCTGTCCGACATATAGGAATTTGAAATATAAATAAGTATGTTCATTCTGAGCTTATCGGAATATGTTTTAACAACACTGTCAAGAGTTTCGAGTTCATCGCTTTCAAGAAGTCCCGAACCGTCAACTATACCGCTAGATCGGAAGAGCGTCGTGTAGGGAA
>CAKZZS010000031.1 GCA_937884975.1 uncultured Clostridia bacterium | reverse complement strand
AAAGCCACCTTCACAAGCGCTTTGTTTACGCTCGCTCAAGTGGCTTTCATCTTTCCGTTATTATTCTCTTTTTTCGGGTACAATAAACCCCTCGTCCGAAACGGATAAGGGGTTAATATTTCCGTTAATATAACGGACCGATATTCACCTTGTGTGTTGATTATAACATAATAGAATTATTTGTCAAGGTTTTTTGACTGTGCTTGTGTTTTTATTCATTCGGGACTTCTGTCATAATCTTTATTCCGAGACAGAATCCTTTTCTGAATGCGGCTCTTTCAAGTACAGTCGATAACAACTCACTGTCACTAATAAACTTATCACAAAGTGCTTTCTGTTCATCTGACATTGATTTCGTGAGTTTTTCCTGTGATTCCCCATAGCATAACAGTGCGTGATCATATTCGGGATCTCCCTTGACTTTGATTTCAGCACACGGAATTATATTGCCGTTCCATAGCTCATCTATAATACTCATTTGCGTTACCTCCTTTGCAACACAAACAAATACCACACAAGTTTGCAAAAGTCCAGAAGAAATTCTGCCCAAGTAGTACATGCTGAATTTGTTAATCTTCATCTTGTTATTATATATCCCCAGCGACTGAATAAAAGGGCTATCGATTTAATTTAATATTTAACACTATGTATGAAATCCCAAGCACGCGGTCCATGAGACAGCGGTATCCCGGATCGCATCTGCAAATAGCATTTTTCCTCAGTAAGCATATTAACGATTTATGATTTATCCGATGCAAGTTGTTTTTAGAAACAACTTGACAAAGTATCACCATAGTGATAGTATGTGTATAGAGATGATTGGAGGATTCAATAATGGATAAACTAATTACAATATATCACGGTTCAAAACAAATTATTGAAAATCCAACTTTTGGTGAAGGTAAAAAGCATAATGACTTTGGCTTAGGTTTCTATTGTACCGAAAGCAATGATCTTGCAAAAGAATGGGCAGTTTCTTCACTTCAGGATGGTTTTTCAAATCGGTATTCTTTGAATACAGAATACTTAAAGATTCTGAAACTTAACAGTCCTGAATACACCATACTCAATTGGATGGCTATACTTGTTGAAAACAGATTATTTGCCCTAAATACTCCGGTTGCCAGACGAGCAAAACAATACTTGATTGAAAACTTTGGTATTAACGTGAATGCATTTGATTTAATCATTGGTTATCGTGCAGATGATTCATACTTTGATTATGCAGAGGCTTTTCTTAACAACGGAATAACAGTTGAACAGTTGTCCCGCGCAATGCAGCTAGGAAAGCTCGGTGAACAGATTGTTCTCAAATCCAAATTCGCTTTTTCAAAGATAAAGTTTGAAGGTTTTGAAATTGCAGAAAAAGATATGTATTATGTACTTCGTAAATCAAGAGATGACGAAGCCAATCAAATGTATCTTAATATACTCGAAGAAGAAACAGATGGCTTATATATTCAGGATATTATAAGAGGAGGCATAACTAACGATGACTCACGCATACCAAGAAATATATCTGAATAACGCTCAAAAAACTTTAGGCGATGCTTTCGATTATGCAGTCAATACCTGTCATTTTTCCGGTGAAGATTTCATTAAGTTGTTTACTGCAAGTTCAGTAAGCAAACGCATGGAAAACGGAGAACCGTCTTTAATAGCCGGAAAAAGCGGAATTGAAATTGCAGTTGAAGTGGTTTTGGAAACTACGGGAAAACAGCTCAATGAAGAAATACAGAAAAAGAACGGTCGCTCAAAAGAGTATTGGATAGGATGGGCTATCGCATATTATCAATGGTATTCTTCAAGAAAGTATAGTGACATCTTCAAAGTATTATCCTTTGACGATTTACAAAGTATGTACTACACTCTTCATGAAGCAGATATAACTAAATTTGTTGACATAGTTGATGAAAGAATTAAAGCCTTCTATTCTGATACAAATCTTAAAAGAATTCGTACTGCTTACGGATGTACTCAAGCCGAACTTGCCAAGCAATCCGGTGTGAGTCTTCGTTCTATTCAGATGTATGAGCAGCGAAACAAGGATATAAATAAAGCAAGCGCCGAAACGGTTTATCGTTTAGCAAAAACTTTGGGATGTTCTTTAGAAGACCTGTTAGGAAAATAGAACTCAAATGTTTTAAAAAACGAGTAGGCATGCTTTAATAGTTTGAGCCGATATTTACCGGGTGGGGTAGTGCATTTAATTGCACTGCCTAGTTGAATAAAAACATAAAACTCCCTTCATATGATTAAAGCAAACGAAAAGGACAAGTATATAGGGCTACTTGTTGAAGAATAATGCATTTTATGGTATAATATAAGCGTAGATTTAATTCAAAAAGGAAGTAAAAAAATGTCTGAAAACAGATACTGGCAGAATGAATTGGATAAGTATATTAAGCAAGGTGAACCATCAAAATCCGAACGCAGCGATGCCTGGAAAACAGCCATCGGGTTACAGGATGTTGACGGGCTGACAACCTCTGACTATCTGCTTGATACTGCCAAAGAGCATATTGAAGGCAAAATCAATATCGGGGATGTTCAAAAGCGAATTGAGAGTTACTATCAACAAAGTGACAGTCGCAAGCAGATTGAACAGAATACAAAGGAAGCTGATATTGTTTCCGCAAGAATTGCCGCTTTGCTCGGTGAAAAGACATTTCAGTTCTCTCCCGCTGAATATAAGGAAATCCACCGCCGTCTGTTTGAGGGTGTATTCAACCATGCCGGTAACATAAGGACATATAACATCACAAAAAAAGAATGGGTGCTAAATGGAGATACGGTAACCTATGCTTCATTCGACAGTATTAACGCAACGCTTGACTACGATTTCGGAGTTGAAAAAGAATTTGATTATTCCGGCATTTCCGTTAAAGATTCCGTTAAGCATATCGCAAAATTTGCTTCGGACATCTGGCAAATTCATCCCTTTGGTGAAGGCAATACGAGAGCAACTGCGGTTTTTGTAATCAAATACCTTAAGTCATTTGGTTTTGATGTCAGCAATGATATCTTTGCTGATAACTCATGGTATTTCAGAAATGCACTTGTAAGAGCAAATTACAACAACCTTAAAAACGGAATAGTCGCCACAACAAAGTATCTCGAACTGTTCTTTGAGAACCTTTTGCTTGGCAGTAACAATGAACTCAAGAACAGATATCTGCACATTGATTTTGACCGAAGTGCAATTCAAAGTGACAAAAGTGACATTTCAAAGTGCCAAAATGTCACTTTGGAGGAACTCGCTATAATTAATGCTATAAAAACCAATCCTAAAATTACACAAATACAACTTGCAGGTGTTATTGGAAAGTCAGACAGAACAGTAAAAAGATATATGGACGAAATGCAAGAAAAAGGGCTTATAAGGCGCAAAAACGGCAAGCGCAACGGCGAGTGGGAAATATTAGTTGAGATATAAATATAGATAAGAAAAATACAATTGTTTTTTTGACGCATCAAAATGGCTGTAAATACAACAATATAGTCACTTTTTCTATATCATCAGTATAGCATCAAAGCATTAAAATATATTTTTTTATTATTCAAAAGCCCTTATTTTTCTAAGCACTACAGGCACGCGATCCCAAGGACCGCGTGCCCTCCAAAACCGCGTGCCGAGGGTTCAAGTCCTTCTGCCCCTGCCAATGCGAAAAGCCTTGAAACGACTGCGTTTCAAGGCTTTTTTCTTGTCTTTTCTGTTATTAAAAATTCACCCAATTTTGAGCTTTGCTGCTCTTTTGATGCTCTGATTTTGTCCAATTTTGTGCAACAATTTTAACCCTTCCGTCCCGTACAGCATCAAAAAAGCATCAAAACAGCCCCGAGCATTTCTGCCCGAGGCTGCCTTTTTAATTAGTCGTCGTCATCCCAGCCGGATGTAAAATGAAGTTCGCCGGTTTCCATATCCATAGCCATGTTATCACCCATGCGCATCATCATATCTCCGTCCGAGTCGAATCCTGTGTCTCCCGATGTGAAGATAAAATCGCCATCATCATAATCGAATACTGACATAATCAGTCCTCCTTTTTCATCTGTAAGCTTCAAAAAAGCATCAAAAACAACAATTATAGTAGAAAATCAAGAGCATCAAAAAAGCATCAAAGCGATTTTGCTGCTCTTTTTTTGTGCTCACAAAAGGCTCTAATCCTCAATAATATCAAGGTTTTCAGACTTTTCCCTATAGCTCCAAAACCGCGTGCCGAGGGTTCAAGTCCTTCTGCCCCTGTAAAAAAAGAAACGGGTATCGCAAGATACCCGTTTTGTTTTTATTTAGGAAAGGAAAAGGACTTGGACCGTAGGATTTGAGCGTTAAGAAAACAGTTTTGTAAACTGTTTTTAGCTCAAATGTGCGAAGGCGTGAGCCGAGCACGCAAAGAATTGTATAAGCAATTCTTTGTCAAGTCCGTGGTTTATTTTATATGTAGTTTAAGTGCGTGCATTTAACACCTCATCCGTCTTGCCTTCGGCAATCCACCTTCCCCTCAAGGGGAAGGCATATACATATGATTTTAGTGTTAAAAAACGGTCCTTTGTCAATTCATTAAGCCCTGCCAAAGCACAACGGGGAATTGCGAACTGCAGTTCCCCGTTTTTGATTATCATTTTGTTATTCTTTTTTAACTATTCTTCTTTTTTCTTTTTGAATTTTACTGCTGCGGTTGCGGAGAATGCCGCCAATGCGCAGACGCAGGCTGCAACTCCCTTTGAGGTTCTGCCGTCAGTCCTCGGGTTTCCGGCGACTGTACCTGACGGTATATTGCCCGTTGAGTCGGCGCTCGCCTGGGTTGTTACGGGAGTTGTCGGCGCGGTTGCAGGGTTAGTGCCGTCGCCCGTATTACCGTCATCTGTTTGCGAGGGATTTTCCTGTTCGCCGCTGTTTGACGGAATATTTCCGAGATTTTTAAGCATATCCGAATATCCGTTTGCGCCGCCGACCGAAAGCAGAGTATCGCTTATGGTCTTGACTACGGGTGAAATCGCGTCAAGTCCTCCCTGCTGCGCCTGAACGGCTCCGACCTTTTCAAGAATGGAGCGAAGCCTTTGCTCAACCGCAGGAGCTTCACCCTCAACAGCAATTGTTCTTGAAAGCATTTCGTTGGCTTCATTGACTGCCTGTTCAAGCTCTTTTCTGTCCGCTTCGCTTAATGCCGATTTGTCAACATTTTCAGCCGCAGGGAGAAGCTCCTCGCGAAGGGTTTTTGTAGCTCTGCCGACATTGAACTGCGGATAGTTTTCATCAGTGTAAACGTCTTTTATTCTGTCTGTTTCAACCAACTCGCAGCAAAGCTTCATAATAATATCATTCTGGTTAGCCGTTGCGTGCGCCTGATTATCAAAATAGAATGTGTAATCGGGCAGGAGTCCCGTTGAAGCGTCAACAACCCTGTCGGGTGAAATGTGGTTATGCCTCGGATTCGAGCACTGAACGGCTGATGAAACCGCAGGCGCACCCATTATTTTTTCAAAAAAGCTTACTGCCTTTGCCGCCTTATAATAGGTATTCTTCTGCTTATAATTTTCGTCAAGCGTCTGTCCGACATTTGCCATAGTTGCGCCTATTGAGGTCGAAAAAGTGTGAATGACTCCGTCGGCATTCTGTTTATCCCAGGAATTTCCGACGTTATACAGCGGCACGTCATATCCGAGAACGTCAAAAATTTCAACGCCCTTATTCATAAATTTAAGAATATTTTTATTCGAATTTGTTTGCGCCTTATGATAAATATCCGTTTGGCGGCGAACTTCAGCCTTGCTCTTGTCGGACAACATATTTTTTACGCATTTATCGTATTGGTCATTCGGGACAAGCATCCACAGACCCGTACAGTTTGCGAACACCTTTTCAAGAAGCATATCAACCGCCTTGTTGAGCGTAGACATAAGAACATCCTTTGGCAAAACCCTTATTGCAACCTCAATTGCGCTTGCATTTGCTTCGCCTAAAATGCCGTCAAAGAAGTCGCTGTAAAGATAATCCGCATCCAGGAATGTCAGCTCGCGCTGATAGATATCGGAAACGATAAGAGAGCCGTTTAACGCAGGTACAACAAAAACAATTCTGTGAAGGTCGTTTGCAACCTCGGGATGAAGCTCCATAAGTCCGTTAAAAATTGCGCCGCCCATTGAAATGGGGATAATGTTGACCTTATCCTTTCCCGTCTGCTCCTTGACAAGCTGAATGAAATCATAAAGCCCGTTAATCATTTCTATAGCGTTTCCGAAGGAATTATACGCGTAGTAATACATATTTTCGAAGCCTATTGTCTCTCCCATCCTCTGCATAGGGATACAGTCAAAAATGTACTGTCTCTGCTCTTCGGTGCATTCGGCAATTGAATGAGGATAGGTTTCAACCTTTACCAGTCCGCATGGAACCGCATTATCATCCGTTTTATTCATTTCAAAGGCTTCCTCAAGCGACTTGCACAGCGCGTCCGAAAGCCCGGCGTCACTTTGAGTTGCAACGGAAGCGGCAAGAGGAGAAGCAACATCAGACAAAATCTTCTGAATATCAAAATTACCCGGGAAGCAGTGGATTTTTTCTCCGTTCCCGTTTAACACATATTCGCCGTTTTCGTCAACAAGCCACGCTCTAGACTGACCGATACCCGGTACAATAACGCACGGAATATCGTTGTATTCAGCAGCAAAAGCCGCAACAGCAAGCGGTGAGAGCAAAAGGACAAGCGAAAGCATAACCGCAAGAAACTTTTTCATTTCAAACCCTCCTGACAAAATTAAACGGATTTTCTGTTACATTTAATTGTATATCTTTTATTTTTCTCCGTCAATAGTCATAATTGACGGAAAAACGACTTCGAATTAGTTAAAAACAATACAGCAAAACCGGGACTGCTTTGCAGTCCCGGTTTTATTTTATCATTTAATCATATCATGCTCTTTTATGTAGTTTACTACCTCGTCAACTGTTGTAAACGCAAGCGCAACGGAGGTGTCGGCAGCGCCGTAATAAATCGCGATTCTGCCTGTTTCGGGGTCCGTGAGAGCAGAGCACGGAAATACTACATTCGGAACGTCACCCACTGTTTCGTACAGCTCGTGAGGTGCAAGCAAAAAGCTGTCCGCGCGGTGGAGCACCTTCCACGGTTCGTCGCGGTCAAGAATAGCCGCGCCCATACTGTAGGTAAAGCCGTTACAGCTTGTAATGACCCCGTGGTAGAACATCAGCCAGCCCTCGTCCGTTTCTATGGGAGTGGGACCTGCGCCTACCTTTGTCATTTCCCAATTCCTTACGGGCTTCATAACAAATCTGAAGTTGCCCCAATATGTTAAATCCTTGCTTCTCTGAATAAAAATATCACCGTAGGGAGTGTGTCCCCTGTCGCACGGACGGACAAGAAGCATATATTCGTCATTTATCTTTCTCGGGAAAAGCACGCCGTTCCTCGCAACGGGATACGTAGCGTCCTCCTTCTGCTCCCAGTTTTTAAAATCCTCTGTTACGGCTATTCCTATGGTTGTGCCGTTAGGAGTGAGGTTTACCCAGGAAAGATAGTATTTTCCGTCAATTTCGCATATTCTCGGGTCATATCCCCTGAAAATCACCTTTTCTTCAAGAGTCCAGTTAACAGCGTCCTTACTGAAGCCCGTGACAATTACCTGGTCCCTTGTTCTGTCGTCAACTCTGAAAACACCTGCAAAGCCGTCGCCGAAGGGAACAACTGCGGAATTAAAAATGCTGTTAGCAAAAAAGAGATTATCCCTTGTAATTATGGGATTTCCCGAATAACGCCATACCGGATAGCGATAGCCCTCGGGCTTATTCTCCCAGGGAATGTTGTTTAAAGGTTTTCCTAAAATCTTTGCCATTTTTATACCTGCCTTTTTTAATCCTTAATCTTTATAGTAACCGTGTGTTCACCCTTGCCGAGCGTAATTCCGATAAGGGAAGCTCCGTTATCAAACTGCTCTTTGACCCTGTATTTTACATCTGTTTCAAAGCTGTTGTGAACGTAAATAAGGGTTTCGCCTTTATTTTCGGCTTTGAAATTCAGTGAAAAAGTCTTGTTTTCCCTGTCAAAGCCGTAGGAAATAATTTCTCCTGCAACGGCAACCGGATGAGTCCTTCTCATCATAATCATCAGCGGAGCGTCCATATCGTCGCCGTGATAATCCCAGTAAATCTGACCCCACTGTCTTTCGTCAAAGAATTTCAAAAGCTCGTAAGCGTGGGGGAACCATGACGTGTCCGTATTATCACTGCAACCGCCCCACTCGCCGACTATTACGGGAACCTCAAGGCGTTTCTGGGTATTGTGAATTTCGGTAAAGAACGCCTTGACCCTTGAGGAATTAGCGTATTTATAAAGCGGAGTGTCAACCGTCATATCGTAAGCGTGAGGTCCGAAGCACTGATTCTCTTCGCGTTTTCCGTTTACGGTAATCGGCGGTGCAGACTGCTTTACGCCGCTGTTGCAAAGGTAACTCTGTTCCATCATAACAATGCCCTTTTCTGTCTTTTCCCTGATAGCGGCTGTGGTTTTATTAAGAAAAGGAGAATACTTGTTTTTGTCGAATTTTGCCGAAAGGGAATCAACGCGACTGACAATATCCCTTATTACATCTCCGCCGATACAGTCAAGCATTGTTTTTGAATCACGCCGCAGAACCGAACGGAAAAGAGTTGACCTGTCGATTTTATCGCTTAAAAGCACAACCCTTGCGGCGCTTTTAATAAGCATTGAAAACATCTTTCGGCTGTCGGAGCCCGGAAAAGGCTCGTTCATAAGGTCAAAGCCGAAAAGCGCAGGGCTGTCGCCGTAACGGGCAGCAAGCATCTGCCAAAGCTCGCAGTATCTGTCCTGAAGTCCCTTTCCCTCAACGGGAGTGTTGTTCCAGAAATTGTCAAACGACTTATGCACCCATCTGCCGAAGAAATAACCGTCCGCCCAGACAAAAATCGGCTGTCTGGGTTTTGCGCCGTCAGTCAGCGCCGCCCATTCCGGAGCGCCGTCGCCGCAGCTTTTTCCGCCGTTTCCGGAATACAAATCCTGGTGCATATCAAGAAGAATGTAAACGCCGTACTGTTCTGCTTTTTCAAAAATTCGGTCAATGGACTGAAGATAGCTTTCGTTATATTTCCCCATTTTGGGCTCAAGGTTCTGCCAGGTGACGGCAAGCCTTATTATATCAAGTCCGTTTGAGACGTATTTTTTGAAAAATTCATCGTCAAGAACATAGCGAAACTGCTTTTGGTCAAGCAGCTTATCGTCAATATTCATACCGTTGAAAAGCCTTGTTCTGCCGCTTTCGTCAACGAAACGCATTTTGTCTGTTACAATTCTTTCCACTGTATCATCCTCCGTAAAAAAAGATGCAAAAATATATTACAATAATCCTTTGGTACTGTCAATAATATTTAACCCTGCGCAGCAGTACTCAATAAAATAAAAAAATCCCTTTTGAAAAACGAAAGGGAGTTTTTTGCTTTTATTCCTTTTCAACCTGCTTGCTTTCAAGATTTTTGCGTATTTCTTCCATATCCTTCCTTGAAAGATTAAAGAACAGATAAGGCAAAGCGCAAAACAAGCTTGCCGCAATAACAACCATAATAACAGACGTGATAATCGGCTCTCTTACCGCCGCGTTTGTCAGAACGCTGTAATCGGTAATTCCCGTTTTTCAGTTTGACCTATTTTTTATCACTCTATCGCATACAAAATGTAAGACAATTTCAAAAATATAAATCGCAAAGGTTATGTACCAGCCGACCCCCAAGGAGCCTGTTTCAATTCCAAAGCCGACAAAAACAGCTGTGTTCACAAAACTGAAAATAAGATTTCTTTTCAGTCCGTTTTCGCTTGAGGAAAACAGTGACGAAATAATAACGGCAAGCGAAAGCACAATAACGAATATCATACTTAAAATCGGCAAAAGGTTCTCGTTAAAATCAAGCTCGCCTTTGACGATACCCATAATGACGGTTATGAGCGTAAGGTTTTTATACATCGGAAGGCACATTGAACCAAGCGGCGTAAAAAACAAAATAAGCCTTATTAAAAGCAACGGTGAAGCGACCGAGGAGGACTTGACGGTATTCTTGAATTTATTGAGCTTTTCAACCTGCCTTTCGGCTTCCAGAGCGTCTTCTTCAAGTCTTTCGTCCATTTTGTAGTAAAGCATATCCACTCCGCAGTACGGACAGTTCTGTTTAAGATAAAAAACGCTTAATTTTTTACCGCATTTCGGACAGCAGTTATTCGGTTTCTTCACTGTAATCACCTCCCGATACCTTTTTTGACATTTCCTCGTGACGCGCTTTCAGGTCGGAACGTATAGTCTTTAATTTTTCACCCGTAAGATCATACCAGAAATACGGAATAAGACCGAGCGCTCCGATTACATACGGAATTATGCTGTAAAACGCCCATATCCAAAGGTCCGTATGCTCGCCCTTGACGGCAACATTTTTTCCGTCGACCTGGCGATACGCAAGACCTATAAAAGGCAAAACAGCGGTTGCAACCGAGGTGGAAAGCGAGCCGGTAAGCTTTCCGACAAAGGTGAGCACCGAAAACGAAACACCCTCGTTTCTCTCACCCGTTTTCCATTCCATATAATCAACCGTGTCGCCTATCATCTCAGTCGGGATAACGCTGTTAATAGTGTCAAAGAAACTGAAAATTGCGTTTCTTATCATAAGAAGCGGCAATATAACGCCAACCTTGTTATAGTGCCTGAAACCGATTATAAATACAACTGAAGCAACCGCAATTCGCGTTATGCCGTTAAGGAAGACTATCTGCCTGTTATCAAAACGCTTTTTGAGCTTCGGGATTACAAGATACGTCGCCCAACCGATAAGAGTGCCGGGCAGGGAAACAATAATCATAAGCGAGTTTATATTTATGACCTCTGCAAGGTAATAGGTCTGGAATACGCCTGCAAGTCCGCTTAATGCGCCTATGACATTTCCGCAGATAATCAGAAGCAACGGCTTATTCTTAAACATTACCTTAAAGCCCTCAATAACGCTCGGCTCCTTTACGGTCTGGACAACCCTTTCCTTGCACTTGAGTCCTGCAAGCGAGAAAAGTCCCATACCGAACGTGGCGGCGATAACTGACATAATGCAAAATACCTGCGCCAAAGAAATGTGAAGCACCTGTCTTTCGCTCGCGTCCATAAGAAGCGTAAGTATGGGCATTGATATTCCGCCGAATATGCCGGAAAGAAATCTTGCGCTTGAAATACATCTCGTCCTGTCCAGCGGAGAGGGTGAAATTGCCGCGCTCATTCCCCAGAACGGTATATCGCCTATTGTATAGAAAAACTCCCATATAAAATAGGAAAGATACATATAGACAATTTTTGTAACCGTGCTTTTTGCGTCAGATAAAATCAGCGGTCCCGAAAACAAAAGTATCGTCGTTACCGCAAGCGGAAGCGGAACAAAAAGAAGATACGGACGCAGTTTTCCGTAACGGGTTCTTGTCTTATCGACCACAGCGCCCATAAGCGGGTCGTTTACCGTGTCCCAGATACCCAGGAACAGTATCATAAACGCAACTGCTTTTGACGGGATTCCGAAAACCTTTGTGAAAAACAGCGAAAGATAGCCGCCTGCAACAAGGTTATAGCCGAAAACCTGACCGCTGTTTGCAAAGCCGTACGCCAAAGTCTCCTTCGGACTGACATATCTCTTTTCTTTTATTTCTGACATTTCAATTTCTCCCGAAAAATTATTTCAGATATATTTTTATGCTGTCGTCATCGCCCGTTCTGTTGTTATAAAGAAAATCGTCCGCAATTTTCTTAAGCGACAAATCGGGAATGGCGTTTTTGATTTTTTTGAGGTTGAGCTTTTCAATAAGCGCGTCCGCAGCTGAGAGAGCGCCACTTACTACCTTGTATTCAACCGTATCCGGTTTGAAGGGAGCGTTGCCCGTAAAAATATGGCGAAGCATTTCAAAAGCAACGCTTTTAAGAAGAATTCCCCTCGCTTCTTCCTTTTCGCTTCCCGAAAGCCGTTTTCCGACTCTTGTAAGCCTTGCAGCGGAATAAAGAGTCATCTTATCAATTCTTTTAAAAGCAAGCTTTAACGGTATTTTAAGTTTTTTAAGCTTTTCAACGGGCAGATAACCGTCCGCAAGCGACAAAAAGTCGCTGTAGTCTTTTACCGCAAGCGGCAAAAGATCCTCCCATATTCCGGGGAAATTCTGTCTGTAAAGCTCTTCCTTACTCTTGCTTATCCCCTTAAAATCCGTTTCAATGCTTTCAACCGTGCAAAGTCCGTCGTCGTCGACGGTGACCTTTCTCATTTTACCGTAGGCATTTGCAAGTGAAACAGTTGCGACATCGTAAAACGAATTTCCGTTTTCGCCCGTGTATTCTTTTATGCTCTGAACGTGGGTATGACCCGTAAAAACGACTCTCACATTTTCTCGGCACATCATTTCGCAAAGCTCTTTATATCCGCCGTACATGGCGTCCTCCGCTGCGTTTTTATAACAGTCCCACGGCGGCAGAACGGGATGGTGAACGGCAAGCAGGACATATTCATTTTTTTCGTTTGCCTTTTTTATCTGCTCCTCAAGCCACTGCGGTCCGTCATCCGTTAGTCCGCAGAAGCTTCTTCCGTTACCGTTGTCAATAACGGCGATAAGCCGCGTCTTTTCATCAAGCTTTACTGAATACGAGCCGCTTTTCTTATGCACGTCAAGTGCGTTTTTTTCGGTAAAATCATAGTAAAAATCCGCAAGCTCTCCCCTTTTCATAAACGGCAGAGGCTCTGTGCCGTCGGCAGTCAACCGAAGTGAATGCTGAAAATTATTTTCGTCATCGTCTCCCCCGATATAATCGTGAGTAGCGTACGTCATATAAACCTTTTTTCCGCCCGAAACGAGCTTTTCAAGCCTTTGGCGAAATTCATAATGCGAATTCATATCCGCGTTATCCACATTGTCACCGAGGAAAAAGACAATATTCGTGCTTTCGTCCGAAAGAATAAAATCTATGTATGAGTCAAGTATTTCGGGCGTTTCGAGCAGCGCTATCTGATTTTCACGCACCCTGTCAAGAGCTGGTTTGCCCATTACCCAGTTGCTTTTTGAAAAATAATGAGTGTCAGTCAAAAGATAAAACGAAGTCATTTCAAGCATCCTTTTTAACTTATTAAAAATATTATACTATCCATCTGTCCCCGTAGTCAAGAAAAAGCCACCTTGAATTAAAGCGGAATTATGGTATAATTAGGCTATACTATTCTTCACAAGGAGTGAATTTTATGCCCTGCACAACAGTACTTGTCGGCAAAAAGGCGTCAAATGACAATTCAACAATGATAGCAAGGACGGATGACGGACACTTTGACGTCAAAAAGTTAATCGTTGTTGAACCGAAAAATCAGCCGAAAAAATACAAGAGCGTCATTTCCCACGTTGAAATCGACCTGCCCGATAATCCAATGAGATATACCTCCTGCCCGAGCGTTGACAACAAGAACGGCATCTGGGCGGCAACGGGAATAAACGAAGCAAATGTCGGTATGACTGCTACGGAAACCATAACCTCAAATCCGAGAGTTCTCGCCGCCGATCCGCTGGTTGAATACAAAAAGGCAAAGTCGAGAAGAGAAAAGGACACCGTAGGCGGCATAGGCGAAGAGGATATTGTAGTTCTCGTTCTTCCGTACATAAAATCCGCGAGAGAGGGCGTTTTACGTCTGGCGGAGCTTCTCGAAAAATACGGCACTTACGAGTCAAACGGAATTGCCTTTAACGATGAAAACGAAGTCTGGTGGCTTGAAACGATAGGCGGTCACCACTGGATGGCTAAAAGAGTTCCCGACGAAATGGTTGTTCTCGCGCCTAACCAGTTCGGTATGGACTCGTTTGACCTTGAAGACGCCTTCGGAAAGAAAAAGGCTCACCTTTGTTCCAAAGACCTTAAGGAATTTATAAAGGACAATAATCTTGACTTAAATAAAAGCGGCGTATTCAACCCCCGTGACATATTCGGCTCTCATACGGATATGGACCATATCTACAATACTCCAAGAGCGTGGTTTATGGGAAGATACTTAAATCCTTATTCGCACCGCTGGGACGGCGAAAATGCCGAATTCACACCCGAAAGCGACAATATCCCCTGGGCGCTTGTTCCCGACAGAAAGGTTGCCGTTGAGGATGTTAAATACCTTATTTCAGGTCACTACCAGGGCACTCCCTACAACCCTTATTCAAGCAAGGATACGGGCAAAAACGGAATATACCGTTCAATTGGAATTAACCGCACGGGCGTTTCTTCTATTTGTCAGATAAGATCCGGCGTTGCCGAGCCGTTAAAGGGAATTGAATGGGTCTGCTTCGGCTCAACTGCCTTTAATCCCGTTATGCCGATTTACACCGCTGTTTCAAAGGCTCCGAAATATTTAAGCAACGTAGGCCTTGAGGCGTCAACCGAAAACCTTTACTGGAACAGCCGTCTTATCGGCGCGCTTGCCGACCATAACTACCCCGACTGCGTTCAGCATATTGAAAGATATGAGGACAAAGTCATTACCGAGGGCAGGAAAATAATTCTTGAATATGACAAAAAAATGACCGAGTCAAAGGATTTTTCACTGACTGAAAAGGCAAACGAAGAAATCTGCAAAATGGTAAAGGAGCAGACCGCCTTCACGCTCACAAGAGTTCTTGAAGAAGCGAGCAAAAATATGAAAAACGGCTACAAGCTGTCTGATAACTGATATTGCCTGAGGTGTGAAAATGGATTATAAATTAAGGCCTCTTATGAAAAATAAGCCCTTCGGTGCGCTGATGATTTTTACGGGACTTATAGGCGTGGCAATTATAATTATGAGAATTGTCTGCTATGAGTTTGAATACGTGCCCGGCTATTACGAAATTGACTACGGACGGTTTAATTTCTTCTCATTTTTCACCGTTCAGTCAAATATCCTTGTCAGCGTCTATCTGCTGTGTCTCGGCGCGGCTGTTTTCGGAAACGAAAGGGCAAAGAAAATCGCTTTTTCACCTATGGTAAGGCTCGCAGTAACTACATATATTCTTGTCACGGGAATGGTTTACTGCGGCGGAATACCGATGAAAATGACCCCTCCGCTTTCATGGGATAATTTTCAGCACGCAATGCTCGGCACGGTTCAGGTTTTTCACCATATGATAATGCCGCCGTTTATGTTAATACTGTTTTTAATTCCGCCCACGGACGAAAAAATACAAAGGAAAAAGCTTTGGATTATCGGAATTTATCCATTTGTGTACTCCGTTTTTTCAATAGTTCGCGGAGCAGGGTCAAATCCGCAGTTTTATCCCTATCCGTTTTACCGTCCCGAGTTTTTCTGGAATATGTTTTTTAACGGAAAGGAATTAAACACTGCTTCGGCGTATCTACTGATGCTGCCTATGCTTATTCTCGGAATAAGCGTATTTGTTCTTCTTTCGCTTATTCTTTCTTTAATCCATAATAGGCTCTGCAGTAAAATGAGCAAATAATCAGAACGCCGAAAACTCATTAAAACATCTTTACAAGTCAGATCTTTTTTTATAGAATATAAATGACAATTTTTTTAAAAAGGGGTAAACGGTTATGCCACTTGTTTTAGCTCACAGAGGCGCTAATAAAAGAGCTCCTCAGAACACACTTCCTGCTTTTAAAAAGGCGGTTGAATTCAATGCCGACGGTATTGAAACGGACGTCCATCTTTCAAAGGACGGCGAAATAGTTATCTGTCATAATTACACTATTGATGCCACCTCCGACGGAAAGGGACTTATAGACTCTTACACCTGCGAACAGCTCAAAAAATTTGATTTCGGCTCATATTTCTCGGACGAGTTCAGGGGAGTTACTCTGCCCACGCTTTCCGAATGCCTTGACGTAGTTAAGGGTATGAAGCTTATTAACATTGAAATCAAAGCTCCTAAGACAAAAAACGACCTTGTTAAGCGTACAATTGAGCAGGTTCATAAATTTAATTTACAGGACAGCGTAATCATTTCCTGCTTTAATCCCGAGTGCATAAGGGAGTCAAAGGAAATCGACCCCTCCATAAGAACCGGACTTCTTTATGAGGATGACGATCTGGGCAAGGAAATAATGGCGTTCGGCGTTGAAAAGTACTGCGCCCAGCTTAATGCGAATGCCGCCCATCCGGACAGAAAGCTTATAACTGAAGACGAGGTAAAACGCCTTCACGAAATGGGTATGCTCGTAAACGTTTGGACAGTCAATGAAAAAGGGGATATATTAAGACTTACCGAATGGGGTTGCGACGCACTTATTTCGGACATCCCCGATTATGTTATTGAGGTTCTTAAGAACAGATAACGAAAAAAATATATAATTAAAAACCGCCTGAAACGTTTGTTTCAAGCGGTTTTTTAATCCGAGTGGCGCGACTCGAACGCGCGGCCTCCTGCTCCCCAAAAAATCTGGAACTGTACTATCCTGCACGGCCCATTTTTTGTCCCGGATATAGACTAAAAGTGGTCGTTTTTTCAGTAACCTTTTTACAATATTTCGGAGGGAAACAAACTGACCTATCCCCGATAAGGTGAATATGCACAAACAATTTATAAACCCCTTTGCTGAAAACAAAGGGGTTCTTTTTTCGAATAGGTTATGAATATTTTTTTATTATCTCCTCTGCAATAACCCGTTTCGGGACGCAGCGGTCCATGGCTCCTTTTTCAATAAAGCGGTGAGCGTCGGGCTCTGCCATTTTCTTTTTGTCTATCAGCAGCCATTTTGCCTTGTTTACAAGTCGGATTTCCTGCATTTTGTCTTCGATTGAAACTGCCTTGCTTTCAATACGCGCAACCTTTGCCTTGGTCGTTATCATCCAATGCAGGGCGTTTATCATGCTCTGTCTTGAAATTGGCTTCGGCAGTGTAAAAACGCCGCAGGAAGAATTCCTTTCGTTTATTTCGTCATACAAATCCGTCTTTACAAGCTGAAGAACAACCGTATTTTTTGATTCGCTTGAATCAACTGCAAAATCCGTTCCGAAGCCGTCCTTAAGCGGCGAATTGACAATAATAAAGTCAAAATGCCTTTGCGCCTTTGCTCTTTTGGCAGCGCTGATATCGGTTACAAATGCAACGGGGTAAAAAAGTGATTCCGGGAGCATTAACGCAGTTTCGCTATTGAATTTTTCGCTTGACGATACAACGAGCACGCTGTAGATTCGCTCTTCAAGTTCCGTAATGCTCCCTCCTTTTTGTGATTTTTATTATTGATTATTTAAGAATTTCAAGTATTTTTTCGGGAATATGCTTTTTAATAAATTCGCTTTGGAGCGCTATATTTCTCGCTTCACCAAGAGTTGAGGGAAGCTTTTTGAACTTTGCAAGCTGTTCCTCGTTTGCGGTAAAAAGATTAAAATCGGCAACATAGGGAAGCTCAAGCCTGTTTTCAATTCCGTAAAGTCCGGCATAAATAATAAGCGCAAAGCCAATATACGGATTTACCGTCGGGTCGGGAGAACGAAGCTCCGCTCTCTTGTATTCGCCGTATGCCGCAGGTATTCTTACAAGCTGTGAACGGTTTTCACTTGACCAGGAAACGTATTTCGGGGCTTTATTGTTGCCGAGTCTTTCGTATGATTTTTCCGTCGGATTAAGGAACGCAGTCATATCAACCGCCTTATCAAGCACGCCGGCTATTGTATAGGGCATTACATTGCTTTCCCTTTGAGAAGAAACCGAGAAGTTAATGTGAAAGCCGTTTCCGGGCAGATTTTCAAGCGGCTTAGCCGTAAAATCGGCATAAAGTCCGTTGCGCTTTGCAACTGTATTTACAACCGTCTGGAATGTCATAACATTATCGGCGGCAGTCAGCGGATCGGAATAGCGAAAATCGATTTCATTTTGCCCGGGACCCTCCTCGTGATGTGAGCTTTCGGGTTTAATTCCCATCTGTTCAAGAGTCAAACAGATTTCACGACGGATATTTTCGCCCCTGTCCTGCGGAGCCAGGTCCATATACGTCGCATTATCGTAAGGTATATCGGTAGGCTCGTCGTTTTCATCGAGCTTAAAAAGATAAAATTCCTGTTCCGCGCCGAAACGAAAATCATATCCTGCCTTTTCTGCCTCTTTAACTGCTTTTATGAGAACCGCTCTTGTGTCGCATTCAAATGGTCTCGAGTCAGGGTAGGTGATGGAGCAGTACATTCTGACAACCTTTCCGTGTTCCGGTCTCCACGGCAGAACGCAAAGCGTATCGCAGTCGGGATGTAAGAGTAAATCCGAATGCACCTCACCGCCGAAGCCCGAAATAGCAGAGCCGTCTATTGTGATACCGTACTCAAAAGCACGGGGTAACTCATCAGCCAGAATAGAAATATTTTTCTGCCTTCCGAAAACGTCGCAGAATGCAAGACGGACAAACTTAACGTCCTCCTCAACGCAAAACTGCATAACCTCATCTTTGGTATATTTCATACTGATACCTTCTTTCAAAGTAAAAATGCGCCCATTAAAAGCGGACGTCAGTCCGAATTTAATGAACGCCTTTGCTCATACAAATATAATATATCACGCGCCTTTTATTGTCAAGAAAAAATGAAAAAAGTCTTGACAAAGCACCTTGCAGGGTGTAAAATTTTTATTCGTAAAGGCAAAGGAGTCTTTGAGCGCAACACTCAAGGACTCTTTTTATTTAATTTCATAAATAAAAGGCAAGGGCGTCTTTCATGTGATTTTTCACACGAAAGGTGCCTTTTCTGCTTTTCAGGAGGAGAAGAGTTATGGCATATGTTGATGAAGTAATGGAGTTTTTGAAAAAAAGAGACGGAAACGAGCCGGAGTTCTTACAGGCGGTAAGCGAGGTTTTTGATTCGCTTCGCCCCGTTATTGAGGCGAACGAGGAAAAATACAGAAAGCTCGCGCTTCTTGAAAGACTTGTCGAGCCCGAAAGAATTTTCCGCTTCCGTGTTCCGTGGATTGACGATAACGGTCAGGTACACGTTAACCGTGCGTACCGCGTTCAGTTTAATTCCGCAATAGGTCCGTACAAGGGCGGCTTGAGATTACACCCGAGCGTTACGCTTTCGGTTATTAAGTTTCTCGGCTTTGAACAGATTTTCAAGAATTCGCTTACCGGTCTCCCCATAGGCGGCGGTAAGGGCGGCTCGGACTTTGACCCGAAGGGCAAGAGCGACAGAGAGATTATGATGTTCTGTCAGTCGTTTATGACCGAGCTTTGTAAGGTTATCGGCGAAAACACGGACGTTCCGGCAGGCGATATCGGAGTCGGCGGAAGAGAAATCGGATATATGTTCGGCCAGTACAAGAGAATTCAGAAAAGATACGAGGGCGTTCTGACAGGTAAAGGTCTTTCCTACGGCGGTTCGCTTACAAGAACCGAGGCTACGGGTTACGGTCTGCTTTACATTACCGAAGAAATGCTTAAGTGCCACGGTCAGGAGATGTCGGGCAAGACGGTTTGCGTTTCAGGTTCGGGTAACGTTGCAATTTATGCCGTTGAAAAGGCAAAGATGATGGGCGCAAAGGTTGTTACGGTTTCGGATTTTACTGGTTGGATTTATGATCCCGAGGGAATTGACGTTGCTCTTCTTAAAGAGGTTAAGGAAGTTAAAAGAGCAAGACTTACCGAATATGCCGCAGCGCGTCCTTCAGCCGAATATCACGAGGGCAGAGGAGTATGGAGCATTAAATGTGATATTGCTCTTCCGTGCGCTACGCAGAATGAGCTTCATCTTGAGGATGCAAAACAGCTTGTAGCAAACGGCGTTATCGCGGTTTGCGAGGGCGCAAATATGCCTACTACAAGAGATGCAACTGTTTTTCTTCAGGAAAACGGCGTGCTCTTCCTTCCCGGTAAGGCTGCAAATGCCGGCGGCGTTGCAACCTCTGCGCTTGAAATGAGCCAGAACTCCGAAAGAGTATACTGGTCGTTTGAAAAGGTTGACAATATGCTTCAGAATATTATGGTAAACATTTATCACAATATTGACGCAGCGGCAAGAAAATACAACCTTGAAAACGATTACGTCGCAGGCGCAAATATCGCCGGCTTTGAAAAGGTTGCCGACGCTATGATAGCGCAGGGCGTTGTCTGATAATAGAAATAAAATATAATAAATGGCAAGGGCGTCATTGGTGTAAAACATCAATGGTGCCCTTTACTCTTTTTTTAGGAGGTTTGATTATGATAAAGGAAACAATTATTTCTCCGATATTTCACATGATTGAAATCAGAGAAATCGAAGAGGGCGATAACAGTAATGTTCAGCCGAAAAGCCCTAACGGTCAGTTCATAAATTCCGGCAGGGACGACACCTGCGAATACTGCTTTAATACAACTTCCTGGGATTAGGTGAAAAATATGACAAAATATATTTTTGTAACCGGCGGCGTTGTTTCGGGACTCGGCAAGGGCATTACAGCCGCGTCCCTAGGCAGGCTTTTAAAGGCAAGGGGATTAAAGGTTGCCGCGCAGAAGCTCGACCCTTATATAAACGTTGACCCGGGCACTATGAGTCCGTTTCAGCACGGCGAAGTCTACGTTACTGAGGACGGAGCGGAAACTGATCTTGACCTCGGTCATTATGAAAGATTTATTGATGAGGATTTGAATAAATATTCAAATCTCACTACGGGAAAGGTTTACTGGAACGTACTCAACAAAGAAAGACGCGGTGAATACCTCGGCTCGACTGTTCAGGTTATTCCTCATATTACAAATGAAATAAAGGATTTTGTTTACCGCGTCGGCAAAAAGACAAATGCCGATGTTGTAATTACCGAAATCGGCGGAACGATAGGCGATATCGAAAGTCAGCCGTTTATTGAGGCGATACGTCAGATTTCACTTGAGGTCGGAAGAGAGAACAGTTTATTTATTCATGTTACTCTTGTCCCCTATCTTCACGGAAGCGAGGAACATAAGTCAAAACCTACGCAGCACTCCGTTAAGGAACTACAGGGGATGGGCGTTAATCCGAATATCATTGTACTTCGCTGTGACGAACCGCTTGAGGAATCGATATTCAAAAAGATTTCCCTGTTTTGTAATGTAAAGAGTGACTGCGTAATTGAAAACATAACTCTTCCGAATCTTTACGAAGCTCCGCTTATGCTTGAAAAATCGAATTTTTCATCAATTGTATGCCGTGAGCTCGGTATAGACACCCCCCAACCCGATCTTAATGAGTGGTCGGAAATGGTTGAAAAAATCAAATCGAGACCTTATACGGTAAATATCGGTCTTGTCGGAAAATATACCGAGCTTCATGACGCATATCTGTCTGTTGCGGAGGCGTTAAGACACGCGGGTTATTTTTACAACACTCATATTAAAATACATTGGCTTGATTCCGAAGCGATTACAAAAGAAAATTCCTCGGAAAAGCTTGGAAAGCTTGACGGAATAATTGTTCCGGGCGGCTTCGGAGGCAGAGGAATTGAAGGGATGATTGAAGCGGCAAGATATGCGCGTGAAAACAATATCCCTTATTTCGGAATTTGTCTGGGTATGCAGATTTCCGTTATTGAATACGCAAGAAACGTTGCCGGCATTACCGACGCTAATTCAGGCGAATTTGACGAACTTTGCAAAAACAAGGTTATCGACTTTATGCCCGGTCAGAGTGATGAAATTGATAAGGGCGGAACGCTTCGCCTTGGCGCATATCCTTGCGAAATTGTTTCGGGTACGACTATGGAACGTTGCTATGACGCAAAAAGCATTAGCGAGCGCCACAGACACCGTTACGAATTTAATAATGACTACCGTGAAATTCTTGAAAAATGCGGTTTAACCTTAAGCGGCTTGTCGCCGGACGGAACGCTTGTCGAGACGGTTGAGCTGACTGACAGACCATTCTTTGTCGGAGTCCAGTACCATCCGGAATTCAAATCCAGACCTAATAAACCCCACCCTCTTTTTAAGGGCTTTATTAAAGCGGCAAAAGAAAGAGCAGGTATTATTTCTTAAAAGGGTAATCGCCTGTAAAAAAATGTAATCGTTCAAATAATAATACAACCGACAGGCGATATTCTTTACCCACCGTGCGGCATAGCTGTCACTGTGCCGCACGGCGCGGTTATTATTTATTTCACACTGTAAAGGATGAAAAATGAAATTTACAAAAATGCAGGCGCTCGGCAACGATTATCTTTATGTTTACTCAGTCGTTCCCGAGAACATTTCCGAAATATGCAAAAAACTTTCCGACAGGCATTTTGGCGTCGGCTCGGACGGTATGATTTACATTTCACCGTCCCAAAAGGCCGATTTCAGAATGCGTATTTTTAATGCCGACGGAAGCGAGGCTAAAATGTGCGGAAACGGTATAAGATGCGTCGGGAAATACGTTTACGATAAAAGATACACCCATAAAACCGAAATAACGGTTGAGACCCTTTCGGGTATTAAAACGCTGAAACTCAACACTTCTGACGGAAATGTAAAAACAGTTGCAGTCGATATGGGAAAGGCTGAAGTTTCAAAGGATTTATCCGTTCTGATAAACGGTGAAACGCTTTCGTGCGTTCCCGTTTCCGTGGGTAACCCTCACGCGGTTTTCTTTACCGATTCCGTTGAAACAATTGAACTTGAAAAAATCGGTCCTTTAATTGAACACAACAGCCTTTTCCCCGATGGCGTGAATGCGGAGTTTATTCAGGTGCTTTCACCCTTTGATATCCGTATGCGTGTCTGGGAACGCGGAAGCGGAATAACCTTGGCTTGCGGAACAGGCTCGTGCGCTTCGGTTGCGGCTTGCGTAAAAAAAGGTATTTGCAAGGTGAATGTGCCCGTAACTGTAATACTTGACGGCGGAGAGCTGACAGTAACCGTTTCCGAAAGCTTTGATATAACAATGACGGGACCTGCCGAAACTGTTTTCGAGGGGGAGTGCGATTTATGGTAAAACCGAATATGAATTATTCGCGTCTTGAGGACTCTTACCTTTTTTATAACATAGCGCAAAAGGTCAAGGCGTTTCAAAAAGAGAATCCCGAAAAAGAGCTGCTTCACCTTGGCATAGGCGACGTTTCGCTGCCCCTTTGCGAAGAGGTAATAAGGCAGCTGCATAACGCCGTAAACGACCAGTCAGGTCAGCAGACCTTTCATGGATATATGCCCGAATGCGGCGCACCGTTTTTAAGAGAGGCAATTTCCGAATACTACAAAGGCAGAAAACTTGAAATTGAACCCGACGAGGTATTCATTTCCAGCGGAGCGAGCGATGAATTAGGCGATATTCTTGACCTGTTTGACAAAAGCAATTCCGCTTTGATTATTGAGCCTGCGTATCCGGCTTATGTTGATGCAAACGTAATGGCAGGAAGACGGATTATTCATTTCCCCTCAAGCGAAAAGGAAGGCTTTGCGCCTTATCCCGATGAAAGCATTAAAGCGGATATTATTTATATCTGTTCACCGAATAACCCGACAGGCGCGGTTTTCACAAAGGAAAAACTCGCTTGCTGGGTCCGATATGCAAATAAAAACGGCTCGGTTATTCTTTTTGACGCGGCTTATGAAGCGTTTATTGAGGATGAGGAAATACCGCACAGTATTTTTGAAATTGAGGGCGCAAGAGAATGTGCAATTGAAATCTGTTCGCTTTCAAAAACGGCAGGTTTTACTGGAACTCGGCTCGGATACACAATAATACCGAAAAATCTTAACCGAATGGGAATGAATCTAAATTCAATGTGGGTTCGCAACAGAACCACAAAAACAAACGGCGTTTCATATATTATTCAGAAAGGCGCCTCGGCAGTTTTTACCGACGCAGGACAAAAACAAATAAAAGAAAACATAAATGTATATAAAAAGAATGCAAAAATTCTGACAGATACGTTTGACAGTATCGGTTTACGGTACTGCGGAGGAAAAAACGCGCCGTATCTGTTTGTAAAATGTCCCGACAATATGAAAAGCTGGGATTTCTTTGATTTCCTTCTTACCAATGCAGGTATAATCGGAACACCCGGTATCGGCTTTGGTGAGAACGCAGACGGGTACTTCCGTTTCACATCCTTCGGAAGCGTTCGGGAAACAGAGCAGGCAGCGGAAAAAATAAAGGAATTATTGGGAGGAAAAGAAAATGACAAAAGCAGAAATTCTTAAAAGCGCAAAGGAAAACAATGTTGAATTTGTCCGTCTTCAGTTTACGGACCTGTTCGGCATAATGAAAAATGTTGCCATTACCGTTTCACAGCTTGAAAAGGCGCTTGACAACGAAATTATGTTTGACGGCTCTTCAATAGACGGCTTCGTAAGAATTGACGAGAGCGATATGTACCTTCATCCCGATTATGACACCTGGGCAATAGTTCCGTGGAGAAAGCATCAGCAGTATCAGACGGGGCGGCTTATCTGCTCGGTATACAAATCAGACAATAAAACGCCTTTCGAGGGGGACCCGAGAAATATTCTCATAAAAGTAATGGACGAAGCAAAAAAGCTCGGTTACGGCTTTAATGTGGGTCCCGAGTGCGAGTTCTTCCTTTTTAAGCTCGACGATAAAGGAAAGCCTACAATGGAAACGGGCGACGAAGCAGGATATTTTGACTTAAATCCCATTGACCACGGCGAAAATTGCAGAAGGGATATATGTCTTGCGCTTGTGGATATGGGCTTTACAATTGAGGCGTCTCATCACGAGGTTGCCGCAGGTCAGCACGAAATTGACTTCCAGTTCGGCGACGGCTTGCTTACAGCCGACAGGGTTATGACCTTCAAGCACGTTGTAAAGACCTTTGCAACAATGCATAATCTTCACGCAACCTTTATGCCCAAGCCCATTTACGGTATTAACGGCAGCGGTATGCACACAAATATGAGTCTTTACGATGTTAAGACAGGCAAAAACATATTTGACGACCCAAAAGGCGAATTAGGTCTTTCAAAAGAGGCGTATTCGTTTATCGCAGGAATTATGGAGCATATCAAGGGCATAGCGGCTTTCTCTAACCCGACCGTAAACTCGTATAAAAGACTTGTTCCGGGTTACGAAGCGCCGAGCTATCTTGTATGGTCAACCTCAAACAGAAGCTGTCTTGTACGAATCCCTGCGTCAAGAGGAAAAGGAACAAGAGTTGAACTTCGCTGTCCCGACCCGACCTGTAACCCGTATCTTGAAATGGCGCTTTGCCTTGCGGCAGGACTTGACGGAATAAAAAGAGGTCTTGTTCCTAAACCGTCGTATGACGAAAACGTATTCGTTCTTTCTGATGATAAATTAAAGGAAAAAGGCATTGAATGTCTGCCCGGTTCTTTGGAGGAAGCGATAACCGAAGCCGAAAATGACCCGTTTATAAAAGAAACAGTAGGCTCTCATATTTTCGATAACTACATAAAGGGCAAAAAAGCAGAATGGGATGAGTACAAAGCCAAGGTTACGCCCTGGGAAATTGAAAAATATATGGTTAACTTTTAAGGAGGATTAAAATGATTTATCCTGAAGCATATAAAAGCAAATTGACTCAAAGAGAAACGCAGTATGCTATAAAAACAGTAAAAGACACGTTTCAGTTAAAGCTTTCAAAGGCGCTTCATCTTGACAGGATTACCGCGCCGATTATGGTAACCAAGGCAAGCGGTATCAACGACGACCTTAACGGCGTTGAGAGAAAAGTTCATTTTACAATGAAAAATATTGACGGCGAAGCCGAGGTTGTTCAGTCTCTTGCAAAGTGGAAAAGAATGGCTCTTTATAACTACGGCTATGAGCACGGCGAGGGTATTTATACCGATATGAACGCTATACGCCGCGACGACGATACAGATAATCTTCATTCGCTTTTTGTTGACCAATGGGACTGGTGCAAGGTCATTTCAAAGGATGAAAGGAATGTTGAATTTCTTAAGGAAACCGTCAGAAAAATTGTCAAGGCTATTGTCGAAACAAATGAAGTTGTGAAAGAGAAATACCCCATGCTTTCGTTTGAAATGAACAAGGAGGTGTTTTTCATTACTACGCAGCAGCTTGAGGACTTATATCCCGACAAGACTCCGAGAGAAAGAGAAAATGAAATTGTCAAATCTCACGGAACAACCTTTATTATGCAAATCGGCGGCACTCTCAAAAGCGGCAAAAAGCACGACGGACGAGCTCCCGACTATGATGACTGGGAGCTTAACGGTGACATCTTCACCTGGAACGATACTCTCAAATGTGCTTTTGAAATATCTTCAATGGGCATTCGCGTAGACGCGGAAAGTCTGCACAGACAGCTTGAAAAGGAAAACTGCCTTGAAAGAGAAAAGTTCCCCTTCCACAAGGGCATACTTGAGGGCACCCTTCCTCTTACCGTCGGCGGCGGCATAGGTCAGTCAAGGCTTTGTATGCTGCTTCTGCAGAAAGCGCATATCGGAGAGGTTCAATGCTCGGTCTGGTCAGATGAAATGCGAAAAGAGTGTAAGGACCACAATATTATTCTTCTTTAAAAAAAGCGTGTATTTCTCTTGAAATGCACGCTTAATTTGGTATAATAGAAGCAACTTTCTTTCGGGGTGATAATATGGAAAAAATCCTGGTTCTTGATTTCGGAGGGCAGTATAATCAGCTTATCGCGCGGCGTGTGCGCGACCACAGAGTTTTTGCGGAGATTTTGCCTTACACAACAGACCTTGACACAATAAGAAAAAACAAGTATAAGGGTATCATTTTTACGGGCGGTCCGAATTCCGTTTTTGATATGTCCTCGCCTCATTACACCCGTGAAATACTTGACCTCGGCGTACCCGTTCTCGGCATTTGCTACGGTTGCCAGCTTATTGCCTGGATGGAAAACGGCACTGTTTCAACCGCGCCTGTTTCGGAATACGGCAAAATTGAGCTGACTGCAAAAAAATCGCCTTTGTTTGAGAACATTCCCGAAAAATCGATAGTATGGATGAGCCATACGGACTATATTTCATCTGTTCCCGAAAATTATGAGATTACGGCTTTTACTCCCGACTGTCCCTGCGCCGCAATGCAGAACACAAAGAAGAATATCTATGCCGTTCAGTTCCATCCGGAGGTAACTCATTCTCAATTCGGTGATCAGATTTTATACAATTTCCTTTACTCCGTCTGCGGCTGTAAAGGCGACTGGGTTATGGACAGCTTTATCGACTCTACGGTTGAAAAGCTGAAAAATCAAATCGGTGATAAAAATGTCATCCTCGGTCTTTCGGGCGGAGTTGACAGCTCTGTTGCCGCCGCGCTTTTGTCAAAGGCGGTCGGCAAACAGCTCACCTGCGTTTTTGTTGATCAGGGCTTAATGAGAAAAAACGAGGGAGATTTTGTTGAAAAGACCTTCACCTCGCTTTTTGATATGAATTTTGTCAGAGTAAATTGCGGCGAGCATTTTCTTTCAAAGCTCAAGGGCGTTACCGACCCCGAAGAAAAAAGAAAGATAATCGGCACCGAGTTTTTCAATGTTTTCTGGAACGAAATCAGAAAACAGAATGACAAGGGCTTTTTCGCGCAGGGTACGATTTATCCCGACTGTATTGAATCGGGAAAAGGCGACGCCGCAGTTATTAAAACCCATCATAACAGGGTAAATACTCCCGAAGACGTTGAATTTCTCGGCATAATAGAGCCACTTGCGGATCTGTTCAAGGATGAGGTAAGACGCGTCGGCGAAAAGCTCGGCATTCCGCGTGAACTCGTGTGGCGTCAGCCGTTCCCGGGCCCGGGACTCGGCGTGCGAATAATCGGTGAAATAACCGAAGAAAAAATAAGGCTATTACAGGATGCAGATTTCGTTCTGCGTGATGAGATGGCGCGAAACGGCTATGAAAGAAATATGTCGCAATTTTTCTGCGTTCTGCCCGACGTTAAGACGGTCGGAGTTATGGGCGACCACAGAACCTATGAAAACCTTATAATCATAAGGGCAGTAACAACCGACGATTTTATGACCGCCGACTGGGCAAGAATTCCCTATGACATTCTTGCAAAGGTATCAAACAGAATCACAAACGAATGTAAGGGGATTAACAGAGTGGTTTATGATATAACCTCAAAACCTCCGGCAACCGTGGAATATGAATAAACACAGATTGATAAAAACATGTAATGCATTTATAACTATCCGTGCAATAAATATCCATAAACAATATATAAAGGGTTTCCTGAAATCCACTGTAAAATGAGCTTCTAACACGAGCAAAAAAATGGCGTGTTCATAGAAACTTGGAGCTTGCGTGCTCAGATTCGTTTTTTGGTCAAAAAAATATAATATATTTTGGAAATGTACTTTTCCAGAAAAACAAAACCGCCTGAAACGTTAGAGAAGGTGCCATAACGAAGGTTTTGAAAGTAAGTAGAAACAATCGTTATGGCATTTTGCATTTTACAACAATTATTAAAAACATTAATATTGGAGGAAAATGCAATGAGAAAGCATATTACTGATGAGAAGAACGGACTTGATTATACGCTTGTAAATGGAGTTTATCTGCCAAACCTGATTTCAACTGAAACACATTATGAAATTGGCATTTGGGGTATGAGATATTATGATTATATCAAAGAGCATCACCCTGCGTTCTGCACCTCACTAATGGTACAATGCAAATTGAATATGCATTTGCACGAGGTGGATGTTAGAGCAAATGAAATGTATGATACTCTCATTACACAACTTGCAGAGAAGCAAGGTGTTACAGAGCAGTTGAAGGCTGACAACCAAATGCTGTGGGTGCAGAAGATGACAAACATTGCTAACCAAGCAAGAGAGATTG
>CAKZZS010000030.1 GCA_937884975.1 uncultured Clostridia bacterium | reverse complement strand
TCTGTGTTTACTTCACCATTCAAACGACTCTTTACTCTCTAATTATTCTACTCGCATTTACCATTCACTCATAAACACATATTTAATTTGTAAAGTCATTATATCAAACAAATGTTCGTTTGTCAATAATTATTGGAACGAAAGTTTGCATAAAATTAGTGCCCTCTTACAAGGGCACCAACAAAGAGTTATTTAATTTCAGTTACGGTATACGCACCGACTTCTTCATCATTTGAAATGTCCATGGAGTCGCTATCGTGTTCAGGAGAGATTAAACCGAAGTACTTTTCAAAGAATTTTTGAAGGATAGATATAACCTTTTCTTTGATTGCAGTTCTGTTATTATCCTTTGAAAATCTTGATACTGGCGGAAGGATTTTATCTATATCTGTTCCGGTTGTTTTCAAAACACCGTCACGGAAAGAGTTATTTATGAACTTTCTTGTTTCAGCAGACTTTAGTTTTTGCTCGTTAATTATCTGTGTAATATCCTTTTCTTTTTGCTCATAGACGAATTTTTTCCAGTCCTCCTGAACATCATTAACGGTATTTAAACGAGCTATAAATGCATCTATCAATTCCTTTTTAGAGCGAAGTTCTAAGCTTGACTTAATTGCTTTATCAATCGCACCGACAATTTCTTTATCCGTACAATTACTCTTATGATATTTCGCAACGAGCATAAGAATGTAGTCGATATTAACCTCAAGCTGCTTAACAAGCTCCATTTCAAAGACAACATCTTCTACTATGCTTTCCTTTTCTCCGTCAGGTTTAAACTCCTCACGAATGTCAAGATAGAGACTTGTGTAATTCTGGAGGTCGCTTGTAAGTAAGATTTCTTCACCTTCAAAACGGTCAAAAGAGGAAAGAATGTTACGTAAGCGAAGGATATTTCCAAATAGGACAACAAAATCTTTCTTTGCTTTTTCGCCTACTATTTCCTGTCCAAGCGGATACTTTTGGATTAACTCGGCAATGCGTTCCTCGTAGCCCTTAACCTTTCTTCCTTTATCATCAGTATAACCGAAGTAGTAATCATCATAAGATTTCAGAAGGACAATACCGCTTGCATTTTTGTCTCCAAAAAGAGAAATTGCGTCGTTCGTTTCCTGCTCTAAATTTCTAAAGCAAACGATATTACCGTATGTTTTTACGGAGTTCAGAATACGGTTTGTTCTTGAAAACGCCTGAATCAAGCCGTGCTGCTTCAGGTTTTTATCCACCCAGAGCGTATTGAGAGTTGTTGCGTCAAAGCCCGTAAGGAACATATTAACAACAATCAAAAGGTCAACCTCTCTGTCCTTAACCTTCTGGGATAAGTCCTTATAATAATCCTGAAAGCCTTTGCTTGAGGTATCAAAATTCGTTTTGAATTTCTTGTTGTAATCATCAATAGCACTGTCAAGAAATTCTCTTGAGGTTACATCAAGTCTTTCGGTATCAAAGCTTTCATCAGCAAGTATACCGTCCGCATTTTCTTCTTCGTTAGCGGCAAAGGAAAAAATAGTGGCAACGGTTAAATCTCTGTGTGTAGCTGATAATTGCTTTTTGAATTCATAATAATACTTTTTGGCAACGGGAATAGAACTAACGGCAAACATTGAATTAAAACCGTTCAGCCGCTTTCCTTTGCTTTCATAATACTGATTACGCCTTGTTTTTTGGTCAAAGTGTTCAAGAATATAGCCGACAATTGCTTCTATACGCTTGGGAGATTGCAAAGCTTCTTCGGTATCAATAGCAGCAACCTGTCTGTCTTTCGAGCCATCTTTGGATTTGATAGTATTTATAAAATCGATTCTAAACGGAAGAACATTTTTATCATTAATAGCGTCAACAATAGTATAAGTATGAAGTTTTTCGCCGAATGCCTGCTCTGTAGTTTTCAAATCAACGGCACCGTTGCCTGAAGCATTTGCGGCAAAAATAGGTGTGCCTGTAAATCCGAAAATATGATAATTATTAAATCGCTTAACGATATTTTTGTGCATCTCGCCAAACTGCGAACGGTGGCACTCGTCAAAAATCAATACTACGTGCTTATTGTAAATATCATGTACTTTGTTCTTGCTGATAAATACATCTAACTTTTGAATTGTTGTAACAATAATATTATAGGAATGAGGTCTGCCTTTTTCATCCTTATCCTCTAATTGCCTTTGTAAAATGGCGGTATTGCGATTCCCGTTAGCGGCGCCCTTTTCAAAACGGTCATATTCCTTAATCGTCTGATAGTCAAGGTCTTTACGGTCAACGACAAACAGCACCTTGTCAATGAAATCCATTTTAGAAGCAAGTAGTGCAGTCTTAAAAGAGGTAAGTGTTTTGCCCGAACCTGTCGTATGCCAGATGTAACCGCCGGCATCAAGAGTCCCCGTTTTCTTATAATTGGTAGAAATAACGATACGGTTAATAATGCGTTCCGTTGCTACAATCTGATACGGGCGCATTACTAAAAGCATCTTTTCTGAGGTAAAGATACAGTAACGAGTAAGAATATTTAATATCGTATGCTTTGCAAAAAAGGTCTTTGTAAAGTCAATGAGATCATTAATTACTTTGTTATTAGCGTCTGCCCAAAACGAAGTAAATTCAAAGCTGTTGCTTGTCTTTTTCGTTTTGTTACGGGCAGCAGTCATTTCTTTTATGTGGCTGTCACGGGTGGTATTGGAATAATATTTTGTGTTAGTACCGTTTGAAATAACAAATACCTGAATATACTCGTAAAGCCCGCTGCCTGCCCAAAAGCTTTCACGCTGATAACGGTTAATCTGATTAAACGCTTCTTTAAGTGCAACACCTCTGCGCTTTAATTCAATATGCACCAAAGGTAAGCCATTAACAAGAACGGTAACGTCGTAGCGATTATCGTGAACGCCGCTGTTTTCAACAAACTGATTGATAACCTGTAAAGAGTTGTTATGTATATTTTCTTTATCAATCAGTTTGATGTTCTTTGAGGTTCCGTCATCACGCTTGAGAACCTGAACATAGTCCTCCTGAATTTTCTGCGACTTTTCAGCAATACCCTCATTAGAATTAGCGATATTATTATCAAAAAATCGTTTCCATTCCTTGTCGGTAAAGGTGTAATTATTAAGCTTTTCAAGCTGTCTGCGCAGATTATCAATCATCATAACCGAATCTGTAATATGCTTGGCATACTCATATCCCTGCTCGGTCAGTAGCTTGATAAACGCTTTTTCAAGCGCCGCTTCGCTTTGATAAGCGTCGCTTCTTTGAATACTTGATTCGTATTCGGCAACAACGGTTGCTTCACTTGTTGACATTACTATGTTGTAATTGCTCATTATATTCACCTATGTTTTTTTGGTTAAACCCATCAAATTCGAGGGGTTTAGATTAATTATTATCTTTAAGTTTCTTTACTGCTTTGTCAAAGTCGCTTTCAAGCGTCTTCATTTCATTTTCACGATAAGCAGTAAACTCTTTTTCTGCCTTTTCTATTGCTTTCTTATGGGATATTTTACCCTTATCTTCCAGAAGCGGTCGGTTGTTATTTGCAAGCTGCCTGTCAAGCTCATTTGCCCACTCCTGCATAGTCATAGGGTTTTCTTCAAGGGCTTGCAATTCAGCGTAATCAAGGAATTGAGAAACGAGCAAATTAAGCACCTGAAGCTCTTTTTCGCTCAAATAGTTTTTAGCGATTTTAACATCGTCTTTTGTTACATATTTGCCCTTAAAATTCGTCATTCCCACATAGGGCTTATTCCGGTCAACTCGGTCATGAATTACTTCAGCAGCAGTATGTTGATGAACGGCATAGTGCATTTTGTTCTGAACAGTTGCGAAAAACTCCCTTGTCAGCTCGGCATTAGGATTATAGTCAATAGAAGTTGCGTAAATATCAGTAACCTGCTGATAAAGGTTTCGCTCGCTGCTCCTGATGTCACGAACACGCTGTAAAAGCTCTTTGAAGTATCTGCTTCCGCCTTTCAACCTGTCGTCATCAAGCACAAAACCTTTGCGAATATATTCGTTCAGTCTTTTGGTAGCCCAAATTCTAAATTGTGTTCCACGCAAGGATTTAACACGGTAGCCAACAGAGATAATAACATCAAGATTATAATAAAAAACTTGATATTCTTTTCCGTCAGACGCAGTTGTTGCAATTTTTGCAACAACTGAATCCCTGTTCAACTCGCCTTCATTAAAAATGTTATTAATATGTCTTGAAATTACCGACTTATCCCTTTGAAATAAATCAGCCATTTGATTTGCAGTAAGCCAGACGGTTTCATCGCTGAGCGTTACATCAATTTTTGTAACACCGTCTTCGGTTTGGTAGATAATTATTTCGCTGTCGTTTTTCATAATTCAAAAGTCATAATGCATAAAGCATAATTATCCTTTCACAATATTTTCTTTTGTGGTTTTAATTATAGAAGTAATTACTTTAATCAATTCTACATTATCATTATAAAGACTCTCAAACTGTTTGTCAGTAATATAATTAGTTTCATGAAGAAGTTCAAGCCAGTATTCTGTTTCACTTGCTTCTTTTAAAGCAATGCTGTTTTTTGAGATAAAATCGGGTTTGCTTTGCGCTCTTGAAGCCTCTTTTATATTAGCACCTATACTCGTACCGCTGCGAAGAAGTTGTTTTGATAAAACAAACTCCTTTTTTTCATTAGTCAAATATTGGTATAATTTAATAATTCTAATTGCAAAAGCTTTTGATTTATCAACTATAATACTATTGTTTTTCACTCACTTTCCCCTCACTTATGCCTTGTGCCTTATGCCTTATGCCTTATGCCTTATGCCTTATGCCTTATGCCTTAAAACTCAATAGTTTATCTCTGTAGTATTCATACTGCTTCTGTCTTGCTTCGATTTCGGCGGGAATACCCTCGCTGATATCGTTGCAGAGTTTATCAAAGCGGTCAAGAATGGATACAATGCGTTCTTGTTCTTCAAGCGACGGAACTGCAATTCCTACTTTGTTAAGAACTGCTTGTGTAAGACTTGGTACACCGCCAGCCGTGTTCAGCTTTTCAAGGTGTTCTTTTTGTAACCAATAATACACATATTTTGGTAAAACAATGTCGGTATCAATTTCTGTGTAGAATATGGTGTCCACTGTCCAGAATGGTGTATCAACATAATAGAGTTTGTCTATTGAGCCTTTTCTCGGTATAAGAACAGAAGGTTTATTGTATGCAGCAGTATCAATATAAGTCATTATACCGCCTGAACCGTAAACAGGTATTTCGCCTTGTGTAAATCCTTTGTAATCTTTGCCGTTTCTTATTGTTAAAACATCTTGGAGTTTAAGCCACTTTAACGCTTTACTGCGGCACAGCTCTCTCTCTCTCTCTCTACTTTAACAAGATGTGAACGACGCTCCTCATCAAAGGACAGAAGAACATCACGGTAATATTCATACTGCTTCTGACGTGCGTCAATTTCCGCAGGCAAGCCGTTTGCAATATTGTTACACAGCAAATCGAATTTTTCAATGAGATTTGCAATTCTTTCCTGCTCCTCAAGCGGCGGGATAGGAACTACAATATCGCATATAGCAGGTACACTTGAATGAACGACCTTGCTTTTAACCTTACCTTTACTTTTTTGCATTTGTGCATTCGTCGTTGATAAGGCATAGGCAAGATATTTAGGATTCTGCTTGTGCTTCAATACAACTATATCGCCGCCTGCAAGGCATTTGTCGTTGCCAAGATAAGCGCATGATTTGGCAATTTCTTCAACGCTTTCTCCTGTAATAGCAAAAAGAATATCCCCGTGTTCAAACCACTTCTTATTCGGTACAAAATCAGGATTGGTATGCGAAACGCACTTATCAAAGGTTACATTGTAAGTTGTGTATATCTCACCATATCTAACACACGGAGTTCCTTCTTCCGATACCTCTGTTCTCTTAATTCCTGCGCCACGATAAATATCCGTTGCAATATCGCCTATTTTCTTATACTCAACATTGCTCACATTAACCTTTTCAATATCATCCGCAAGGGAGTAGGAATCTGCTTCAAAATTCAGAAGGTAATCTCTGTAAAATTCATATTGCTGTCTGCGAGCTGTAAGCTCTGCTGTAAGCTCTGCTGTAAGCTCTGCTGTAAGCAGCGTGAAAGAGTCCAAAATATGGACTATTTCACGCTGTATCAGTAGGTCTGGCAACGGAATCTCCAACTCGTTTAAAAAACTTGTTGGTATGTGGTCTGGTATAGCTTTGGTTGTATTGGCGTATATATAGTTTTGCTGAGCGGTTAATGCATAATACAAATACTTGTTATCA
This sequence comes from uncultured Clostridia bacterium, assembly GCA_937884975.1. Taxonomy (GTDB): domain Bacteria; phylum Bacillota; class Clostridia; order Oscillospirales; family Acutalibacteraceae; genus Fimenecus. Next base: position 2,341 of record CAKZZS010000030.1, on the reverse strand, counting down.
ACGTTGTTATTCGGGTATACACTTAAACAAACATCATTTGCCCAAAACTTTTCAGTTTGAAATCCTACATATCCTGCTGCTCCATAAGAAGAAATTGTAATAGTATTTTCGTTTCTATTATAGTTATCAAAATATCCCATAGGATAAACGCCACCACTAATTACTTGGTATTTACCATCATCTTTTATTTGCTTTTTGGTGATTCTTTCACCACGCTTGATTTGGGAAATGGTTTGTAATTGTTTATACTCCACTCCATCAGGGCATAATTCTTTTATTAATTCATCAAGTTTACTCACTTTTATCTAATGCATAATTTATAAGGCATAATGCATATGTATTGCGTTTACCTTATTTGTTATGCTTCCTCCTGTAAAAAATCATTTTGCACTATGCCTTGTGCCTTATGCCTTATAACTTGTACCTTAATTTTCTATTTCAGCAATGATTTTATCAATCTCTGTTCTTAACACTTCTTCTCTTGCAACGATTTCTTTAATGCGTGCATTGAGTTCGGTTATATCAATCTTTTCTCTTGTGTCCTCCTGCTCAACGTAGGTTGAAACAGAAAGGTTGTATTCCTGCTCCTTGATTTCCTCATACGGAACAAGGCGGGCAAAGTAATCAACATCCTCACGGGTGAAAACCTCGGATACAATCTTGCTGATGTTCTCTTCCGTCAGTTTATTGGAATTGGTAACCTTAATGCACTCTTTGGAAGCGTCAATGAACAGCGTTTTATTATCCGTCTTGGATTTCTTCAGCACCATAATACAGGTGGCGATGGATGTACCGAAAAACAGATTATCGGGAAGCTGAATAATACAGTCGATAAAGTTGTTATCAATCAGATACTGCCTGATTTTCTTTTCTGCGCCTCCACGGTACATAATACCAGGGAAGCATACGATGGAAGCTACACCGTTCGTTGCAAGCCAAGAAAGGCTATGCATAATGAACGCAAGGTCAGCCTTTGATTTCGGTGCGAGTACGCCAGCGGGTGAAAAACGCGGGTCGTTAATCAAAACGGGATTGTCATCACCTTCCCACTTAATGGAATAAGGCGGATTTGAAACGATAACTTCAAAAGGCTCATCGTCCCAATGCTGCGGGGAGATAAGCGTATCTTCATTTGCTATATCAAACTTATCGTAATCAATATCGTGAAGGAACATATTGATACGGCAGAGGTTATAAGTCGTGATATTGATTTCCTGACCGAAGAAGCCTTGACGGACGTTATCCTTACCGAGAATCTTCGCCGACTTCAGCAGGAGTGAACCCGAACCGCACGCAGGGTCGTAAACCTTATTGACTTCCTTTTTGCCGATAACAGCTATGCGTGTAAGAAGCTCTGAAACCTCCTGAGGCGTGAAGAACTCTCCTCCCGATTTACCTGCGTTGCTGGCATACATACTCATCAGGTATTCATAAGCATCGCCGAATGCGTCAATGGTGTTATCCTTATAGTTGCCAAGGTTCATATCGCCAACGCCATTGAGGAGTTTAACGAGCTTGTCATTACGCTTTGCAACCGTACCGCCAAGCTTATTTGAATTAACGTCAATGTCATCAAACAAACCGGAAAAGTCGTCCTCGCTTGCAGAACCCTTTGCTGACTCCTCAATATGACGGAATACGCCTTCCAGCGTTTCGTTAAGGTTTTCATCGTTTGGCGCTTTCTTGCGTACGTTGCAGAAAAGCTCTGACGGCAGAATGAAGAAGCCCTTTGTATTTACAAGATCTTCTCTTGCACCTTCTGCATCTTCGTCTGAAAGAAGCGCATAGTCAAAATCAACTGCGCCTGCAGCCGCCTCGCCGTCGTTGATATAGTTAGTTAAGTTCTCGGATATGTAACGGTAAAACATAATTCCAAGCACATAGCTCTTGAAATCCCACCCGTCAACGCTGCCGCGCAAATCATCGGCAATGCTCCATATCGCTCTGTGCAGTTCATCACGTTCCTGCTCTTTTCTGTTATCAGGCATTTTGCTTCTCCTCGTTGGTTATTAATACTAATATATAATAGCACAATTATTTGTAATTTACAATCATTAGTCTATCGGTGGGTGATTATTTGGACTGAGCGTATTTACAAAAAACTCATTGAAATAATCGTTCCAAAAAATAAGTGCCGTTTTTTGATTATTTTTTACTGCTCAAGAGCAGAGAAAATGCGAATTATTTTAACAGATTACTTTTTACATATCATTTCATCATTATAAGTGTTATTATCTGCTAAAATCCAAATTTTACTGGTCAAGACGGATAAATGATTAAACAAGTTAAGGCAGGGATTTTCATCCCTGCCTCGTCTTATGTATATGCTTCTATTGTTAAT
>CAKZZS010000029.1 GCA_937884975.1 uncultured Clostridia bacterium | reverse complement strand
ACTGTTGAATGCAGGTCTGTATGGTAAAGCTGAAATGCGTCAATGGTATTTCGGGGAAACGCAGGCTCAAGCAGAGGCGGCGGTCAAGGCTATCAATGACGAAAAGTTGTCCGAAATGGCTGACTTGCAGTCTTTGATGCCGCAGGTAACGCCGTAAAGGGTGATTAAATGACCGAGAAACAAATGGAGGCGGCTATTGACCGAATACTTGATCGCCTTGATGTGATAAATCTGCTTTATATCACCAAAATAGCTGAAACTATCCAAAAGATAGGCGAGCTTAATCAATCAAGTATCAACCGTATGCTTATAATGGCTGATATGGGCGCGGATATAGCGGAAATCAACAACAAACTCCGCACAGCAACAAAGCTGAATACAGCAGACTTGTTCACGGTTTATAATCAAGCCTTGAATGATACATACACCGACAAGCGATTTGCGGCGTATCTGCAAACAAACCCACTACCGCAGCCGCGCCGTGAAAGGGTTTCGAGACTTGCACAGCTTATAAGCGTTCAAACTGCTGAACGTATGGTGAACATATCCAACACAACCTCGGTTTCGGAAACATACCGGCAGGCGGTTGACAAGTCTATTCTGGCGGTTTCGTCTGGAGTGGAGAACTACAAAGAAGCTACACGCCAGACAGTACGCGAGCTGGGAACGAACGGGATGCAGGTGCAATATGAAAGCGGCTATCACCGCAGACTTGACACAGCAGTCCGGCAGAACATAATCGACGGTTCAAACCAGCTTCAACAGCAAGCGTCTATTCTGATAGGCGAAGAGATCAACGAGGAAGTCGGTGCAGAGGTGTACGACGCGTTTGAAATATCGGCGCACGCACGATCCGCGCCGGATCACGAACCCGTGCAGGGCAGGGTACTTCTCAAGGCTGAATTTGAAAAGATGCAAGCGGGTGAGGACTTTATCGACGTGGACGGGCGAATGTATGACGGTTTCCGCAGACCTATAGGTGAATGGAACTGTATGCATATTGCTATGTCGTTTTCAACACGATACTCGGTACGGCGATATACGGATAAACAGCTTGATGACTGGAAAGCCGCAAACGCTAAAGGCTGTGAAATCGACGGTAAGCACTATACGACCTATCAGGCGGTACAACTTATGCGGCAGATAGAAACGGCTGTACGGCGGCAAAAGGACGCGGCTGTAGCCGCAAAAGCGGCAGGAGATACCGAGCTGCGACAGGAATGCCAAAAGCGGATAAATGCTTTAGCGGCAAAGTATTACAACGTTGCAAACACGGCAGGAATTACACCGCGGCAGGATAGAATGACGGTAGAGGGCTTTAGGGCTATTAAAGTTCATTGATTTTCCAAAAAAGCATTAAAATCTGGAATATAAAAGTGAAATTTTCACTTTTTAAGCCATTTTTTAAATCGTTTTACGCTTTTTAATACGTTTTGAAAGCATTTCATTGAAAAATGAGGTGCTTTTTAATTTGTCCAGAACAGGTATGACGTTTAAACTGTCTGTATATCTCCCCCTCGATATGGGGTTTAAAGTGTCGTTTTCGGGACAGATATTGTCACGAAAGAAAGGAGCAACTATGACGCTCGAACAGGTTTTAGCACCGGAATTATACGCACAGGTACAGGCGGCTATTGACGAAGCAAACGCTAAAGTGACCGACAAGGCAAAGCAGATACGTTTTGTCGATCTTTCCGAGGGCGGCTACGTCGCAAAAGGTAAGCACGATGATAAGGTCAATGCTTTATCCACACAGGTTGGCGATCTGCAATCACAGATTGAACAGCGCAATAAGGATATGGCTGATTTACAGGCAAAGCTTACGGCGGCACAGACCGACACAGGAAAGCTTACAGAGGCACAGTCCGCGCTTGCAGCGTTACAGGCGAAATACGACGGTGACAAGGCTGAATGGGAAAAGAAAACCGCTGAACAGGCTTACGACTTTATGCTCCGTGAGAAGTCCGGCGCACTTAAATTTTCGTCCCCCGCAGCAAAGCGTGATTTTCTTGCACAGGCAAAAAGCAAGAATTTCAAGATCGACGGTGAACAGATGTACGGCTATGACGAGTTTCTGACACAGTACGATACCGACAACCCCGGCGCGTTCGTCAAGGAAGAGCCGAAAACCCCCGAGGACGAGAACACGGCAGGCGGTGATAAAGCACCGCAGATAGTGTTACCGCAGGGATCGCAGGGCAATAACCCCGATAAAAACGCGTTTAATTTCCACTTCAACGGCGTTCGTCCTACGCCGCAGGAGTAACAACAACAGGACAAAGTTTATTTATGAAAGGATTTGAAAACTATGCCTAACGCACTTAACTACGCTGAACAGTATTCAGCAGCACTTGCACAGGCGTACCCCTATTCCCTTAATTTTGGTGCGCTCTATGCAACCCCGAACAATGGCCGCTATCGTTGGAGCGATAACGGTAAGACTATCTACATTCCGAACATTTCCACAACCGGTAGAGTAGATGCAAGCCGTGACGTTATCGGAACAGCGGTAAGAAACTACGATAACGCATGGGAGCCGAAAACCCTTACACATCAGCGTAAGTGGTCAACCCTTGTACACCCTAAAGATATCGACCAGACAAATCATGTTGCGTCTATCGTCAACATCACACAGGCGTACAACGAGGAGCAGAAGTTCCCCGAAATGGACGCTTATCTTATTTCGCAGCTCTATAAGCTCTGGACAACAGACGATGCGGAAACAGGTTACACAGGCAAGACTGCGAACACAACTGCGCTGACGACCGAAAATATTCTGACCGTATTTGACGATATGATGCAGAATATGGATGAGGCGCGTGTTCCTGTCAACGGTCGTATTCTTTACGTTACATATCCTATCAAGACTATGCTTAAACAGGCAGCGGGTCTTACCAGAAACTATGACGTTCAGAACGGCGGCACAGCTATCAACCGCACTATCAGTCGTATCGAAGAAGTAGAAGTTATCGGCGTTCCCTCGGAACTTATGAAAACTCTCTATAACTTTGCTACAGGCTGGACACCTAAAGCGGATGCAAAGCAGATCAATATGTTCCTTGTTCACCCGTCTGCGGTCATTACCCCTGTTTCGTATCAGTTCTCGACGCTCGATGAACCGTCCGCTGTTACCGAGGGTAAGTACATCTACTATGAGGAGTCGTTCGAGGACGTATTCATTCTGAATAAGAAAGCGGACGCGCTCCAGTTCAATATCACAAACCCTTAAACGCGAGCCTGTCACAGTTGCGGATAGGCTCGCTAACGCTGACACCGACGTTTGACGCGGACGTGACAGCGTACACAGCAACAACAACGAACACGTCAAACGGTGTAACAGCGACGGCAGCAGACAGTAATGCAACGGTAACGATAACACTGAACGGTTCAGTGTTATCCGGAACTACAGCTACATGGGCTGATGGTGAGAATACGCTTGTTATTACGGTAACAAATGGCTCTGCAACAAAGCGTTATACCGTTACAGTCACGAAGTCATAAGGATATAGGGGGTAAAGTATGGCACACGAAATGTATTTGACTTTTGACGAGTACAAAGGACGCGGCGGTTCAGCTTTATCTCTGCTTGAATATCCCCCTGTAGAGTTCAAATGTCGTAAGCGGATCGACTATCTGACCGATAATCGAATACAGCGTATGGAGAACGTACCCGAGGCGGTAAAATTCTGTATGTTTTCGCTTATAAACGTTGAGGGCAAAGCGGGGACAGAGGCGCAGCTCGCCAACCCTACAGTTACGTCGTACAGCACCGACGGTTACTCTGAAACGTATGGAAACGCAATAAGCGCATCGGACGCGCAAAAGAGTATCGACAAGATCATTCACGAATACTTGTACGGCGAAACAGACGATAACGGCGTTCCCTTACTGTATAGGGGGGTGGGTGGATATGCGTCTGTGTAATGAGACAATTACCGTTATCAATTCCCGTCATAACCCGGAAACAGACCGGGACGAATACACGGGGACCGTGATTAAAGGCGTATCGTGGCATTGTGAGATCGCATCAACCGTTGACGGATCGGGTCTTAAATCTGCGAATAAGTTCAGCATCCGCATACCTACGGATGCTGATTTTAACGGCAGAACCTACGTTGATCCTATAGCCTATTCTACGGGCGATAACTCCGATATGATATTCACATTGAAAAACGGTGATTTGATCGTGCGCGGCGCGGTAACTACCGCAATAACAAAACCCGCGGAGCTTAAACAAAACTATCCGGAAATAGTGACGATATTAGGTGTGACGGATAACCGCCGCGCACCTAATGCGCCGCATTGGAGGGTGGTGGGAACGTGAACGGTTTTTTTAAGCCTAAAATCGTATTTAACGGCAGCGCAGAGTTGCTGAATAAGCACGGTTTACAAAAAGGCGGTCCCGTTCAAATGGCAATCGACAAAGCGGTCATAGACTATAATCTGCAATATACGCCGTGGGAAACCGGCACGCTGGCAAAATCAGCGTATGGTGCTACCGAAATCGGCAGCGGCAGGGTGGTCTATCCCGGACCGTATGCGAGATACTTATACTACGGTAATGTAATGGGACCGAACATACCTGTGTTTGAGGACAACACGGGAATACCTACACGGTTCTTTTCTCCTCCCGGGCAGAAAAAGCATTTGACCGGAAAAAAGCTGACGTACAGTACAGACGTGAACCCCCTCGCGGGTTCATTTTGGTTTGAGCGTATGAAAGCGGATCATGCGAAAGATATTTTAAAGGAGGCGAAATCCGTTGCCGGAATTAAATAGCACAGAACAGCTCCGGAAATGGTTTCGTAGTTGTCCTGCTTTATCAGTCAACAACCGTTTCGGAGTTGACTATCTTTCGGGAAGTCCGACGGAATATGCGCTCTACGCTGTGCCGTCTGCTATTCACTATCACGAAAACGTGTTAGGGGAAGAAGTGCCGGATGATATTCAAACGCAAAACTTTATTTTTGCGTCGAAAGAGTCCTATGGTTCGGACGTGCAGCAGAACCTTGATAATCTCGGGTTTTATGAGGATGTCATTGCTTGGATAATCGAACAAAACTCCGTTCGGAATTTTCCAACCTTATCATGCGGCAAAGTTAAGTCGATAATACCGACGCTTACCGCATTTCCCGCGGAAATAGGTTCTGATGCCGCAAAATATCAAATTCAATTACAACTGACCTATAAACGGCAGTAAGAAAGGAAGTAATCACAATGGCAAAACTTGACCGTAATAAGCTTATGTATTTTGCTACGCTGGACGGTACAACATGGGAGGTTCTCGGTAGAGATAATGATGATCTTTCCAAAGAGCTGAACCCTGATACCGAAACGTCAAAGAACGTTCTGGGCGAGGCTACATTTAAGCACAACGGCTATGAGCCGGAGGTATCAGTCGATCCGTACTATGCGGATGAAGAGTCTGCACTTTATACGAAGCTTTCAAAGGCTGCTATCGAGGAAAAGTACGGCGACAGCGATATCAAGGGTAAATTCGTAGAAGTTATCTTTGATACCGTAAATGCTGAGGCGGGTACCATGTCCGGCACAGGTAAGCAGCGCGAGGCGTATATTGTGCCGCAGTCAACCGGCGGTGACACCTCGGGTCTGGGTATTCCTTTTACGGTAAACCCTATCGGTCCTATGACAACCGTAACGGTAGTATATACCATTCAGACAAGAGCGGTTACTATCACAGCTACCACATAAGCAAACGAGGGCGCGGTGGTATTTTATCCTCCGCGCCTTTTTCACTGTTCCGATAAATCAAATGGAGGTACTTTACAATGGCAAAGATGAACAAGAACACAACGGCGGCAAACAGAAAAGCGACCAGCGCGATAAAGCTCACGCAGCCTACACAGCCGGATAAGCCTTTGAGCGTGACGGTTGATGACGGTACACGGGAAATCACGATAAGGAATAAGTACGGAAAGTTTATCTGCAACATCTATATCCGTCCTACAGACCTCTCCATTCTGGATAGATATGAAAAGTTTCAGTCCGATTTTGAAAAGATAGTTGAACCGTTACAGAATATCAGCATAGAACGTGATGGTACAGCCTCTTTTGAAAAGGACTGGGAAGTTATTAAGTCCGTAGAAACAGAAATCAAGAAACGTTTCAATGATCTTTTCGATATGGACGAGGCAGATGATATATTTGCAACGCGTAACGCTTTTGCGTCTGTACACGGTAATTTCTACTGCTTTAACGTACTTAACGCCCTCGGCGGTGTTATCGCGGATGCGATAAACGCTGAAAGTGACAGGGTAGCGCATTCCGAAAAGGTCAACAAGTACTTAACGCCGCCTGCTGATACAACGGAGGATGACGCGGGTGATGCTGGGGTATTTACCAACAACGATTAAGATAGCCGGCCAAAATTATAAAATCAGAACCGACTATCGAGATATTCTGCGGATCGTAGCCGCGTTCAACGATGACGAGCTGACAGACAGCGAAAAGGTTTATATTTGTTTGAAACAGCTTTACATTGATTTTGACACGATCCCGAATGAACATCTTGAAACCGCTTATAAATCAGCTATGGCTTTCCTCGACTGTAATATGAAAGGCGAACGGCGCGGACCTAAACTGATAGACTGGAAAAAGGACGAGCCGCTCGTTTTTCCTGCAATAAACAAAGTAGCCGGATTTGAAGTGCGTTCTGTCAAGTATATGCATTGGTGGACCTTTATGGGGTACTTTCAAGGTATTGACGCTAACGACACTTGGGGTTTTATCCTTACTATCCGGCAAAAGAAAGCAAAACACAAAAAGCTCGAAAAGCACGAACAAGCGTTTTTCGCGGCAAATCCCGAATTGTGTTTAGTAGATGCCTCGGTAAAGACAAAAGAAAACGGGATAAAAGACCTCGAGGGCATTTACAATGATCTGCTGAAAGGAGGCGGTTCGTAATGGCTGCAAATGACGGTTCTCTTATATTTGATACGGAACTTGACAACAGCGGATTTGAAAAAGGCTCGGATAAGCTGCTCGCGGCAGTCAAGGACTTGACAAATGCAGTTGATAATCTGGGCGATAACATGATGAAGTCGTTCTCCCGTATCACGCCTATGTTGCAGAGTATAGCGACATCCGCGTCCAACGTAAGCGAACGGATAACGCAAACTGCATCACAGGCGGCAGACGCGAATGAACGGATCATCAAAACGGAAGAGGACGCGGCGGCAGCGGCTCAAAAGGTCGTAAAGGCGAATGAAGATATCGCAGTTACAGAACAGACCGTAGCCAACACCGCACAGCAGACCGCACAAGCGATAAACAGTCAAAATGCGGAAATGGTGAATTTTTCAACCAAAACCGCAAATGCAAGTGCGAATATCTCCTCTCTTGAACACGAAATAGACTCCATATCAAGTGGTATGCGGTCAATATCATCTTTAGCAGAGAACGGGTTCTCCAACGGGAAATCCGTTCTTGCTTTTGATGATAAGCTTACAGAAATGCAGCACCGGCTTGACGGTGCGCGGGAAAAGCTCGAGGCGTTTGGTGCTACAAAGATACCGACGGATGACTATATCTGGGTTACGGAGGCTATTCAACGTACCGAGGCAGAATGTGATAAGCTTCTTGATAAGCAAGCAAAGCTGAAAACTATCGGCGTTAGCGAAAACTCACAGCGCTGGAAAAGTCTTGAGTATGAAATACAGCTTGCAAATGAAAAGCTGACAACCTATAAGAACGATCTACAGGGTCTTATATATCTGGGTAAAGATTTTACTTTAGGTGCGGACACCGACGTTTTCAAGCAGATGCAAGCGGCGGTGAACGAAACTAAAACAGAACTTGACCGGAACAAGGCTGTTATAAATGCCGAGGCTATCGCACAGGCACGTCTGAACGTACAAGCTGCACAGGAGCGCGTTATTCGCGCACAGAACGCATCCGAAAGAGCGGCGGCGCTTGAACAGATGAAAGCCGCACAGAACGAACTGAACCGGATCGCGGAGTCCGTTGCAAACAATTCTGAAAGGCAAAAGCCCCCGGAGGTAGCAACTACTGGCTGGCTGAAATTTGCGACGGCACTCCGAAAAGCGGGATCGGCAGCTATGAAAACGGCTGCTACACTGGCGAAAATGACTTTTCGCGGAATGGCGAACGGTTTAAAAGCTGTAACATCAAAGCTGAAATCGTTCACGAAAACAAGTAAGCAGTCAACATTAAGCGCACACTCCTTGACAAAGGCGCTGACAAGCATAAGAACAATACTTGTATCGCGTATCAAGAGTATGCTTATAAGTTCGATCACAAACGCCGTAAAGGACGGAATACACGCCCTTGCACAATACAGCAAGGAATTTGACAACGCTATGTCGAATATGCGTAACCGTACAAAGGAAATCGGCGCGAATATAAGCGTTACTATAGGCAATTTGATAAAGACGTTAGAGCCGCTGATAACGCAGCTCCTGCAAGGTCTTTCAACCGCTATAACGTACATAAACGCGTTTATGGCGGTATTGTCCGGCTCGAATACCGTTACCGTAGCAAAGAAGCAAACCGAGTCTTATGCTGCATCATTAAAAGATGCCACAAACAACGCAAAAGACTTGAAAGCCGAGGTTTACGGGTTCGACGAACTGAATAAACGCAGCGGCGCTGATATGGAAAAGGCGAATGAACAAGCTGATTTGTTCGAGGAAGTTCCTGTTACGTCGATTTTGCCGGAACAGGTGCAAGACGTTTTCGATAAAGTTAAGCAAGCCGCCGAAAATCAAGACTGGCAGGGCATAGGAAAAGCTCTTGCAGACGGTCTTAACAACGTTTTTTCACAGGTCAATGACTGGATAAACAACGTTCTCCGCCCGAATGGCACAGAATGGGCGCGTCGTATTGCTGAAATCTTTAACGGACTTACAAGCGGTATCAACTGGACGCAAATAGGGCAGACCACCGCGAACGGTATCAATACCGTATTTGCTATTGCAAAAGAATTTCTCACCACCTATGATTTTAAGTCTTTAGGTGAGGGTATCGGTGATATGGTCGCGGCGTGGTTCGTAGGCGAAAACGCTATTGACTGGAACGGCATAGGCGAGACTTTCGCGGCAGGGCTTAACGCTATTATCGACTTAATGTATGGCATTGTAGATAAAATGCCGAGTACAGAGGTCGGTATCGCTATGGGTAAGTTCGTTGAGGGGCTTACCGGAGAAAACGGTGTTAATTTAAACAAGGCGGCTGACGGTATCGCGACAGGCTTAAACAAGATAGTTTCAAATATCCATTCTTTTATAAACTACATTTCTACCCTTGATCTCGGCACTAAATTCGCCGAGGCGATAAACCGCATCTTTTTGGGTGATGGCGAGGGAAACGGCGGTATTGATTGGACGGAGCTGGGAGCTACACTGGCGGCGGGTCTCAATTTTGCTGTTTTAGAGCTTCTCAAGCTTATGGATGACATAAAGTGGGGCGAAATCGGCGCAGCAATAGGCGAAGCTCTTGACCGTATGCTTAATGGTGACGAAAACGGTGAGGGCGGTCTGGATTGGGAAAACATTGGTAAGCTGCTTGCCGATGGATTTAATATTGCAGTAGAGTTTTTCAAAGGACTGTTTACAGATATAAGGTTCGATGAACTCGGTAGCAACATTGTTAACGCTCTAAAAACTGTTCTGTTAGGCGACGGTGAGGGCAACGGCGGTATCGATTGGGAAAACGTCGGTCAACTTTTGTATGATGCCTTAGACGGTGCTATAAGATTTGCTTTTGGCTTAATAACTGGTATTGACTGGGGCAAAACTATTCAAGACGTTTTAGGTGGGGTTGGCAAAGCAATAGCAAACGCTGATTTAGCCGGAATATTGGTTGATTTGGCGGGTCTGTTAGCTTCTATAGTGGTAGAAATACCGGGCATCATTACGGGTCTGTTAGGCGGCATTTCTGATTTACTGGCAGGACTTTTCCACTCCATAGGTTGGGACGGCATCGCCGGATTTTTTGAGGGTCTCGGTGACGCGCTTGCTGATGCTACGAGTTGGTTAAAAAAGAATTTAGTAGATCCTGTTGTAAATTCAGTAAAACAACTTTTTGGTATTCACTCCCCGTCGACTGTGTTCGCTGAAATCGGTGATTTTTCAATACAAGGTTTATTACAAGGTATTTCTGATGCATGGGGTTCAATAACAGACTTTTTCAGCAATGCGCTCGGTAAGGTTTCAGACTTCATTTCCTCGACGTGGGACAACATATCAAGTAAAACATCTAAAATCTGGAACGGTATTAAAACATCAGTTTCCGACACGTTTAACGCCGCAAAAGATAATGTTGAAAAGACAGTCAACAATATCAAATCCGGTCTTGAGACAGGCTGGAACAACATTAAATCAACCGCTTCTGACGCGTGGAACAACATTAAATCAACCGTTTCTGGCGCGTGGGACAACATCAAGACCAACACCGAGACAACGTGGAATAACGTTAAGTCCACTACAGAAAACCTCTGGAACGGGCTACACGGCAGCCTTGCATCAAAAGACTTTTCCAGCATAGGAACAAATCTTGTTGACGGTCTTAAAACGGGTATTTCCAACGCTTGGAACGGCTTAACATCTTTCGTAAGCAATTGTGCGGACGGTCTTACAAATACCTTAAATAACGTTTTCGGTATTCATTCTCCGTCTAAAATATGGGCAGAAACAGGTATGTATCTGGATGAGGGTCTGTTAAGTGGTCTGAAAGACGGTGAAAAGAGTATCATTTCAATGGTGTCCGGACTTGCAAGGGACGTAAACGGTGAAATGATCGGCGATAACGGACAGGTTCATTTTGATGTTGCAAGCAACGGCGTTCTCGAGCAGATAACAGCCATTGCAGACAGACTTTCCGATATTGCGCTGCAATTCAGAGCGATAAACACGTTCTTGACGGATGCCGGAAACTTCAATGTTCCGATTATCGCGTCCGGTACAGAAATACCGTACAAGACACGAATAGCCGCAGATACACCCGGAACGGGCGGCGGCAGTTTTACAGATGATCTTGACGAAAGACTTTCCGACCAAACGTATATTTTGCGGCAAATCCTTAACCTTATTCAGCGTTTTAAGAACGTTGACGGTGACGCGCTGTTACGAGCGATAGAGGCTTTAAGAATGGCTGACCGCAGTTATGGGGTGTAAATATGGCTACAATACAAGGACAATTTTTAATCAACGGTCACGATTATACCTGTTATGTCAAGCAGAAAACGGGTTTAGGGTGGTCCCGTGAAAACACCAACGACGAGGACGCGGGGCGCGATAAGAGCGACGTAATGCATACAAATGTTTTATCCCACCAGCGTAAGCTTGCAGTTAAAATGGGACCTATGCCCTTTGAAATCGCACAGCAGCTTGAAAGTGACTTGCAAGGGGGTGATGATGGTGTAAGAGTCACATACCCGGACTTAAAAGACGGAATGTGTACAAGACTGTTCTATAATACGTCGATAGATGCGGCCGAGGAACAGTTCCGCGAGGACGGTATCATAATCGATAACGTCAATTTTAACTTAATTTCCGTAAAGGAGGAAACAGTATAATGCAGACAAGACCTAATAACTGGGAAACTCTTTTTAACGGCGCGCACAAAACTGAATATAAGTATGTGATAGGTGGGGTTGACTATTACGGCGATAACGTAAAAGGGACACCGACTATCACAAAGCCCCTGCTTGAAAAACCGGCAATTGGTAGGACGTGTACGGGCTCGCTTAGCTTAAACATTTATCCGCAGGGCGAGATCTCAAAAGCGGCTACGGTAGATGCTTATTGCCGCCTTACGTCAACGGACGGAGAGACGGTGACAGACTGGGTCCCGCAGGGTAAGTTTTATGTATCGTCTCGCAGCGGTACAAATATTCTCACGTTGAATTGTCTTGACCGTATGATTTTAGCGGGGCAGACGTATCTTGATAAAACGGCGTTCACCGAATGGCCGCAGTCTATGCAGGCGGTAGTTAATGAAATCGCTGAAATAATGCACGTTTCAATAGACAACCGTACAAACATCAATAGCGGCAGACGATACGTTGTTGACTACCCTAACGAGGATATGCTTATGTCCGAGGTTCTGGGAATGATCGCGGCGGCGCACGGTGGTAACTGGATAATGACCGAACGCGGCGAGCTGAGGCTCGTTGTTCTGGCAAAGCCGCTCGCAACCGCTACACAGGACATAGGGAAAACACATGGCGGTTTTGTTTATAAAGGAAAAACACAAACCGTGTCCCGTGTCATACTCGTAGATGATGCAGATAACGATTTTGCGGCCGGCGACGATACAGGGTTGACTATAAGCGCAGAATGTAATTATGCGACGCAGGAAGTAGCAAACACATTATGCAATGGAACTGGCTCGGTATTATACGGTGTGACCTATGAACCTTACGAGCTTGATAAAGCATACCTTGATCCGTGTATGGAGCTGGGTGATACATTATCGTTTAGTCAACGTGACGGAACAGTTCATAAAGTCGTTCTGCAAACTGTCATTTTGAACTGCACTGTAGCTTGTACCGCAAAAGCGACTGCGGCAGTCGAAAACGAAACAGATGATGAATTTCCGTATATGACGGCGCGTGATCTGTCTTTATCCCGGACAGTCAAAACAAATCAGACTTATTTCGGCAATCGTATCACACGCGCGGAGGGTTTTGTATCGGAGCTTGTCGTAAATGATACGGTTCTTGCAAGGCTCACGGCGAACGCATCATTGTTTAAAATGCAGTCGTATGATGCGAGTACCGGTTGGAAAGACTGTATCTATTTTGATACAGCCGCCAAAAAGTACGTTATTTCGGCAGACGTGACAATAAACGGTCTTGTTACTTTCCAAAGTCAAATAGAACAGGAAATCGACGATAGCGCGAGCAACGTAAAAAGTTCAATAAAATCCGACCTGTCAACCGCAGGAAAGACCACAATAACCGGCGGTAACATAACCACAGGCACGATAGACGCGTCTGTGGTAAACGTCACAAATATAAACGCAAATAACATTAAATCCGGTACTATTTCAGCAGATTTGATAGATACTACCGATTTAAAACTTTACACCCTCTATCCCAAAGTTGGAACGCAAGTATATCCCGTGATAGCTGGCGGCGGCGGTGATTTATACATCGGTAGTGACGGCTCGTCATCTTTAGGTTCAAGTCATCTGCGTTTATATGCAACTTATGATGTTTATATCGGTAATGATCATAACGGTGTCAGCGGACTCGCAATACTGACAAATACACACGCCATTGTGCCAAACGGTACAAGTTCATGGTCGCTCGGTACGTCATCAACTCAATGGGGTGCGATATACTGCGGAGCTATCAGCGCGTCATCGTTAAGTACAGGAACAGGCTCTATTTCCGGCGGAGCTTTAAGCGGCTCGTCATTAAGCGTTACCGGAAATATAACAGCAGGGAATGTAAGCGCGTCAAATGGAACGATCTCCGCTTATAGCCTTTCCGTGTCAAACAACATATCAGCATCGTCATTATCCGTAAGCAGTATTTCCGGACTTTCCTCGTTAAGCGTAAGCGGTACGATAAGTGCAAATACATTGAGCGCATCGTCATTGACCGGTCTTTCGTCGCTTTCTCTTTCCGGAACGCTTTCAGCAGGAACGGTAAGCTGTTCCGGTACGGTGTCTGCAAGTACGGTTTCAACCACAAATATCACTGCAAATGGTTCAGACTGTCGGATATTGGGAACAGTCCGTATAGGCGGCAGCGGTGGCTCGATCGGCTTTTTCGGGCATTCTCCGCAATCCCGCGAAACATATTCCTACAAGTCAACAAGTGCAATTAAAAACGATACGGGCGGCGCTCTTGTCGAGTTAGTCAACTGTATGCTGCACTTAGGTTTAATCACGGTTTAATTTATCACAGGAGGCAATCATTATGAAATTAGGTACGATAGTTACAGCAGTTCCGGCATTACAGAAAGTATCGGCAGCAGATCTTACACCGAAAACCCTGTACAAGACAAGCAAGCTCCTTTCCAGATGTGAAAAGGAGCTTGACTTCTTTAATAAAAGCAAAAACGCCCTTATTATGCAGTACGGGCATAAAATCGACGATACCGACGAATACCGAGTAGATGATGAAAATAAGACGGTATTTGTTGAAAAGCTGAATGAAATTCTTGATATTGATGTAGAGGGCGAATTTGTCCCGGTAGTAATACCGCAGTCCGAAAACATCAAACTTTCCTATGATGATCTACGTCTGCTTGACGGTTTAATCACCATAGAAGAGCTTGACGTATAAAAAGCGAAAGCGAGGTACAAAGCAAGTGAAATTCAAAGAAGCGCGGGCAGCTCCCGTAAAATTGGAGGTGGTAATATGTACTTAACCGATATGTACAATATTCGCATACCTCGAGGCGACAGCGCGATTATTCCGGTCACGTTCCAATACAAGGACAATGACGAGCCTTATCTGTTTGAAAACGGGCAGTATGCGCAGCTTTCCGTATTCGTTTCAAAAGACGCTTTCCCCGCAATTGTGAAAGAAGTGCGACAGGAACAGCAGAGTGAAGAGGGTACGGTGTATTTCGAGTTTTCGCCGGAGGAAACAAACATAAGCCGATACAAGTACAGCTACACGATACGGCTGCTGAACGCGGACGGTTCGGAGGTCGATACTTGGCACGGGTTTCCGGAAACGGCGATATTTGAGATCGCGTAGGAGGGTTAATCGTGGCTTATACGAACAGAGAAATCGTTGTCAAGGTAGGCAAAGTAACAGGTGGTCAGCTCCCGCCCTATGCGGGTGAATACACCGCCGTGTCGGATGTATATGACGACAAGGTTTTGCCTACCGCGAACAGGAGTATGCTGCACGATCTTACAATTTTGAAGATACCGCAGCGTGAAGTAACCAACCCTCACGGGGGTACAACTTTCATTATTGGAGGTAATGACTAATGGCAAGAAGTAAGGTAGTGCTCGGTAACGAGGTCTTAATGGACCTTACCGCCGATACAGTAACAGCCGATAAACTGTTACGCGGCATAACCGCGCACGGTAAAGACGGCGAACTCGTAACAGGAACGTGTGATTATGATGTAGATACAACAGAAGCGGACGCGGCAGTCGGCGAAGTCCTTTCCGGAAAGACTTTTGCAGCTCGCGGCTCTATGCTTACGGGTACTATGCCGAACCGCGGCGCGATAGACGAGGTTATTACGGATCGTGATACCCCGTTTATCGTCCCTATGGGCTTTCACGATGGCTCGGGCGAGGTCAGCATTTCGGCTACAGATAAGGCAAAGCTTATCCCGTCCAACATCAAAAAGGACATCGTTATTCTGGGTATTACAGGCGAGTATGGCGGCGAGGCTGTTGTGGCACAGTCAAAGACCGTAACACCTACAATGCAGCCGCAGACTGTATTACCGGATGCGGCTTATGATTATCTGTCACAGGTAATTGTGAACGCTATTCCCGTAACCGAAACACCTAACGCCGCAGGCGGCACAACTGTAACGATAGGAGCGACAGTATAATATGCCATACAATAACGCAAATAAGGTGATTATCGGTAATGAAGTCGTTATAGACCTTACCGGAGATACAGTCACCGCCGAAAAAATGTTTTTAGGTGTCACGGCTCACGCCGCGAACGGTCAGCAGATCACGGGGACATACAACCCCGTGAAACTGGCCGACGTTTCAAATGCGTCTGTAACCACAACCCAAAGAACAGTAAGCTTGACGTGGAGTGATCCTGCGGACGTTGTGATCGAGGGAACTACATTCGCACAATGGGCCGGCACAAAGGTTGTACGCAAAGCAGGGAGCGCTCCTGCGGATGAAACGGACGGAACTGTTGTTTGTGATAATAAAACTCGCGGAGCGTATGCGTCAACAGCTTTCGTTGATAATAACGTTGATTATGACACGGTTTATTATTACAGATTTTTCCCGTACTCCACAGACGGGGTTTATACCACAGGTACGGCTTTAAGCGTGACTCCGACGCGTACTGCTATAACCACAGTGCCGTCACAGAACGGCACGCTTACCTATGACGGGACGGAAAAAACAGCATCTTGGAACAACTTTGACAGCACGCAGCTCACAGTTTCGGGAGATACCGGCACAAATGCGGGTGATTATACCGCGTCTTTCACGCCTACTGAAAACTATCAATGGAGCGACGGGACGCGCACGGCAAAAACTGCAAGCTGGACGATAGGAAAAGCAGCAGGAAGTGTGACCTTATCAACAAATGCGGTAACACTGGACGCGGATCATCTTTCTGCGACGGTCACGGTGTCGGATGCGACCGGAACGGTGACAGTTTCGTCCGCGGACACGACGGTTGCAACAGCTACACTCGAGGGCAACACCATAACAATATCGAGTCCGAGCGAAAAAAGCGGAACCGCGGCGGTCACGGTATCAGTTGCGGTAGCGGCGAACTATGAAGCGACAACAGCGACAATAACCGTGACCGGAGCTTTCCTCAAGATAGTAACGTGGGCGGGCGGTACAGAGGACGAGATAAATGCAATGCTTGAAGCCGCTTTTAATGGTCAAATAAATCTTAGTGACTATTGGAATTTAAACGACAAACGAGTAATTCATCATTCGGCAATGGCAGCAACAGGAGTAGGTGAAAGTCACGCAGCTCAAGACCGAGTATGGGTCATTATGGACACCGGAGAAAATTCTGGTTATGTGTTTGAAGATGGGACACCCGTGCATTTTGTAGTCGGAATGGAAGAAGGTTTCAATGAGACTGGTTATATGAACAGTTCAAACACGAACGCTGGTTCATGGCACGGTTGTGCAAGAAGAACATGGTGCAACGATGTTCTGCCGGGATCGTTCTCTGAAAAATCTCGCAAGTTTTTCAAGCCATTTAAAACTATAACAGCAGAAACGTATAATGGTTCTACGTTGAAAACATCGGTTGATAACTTTGCATTGTTCGCAGAAAAAGAAATTTTCGGCACGCGAACATACAGCAATGCAACAGAGGCAAACGCCCTCAAGCAAATCAAATACTATGAAGTTACCGCAAACCGTATC
The DNA here is from genome assembly GCA_937884975.1 of uncultured Clostridia bacterium. GTDB lineage: Bacteria > Bacillota > Clostridia > Oscillospirales > Acutalibacteraceae > Fimenecus. Next base: position 274 of record CAKZZS010000029.1, on the reverse strand, counting down.
AAGAATGTAAACGGGGCAGCGGCTATCTGGTGGGAGCGTTCGCCTTATTCGGACGACAGCGGCTATTTCTGTCGTGTCTACAGCAACGGCACCGCGGGCAGCAACCTTGCCAGCACTACGAGGGGGTTGGCCCCTTTCGGCTGTATTTAATCTTTTTCAAATCCTGCGGCGTTAGCCGCAGGATTTGTATGTCAAGTGTAAAGGTGGTTTAATTATGTCCGTAAGTACGCCGTATAGGTCGGAGTCCGGTATGGAATTTATCAATAGAACCTAT
>CAKZZS010000028.1 GCA_937884975.1 uncultured Clostridia bacterium | reverse complement strand
AATTTGCCGCAAAAGCGGCAAACGGGTGGGCGTGGAAACCCACCCCTACAGGGTATGAGAATGATTATAAAAACCCGTAGGGGCGGATAATATCCGCCCGTACGATAACACCCCACTCAACAAACTGTTGAGTGGGGTGTTGCTCTTTACTTGAAAAACAGATTATATTCTTCTATTCTTCCCAGCTTTTAATATCAATGACAATTGGTTTATGATGAACTCTCGGAAGGTATTTTTCAAAAATATCGCTCGTCTTGATTTTGAGCGTTGAGGTATTTATACACGGGTGACAGCGTATGTAATCGGAGTCGTAAATATCCTTGTCAACAACCAACTGAACACGGTTGTTCTTATCGTTCATAAGTCCCATAATGCTCACTGAACCCGGCGTTATGTCAAGAAACTCCTCCATAAATTCGGGCTTTCCGAATGAAAGACGGGATACGCCTAAAAGCTTTGAAACAGCAGCCGTGCGAAACGGCTTTAACGCAGGCATTAAAAGAACGTAAAACTGTGTCTCCTGTCTGTTACAAAGAAAAAGGTTTTTACAAATCTGAACGCCGATAACCTCTTCAATTAACTGACAGTCCTCAATCGTGTCGGCGTGGGTGTGGTCCGCGCGCTGAAAGGGGATGCCCAGCTCGTCCAATAAATCGTAAACGCGTTCTTCCTTTTCTATTCTCTTGTCATCGGGACGCCCGTCATAAAGAACGGGGTCAACATAAAATTCACTCATTTTTTTGCTTTCACTTTCGATTTTCCTTTTTTGCTTTCAACTATGTACGACCTGAAAAAGTCGGTCATTTCGTCATTGGTTTCCTTACTCTGTTCCCATTCGGGATTTGTGACGTTGAAGACGTGCGGCAGGACTCTTTCCTTGATTTTGCCCCAGTAGCGGAACATATGCTCCTTATTGTTGTCAGTCAGCACCTTGTCAAGGTGCAAGGACTGGAAGCCGTAAATATCCTGTTTGCTGCTGACCATATAAACGGGCGGCAGGTTCTGTACGGAAACAAGATTTTTAAACGAGGTGTAATAGAGCTTTCTGTCTTTTAAATTTTTGCCGAACATCATTTTGCCGTATTTGCGTAAAAGCGGAACGGGAGACTTTATGAACATATCCATATTCGTCACCGCGCATATACAGCCGATAGCGCGTATGGGGAACGAAACGGGCTTTACGTCATAGACAGAGCAGTATTCCTTTGAAAGATTAACAGCGGCGGTAAGAGAAACGAGATGACCGCCTGCGGAGTCGCCGACCAGAAATACGTTTTCCATATCGCACGGGTAGTTTTTGCCGTTTTCTTCGAGCCAGTGCAGAGCCGCAAAAATATCCTGCACCTGACCGAAAACCGTTGCCTCGGGAGAAAGGCGGTAACTTATATTTACAACCGTGAAGCCTCTTGAAGCAAGGTCGAGACAGAAATATTTGTTCAAGTCCTTATCGCCGTAAACCCAGCCGCCGCCGTGAATGTCAACTATAACGGGCAGTTTTTCCTTTATGTTTTCGGGATAGTAGATGTCAAGCAAATGCATTCTGTTTTCGTCATTGATATAATAAATATTGTTTATTTCTTCAATGCCTTCCGTCGGCGTTTGACGTGACTTTCTTTCCATATCGCCCTGACGTATCATATTCCACATTATGAAAATCATTTTTCTGTGAATGTTCATCTTTTCACCCCGTTTTTCTATATTAAACTAACTATATCACAAATCAGATAAAAATTAAATCCCAATTTTACTAATTGTGTTTGGTTTTTATTTATGATAGAATAATATAAATTCTTTTAAGAGGTATTTTATGTTTAATCATTTTAACTGTATTGACCTTGGCTTTCTGCTTGAAAAAGAAAACGCGCTGTCGGGCTTTGTTTCAAGAGTGCTTGACTCGTCCCATATAGTCAGCGGCTACGGCGGATTTTATCTTTACTCAAGCATCGGCGAGCCTGAATTTGAAATAATAGCCGACGCCGATGACGAAAACCGGGAAATGGAGCTTAAGTCAATGGAGACTCACGTCTGCGGCGATAATGTCTGGGAAATGGCGGTTGCTACGGATATAACCGACAAAAACGCTCATAAAATGACAAGAAGCGTCGTTTTCAGAAACGCCGAAACGGGCGAGGGACTTGTGCCGGTGGGACTTCGTTTTTCGGATGTTGTTCCGTCTTTCTTGCCGGACGATATTATTAAAATGCAGATAGTCGCCTTTGCGGAGTCGGTTGAGTTGTACGAAAATGAGGAGGACTATTTTGCGGTTTGTGAAAAGGACGAAAACGGTAATGTTTTAGAGCCGGGTAACGGAATTATTTTTCCGTCGGGACTCGTTCATAACCATACCTCTTTACCCGATGAAGACGAAGAAAATGACCCGAGCGTAACGGATTTATTCTGTGTGCTGCGTTCAAAAATCAAGAGAATTGAAAAGGGCGGTATGATAAATTGGTGGAAAACCGAGGATGAGAGCGAACAAAGCTTTCATACCTTCGATTTCGTTACGGTTGACACGGTTTACGGCGAGCTGGAGCTGATAGTCGGGGCAAGCCTTCTGACAGATGAGCAAAAGCCGCTTTACAGGGAAGGCTCGGTCATTTACAGCGTTATCACCTTAAGCGGTGACGTGAGAATTGATGAATTTGAAAACGGAGCGGTATTTAATGAAGAAAACAACCTTCGGCTTATCCGCCAGGGACTGGTCAGAGGCGAGATTGACAGGATTTTTTCTTCCCTTTCGGACAGCGTATCATTTGAATTTCCGTCAGAAAATATTAAGGTGAGCGGGAAAATCAATGTTCTTGAGAAAATAAAAAAATATCAGCTTTCAAAGGAGAAATTTATAACGGCTCTTTCGACCGCGTCTGTTGTTTTCGACGACGGGAGCGTGGATTATTCCTCCTCAAGGCGGTGTGTGGCTGTTTCCTATTCGAATGAAATTGCGGAGCATCTGATTTTTATTGATACTGACGAAAACGGAAAAACGGATAAAATTAAAATTGTTTCCGCTCTCGGCTTTGAGGTCAGAATTGATACTCCCGAATACGAGTATGACGACGGGCTTTACGGTGAGGATGGATTTGAAGAATTAAATTGAACCCGTTTTCTCATACGCATTTATAAAAATGATAATTTTTACACTTTTTAAATATGTTGCACAAGGAAAATGTTTAATCTTTGTGCAACTTTTTTGGATTTTGTCACAAGTTTGTCACAATTGGGTGTT
>CAKZZS010000027.1 GCA_937884975.1 uncultured Clostridia bacterium | reverse complement strand
AAAATGCAAAACTATGCGCGTTTATATGTAAAAAAAGACATTTTTGAGTAAAAAATAAGACCTCGGGTTAATTCCTACAGTCAAAGAAATTGTTTCGAGGTCTTTTTTCAATAACCCCGAGGTTGAATAAAGGTATAAATTAAACCGCCCGAGAAAAATTCCCGAGCGGTAATTTTTATTATGCGAAATCAATACTTTGTGAGATATCTGTTGATTTCCCAGTCGGTTACGGCTGTGCGGTACTTATCCCACTCCCTCTTCTTACCTGCGACGTATTTTTCAAAAATATGAGAGCCGAGAGTTTCTTTTAAGAACTCATCCTTTTCGAGTTCGATTATCGCCTCTTCAAGCGACGCAGGAAGACAGTCGATATGATTTTTTTCAAAATCGTCAAAGGTCATTTCGTAGATATTACCGTCTATCTGCTCGGGCGGAGTAAGACCCTTCCTTATTCCGTCAAGACCTGCCGCAAGGCAAAGCGCCATTTCAAGGTAGGGGTTACACGACGGGTCGGGTGAACGAAGCTCAATTCTTGTGCCCTCTCCTCTTGCGGTGGGTACGCGTATAAGCGCGGAACGGTTTGAAGCGGACCAGGAAATGTAAACGGGAGCTTCATAACCGGACACAAGCCTTTTATACGAGTTTACAAGCGGATTTGCAACTGCAGTTATACCCTTTATATGAGAGAGCACGCCTGCAATGAACTGGTAGGCAATTTTGCTTAAACCAAGCTCGTCATTTTCGTCCGCAAAAGCGTTTACGCCGTTTTTCATAAGCGACATATTCGTATGCATACCGCTTCCGCACTCACCGAAAATCGGCTTCGGCATAAATGTTGCATGAAGACCGTGACGGCGTGCATAAGTTCTTACAACGTGCTTAAAGGTAATAACGTTGTCTGCCGTTGCGAGCGCTTCGTCAAAGCGAAAATCAATTTCATGCTGACCGTGAGCGTTCTCGTGATGGGAAGCCTCAATTTCAAAGCCCATGCTTTCAAGCGCGCGGCAGATACCGCGACGGCACTGCTCGCCCGTATCGTACGGACCGATATCGAAATAGCTTGCAACGTCGGTTGTATTCGTAGTCGGATTACCGTCATCGTCAAGACGGAAAAGGAAAAACTCGCACTCAGGTCCGACATTGAGCTTAAAGCCCATATCTTCAGCGTCCTTGATTACCTTTTTAAGGAGATTTCTCGGGTCGCCCATAAAAGGCGTTCCGTCCGTTAAGTAGACGTCACAGATAATTCTTGCCATCTTTTCCTTCCAGGGCAGGACCGTAAACGTATCAAAATCAGGTTTAAGATACATATCCGACTCATTTATACGCACAAAGCCCTCAATTGAAGAACCGTCGAACATTATGCCGTTATCAAGAATTTTATCAAGCTGTCGGGAGGTAATCGCGACGTTTTTAATCTGACCGAAAATATCGGTAAACTGGAGCCGTACAAACTCAACGTCGTTTTCCTTTGCAATTCTCAAAATATCCTCTTTGGTATATTTACCCATCGGACATCCCCCTTCTTTCTTTCTGAATTTCTATTATTTTACAGTCTTTCGACTGTTTTTGCAATAAGCTTTTGCATCTGCTCACCCTTAAGGGCGCCGATTTCAAGCACCTCTTCTTCGGTAAGCTTTTTGTCGAGCACTCCTGCAGCCATATTCGTCACAAGCGAAAAGGCAAGTACATTCATCTTACAGTGAGAAGCCGCAATGACCTCAAATACGGTTGACATACCCACGGTATCCGCTCCGAGAGTACGAAAGGCGCGGATTTCCGCAGGGGTTTCGTATGAAGGTCCCGAAAGCCCGAGATACACTCCGTTTTTAAGAGTAATGTCGTTTTCTTCTGCCACCTCTTGCGCGAGAGAAATAAGCGACGGAGTATAGGCGTAGGACATATCGCAAAACCTTTCTCCGAAGCGTTCATCATTCTTCCCGATAAGCGGATTAGTTCCCGTAAGATTTATATGGTCGGTTATAACCATAATATCTCCGACGTTATATTCAAGGTTAATTCCGCCTGCAGCATTTGTAAGAATAAGCGTTTTTACTCCGAGAAGCTTCATTACGCGGATGGGCATAATAATCTGCTCTGTTGACCAACCCTCGTAAAAATGAAACCTGCCCTGCATACAGACGACCTTTTTACCCGAAAGAGTGCCGAAAACAAATCTGCCCTTATGACCGGGAGCGGTTGAAACGGGAAAGGACGGTATGTCCTTATAATCAATTATAACGGGATTTTCAACTTTTTGAGCAAGGTCGTTAAGTCCCGAACCGAGCACTATCCCGATTTCAGGTTCAAAGTCAATTTTTGATTTTATATAATCAGCCGCTTTGAAAACCATTAAAACTCACCTGCTATTCTGTACGCGCTTTTTTCAGCTTCAAATTTAACCCTTTGAATATCAAGCGTGAGATATTCGCCGTCCTTATAGAGCACCTTTCCGTCAACCATCGTCAGAAGCACGTCGGCGCCCTCGGAAGCATAAAGCAGATTAGCTTTTTCACTATGTACGGGCACGGTGTGCTCCGTATCGAGATTTAAAACAATAAGGTCCGCTTTATAACCCTCTTTAACAAGTCCGCAGTCTGTTCTTCCCTGCGACAAAGCGCCGTTGACGGTCGCTATTTTGAAGCACGCATCGGTAGGAAGAAGCGTGGGGTCATGATTTAAGCCCTTATTAAGAAGCGGCAGGATATACAAATCCTTAAACATATTAAGATTATTGTTCGAAGCGCTTCCGTCAGTACCCAGAGCCACATTGACGCCGTGGGACAGCATTTTATCAACATTTGCAATTCCGCTGCCGAGCTTAAGATTACTTACGGGACAGGTTGCAACGGTAACGCCCTTTTGCCTGAAAATATCAAGGTCGCTGTCGGTCACCCAAACGCAGTGGGCGGCTGTTGCAGGGCCGTCAAAAGCGCCGCAGTCAAGCATAAATCTTGCAGGAGTTCTGCCGTAACGCGCCCTGCATTCGTCATGCTCGGACTTTGTTTCGGAAAGGTGAAGATGGACGTTTGCGCCGTATTCCTTTGCGTGAGCGGCAAGCGCGCGGACAGTTGCTTCCTTATTTGTATATTCCGCGTGGATACCGATGTCAAAAATAAATCTCCCGTTTTTATCCGAATATTTTTTAAGCATTTTTTCGTTTTCAAGAAAACGGGGCATTTTTTCGTAGGGAGTATCGTCAAAGCTGGTGGTTCCGCAACTGAAATTACACTTAATTCCGGTTTCAAGAACCGCCTTTTCCTCCATTTCGGGAACAAAGTACATATCGGTAAACGAAACGGTTCCGAAACGCAGCATTTCGGCAATTGAAAGCATTGTGCCGTTATAAATATCCTGCGGCGTCAGCTTGTCCTCAAACGGAAAAATCCTTGTTGTAAGCCAGTCCGAAAGAGCCAAATCCTCTCCCCAGCCGCGCAAAAGGCTCATAGCCGCGTGTGAATGAGCGTTATAAAGTCCGCTCATAAGAAGCTTGTTGTTTCCGTCATATTCCTCGCCAAAATCCTCTTCGGGCTTTTCGGGGGAAATATATGTAATTTTCCCGTCCTTTGTTCCGACAAACATATTTTTCTTTACCGAAAAATCGTCTGACAAAACGTTTATATTCTTAAAAAGCATATTATTCCTCAAATTCAATTGAATCAATAGTTATATCGTAAAAAGGCTTATTTGAAAAATAGTCAACCTTCACCGACGCAATATCGTCAACAACGTCCATTCCCTCATAAACCTGACCGAAAACCGTATGGTGATAGTCAAGCCACGGAGTTCCTCCGTTCTCTTTGTAAGAAGCAATTACATCTGTCGGGAAAAGCTTTTCGGACGCCATTTCCATCTGGTCAAGGAGATCGTCGCTGACCTGCTTTGCCTGAACAATAAAGAACTGGCTGCCGTTGGTATTTGGTCCTGCGTTTGCCATACAAAGCGCGCCGCGAAGATTATGAAGAAGCGGCGTAAACTCGTCCTCAAACGGTTCTCCCCATATACTTTCTCCGCCCGTTCCGTTTCCTTCGGGGTCTCCGCCCTGAATCATAAAATCGTTTATGACGCGGTGAAAGATAAGTCCGTTATAGTAACCGTCCTTTGCGTGGGTAACAAAGTTTTCAACCGCCTTCGGCGCCTTATCGTCAAAAAGGCGGATTTTGATATCTCCCCTGTTGGTGTGCATTATTATTTTTGTTTCGTTTTCTTCGGGTAAACCGAGCTGATTAAACATAATTATTCTCCTTATTCAACGCTCTTAAGCGATTCAACCATATCAATTTTCTTGAATTTTCTGAACATAAACAGGTTTACAAGCACCGCAAACAGCACGGACAGAGCAATGCTTATTACGAAGCTTAACCAGTTAATCTGCCGTCCGAGCATTATCATATCGCTTTCGGCGGTGTGCATAATGAATCTGTGGAGGAATATTCCGCCGACAGTGCCTATTGCAATGCCGATAAGTGAAAGCCAGACGTTTTCCCTGTAAATATACGCCGCAAGCTCCTTATTATAGAAGCCAAGAAGCTTTATTGTGGCAAGCTCGCGTCTGCGCTCGTTTATATTGATATTATTCAGGTTGTAAAGAACTATGAACGCAAGCAACGCCGCCGCTGCGATTAAGATATAAACTACAGAGCTTAAATTTGTCGACATAGACTCCACAAAAGCCTTTTCGGAAGCGATTGTCGAAGCGGAGCTGACTCCGTTAAGCGTCATAAGCTGAGCGACAAACAAAGTTTCGTTATCCGTAGTCGCCTTGACGTACATACTGTTAAACGGGGTCGAAACATTGAAGGTCTTTTCGTAAAGCTCGGGCGACATATAGACGTAGTGAAGAACGTAGTTTTCCGTAATCGCAGATACGGGAACGGTCTTCGGATTCGAATCGTTTTCGCTCGCTTTAATTGTAATGCTGTCACCGACTTCAATATCAAGTAATTCCGCAAGCTTTTCGGTAATGACAACGCCGTCATTGGGTATAGCTATTTCTTCGTTTGTCACGCGGTTTCTAAGGTGAACAAACGTCTGGAATACGGAAAGGTCCTCGGGAACAATAAAGTAACCGTTTACGCTCTTATCGCCGGCGCTGAAATAATTTACCGTACGCAGTACCTGCGCAGTGCCGTCAACACCCTTTAAGTAGCTCATAGCCTCCGAAAGCTCTCGCCTGTCCTTACGGTCTACGTCTGACTCATATCCGAGGGTGAAATTATAATCAAATATTTCCCTGTACTGCTTTTCGCTCATCGCCTTTACGCTGTCGCCTATTCCGAACGCAACAAGCAGTAATGCCATACAGCCGCCTACTCCGAGAACGGTCATAAAGAAACGCTTTTTATATCTGAAAAGATTTCTCATAGCCGCTTTCTGGTTAAAATTGAGTCTTGCCCAAATGGGAGTAATTCTTTCAAGAAGAATTCTCTTTCCGCCCTTGGGCGCTTCGGGACGCATAAGTCCTGCCGCCGAAGAAGAGAGCGATTTTCTGCAGGCAAAAACAGTGGCGAGACAGATACATATAATCGCCGTCGCGCATGAAGCGACCGCAAGAATAACGTTATAGGGAATAATCGGCGTGCCAAGTCCGTAATAACTTACGCTGTAAGCTCTCATTACAACCTTCGGCACAAGCTTTTCTCCGAGAAGGAAGCCTGCCGCAGAGCCTATTGCGCACGCAAGAAAAGCGTAAGAAACATATTTCATTGCAATAGCGCCGTTAGAATAACCGAGCGCCTTGTAAGTGCCGATAAGCGTTCTTTCCTCTTCAACCATTCTTGTCATAGTTGTCAGGCAGACAAGAGTTGCAATGAGGAAGAAGAATATCGGGAATATGGTTGCAATGCGGTTGAGAGAATGAATATCCTTATCAAGGCTTGCGCACGAAGGAATCGCTTCACGGTCAAGCACATACCACTCGGGAGCTGAAAGATTATTGATATATTCCTTTGCGTTTTCAAGCTGCTTTGCAGCGTCCTCAAGATCCTGCTCTATATCCTTACGGGCAAGGGAATAATCCTGCTTCTTGTATTCAAGCTCGGTTTCAGCCTCTTCAAACTTCGTCTTTGCAATTTCAATTTGTGATTTAGCTTCAACAATTGCAGTTTTTGCAAGTTCAATTTTATTCTTGTAATCGGCAAGCTGTTTTTCGGTCTTATCAACTTCCTTTTTACCCTCTTCAAGCTTAACCTTTGCGTCGGCAAGCTGCTGTTCAAGGTTGTCCGCAGTAGCTTCAGCATAAGCAATAACCGCCGCCATACCTGCAAGCTTATCGGGATCGGTCTCTTTTTCCATCTCTTTCTTCTGCTCTTCTATTTTCTTTCGCAGCTCTGCAAGAGTTTTGACATAATTGTCGTATGTTTCCTGACCCTCTTCAACCTTTTTCTTGGCGGTTTCAAGGTACACGTTCGCTTCAGCCATGGGGCCCTGAACGTTTTCAAGCAGCTCCTCGGCATTCGCAATTTGCTCTTCCTTATCGGCAAGCTCATTCCTGCCGTCAACAATTACCTGATTAGCCTGTTTGAGCTTATTATATGCGTCGTCAAGCTTTTTCTGGGCGTTCGACTTGCCGCGCGCATACTCGTCGTCAGCGCGCTGAAGATAATCGCTCGTCTTAGCCTTGACCTCGCTGTATCTGACCTGACTGCGCGCGTCGGCAATTTCCTTTATGCCGTCTATAACGCCGTCAATTTTTTCTTTGTAATCCTTTGAAAATGAGTTAAGCTCCTTCGCGCCGTCCACAGTGACGTAGATAGCCGAATACGAATCCATATCAAACGCTTCCTCGGGAAGCATTACAAACGAGCTTACGCTTCCGTCGCCGATACTTGACGTACCGCGCTCGGAATTTATATACATAGCGCTCGAAACAGTGCCTACGATAGTAAACTTGTCGTTTTTCAGCTTGCTGAACAGGTCAAAGCTGCTTCCGCTCATAAGCTGAATTGTAGCGCCGACATCATAGCCCGTCGCCTTAATAAATTCAACGTCTACAACGCACTCGTCTTCCGCCTTCGGCGCTCTGCCGTCAACAATTGTATACTTATTGATTTTCTTCGGGAGCGAAATCGCCCTTACGATATATTCCCTGCCGTTCTGGACGCAAATCATATCCATCTGATAAGACGGTTCAGCCGCAACGACCCCGTCAATACGCAAAATCGGCGGCATCCCACTCTGGATGTGCAAGTCGCTCGCCCCGCGCCGAATACATTGCTCAAGCAAAACCTCAATTTTCACCTTAGTCGGCACTTGCGAAG
>CAKZZS010000026.1 GCA_937884975.1 uncultured Clostridia bacterium | reverse complement strand
TGCCCGAAAATGAAATACCACCCGCTATGCGGGTGGATATCTATTGGTTTGATGAAAATTGAAAGCTTAAGAATTAATAATGAATAATTTTGGGGAAGCTTCGCTTCCAAACACTATAAAGGCTTCCCCTTGAGGGGAAGTTGGCAACCGTAAGGTTGACTGATGAGGTGGAAAGTTGAATATATATATGTTGTTAACGGTGCTACGCACCTACACCTCATCCGACGGCTACGCCGCCACCTTCCCCTCAAGGGGAAGGCTTTTTAAGGTTGCGGGCAGATGGTATTCGCCCCTACGGAATTAAAACTATATAAAAATCCCCGTTTTCCACAACATCTTGTGGATATTTTTTTACAAAAAACTATTTTTCAAAAATTCTTTCAATTTTAACAAATTTTTTGAAAAAAGTTCTTGCAATTTGCATAACGGTGTGTTATTATACCAAAGCACGCGAATTGGGATAGGGGTAACTATGCCCAAACGTGCAAGGCGTTGAAGCAGAAGGTGGCAGTTCTTTGAGACTGGGAATTTCTGTGGAGTATGTCCGATTACAAAACCGGGCGAATGGCAACAGATTGTTTTGAGCACGGCTCAAAACCGGTCTGTTTAGGCATCTTTTCAAGACCCGAAAGACTTTAAAAAGTTTTTCGGTTTTTAAGCGGACAGGGTGGAAACACCCGGCCGGGTTGCAGGTTATCGCTTATAAGATGCCGCCCCAATTTAAGGAGGAAAAAATAATGGCAACAGCAAAAGGTAAGAAAATCAGAATCAGGCTCAAGGGCTACGACCACAACCTTGTGGACAAGGCGGCAGAGAAAATCGTTGAAACTGCAAAGCGTACAGGCGCTCAGGTTTCCGGTCCCGTTCCGCTTCCCACAGAAAAGGAAGTAGTTACGATTCTTCGCGCAGTTCATAAATACAAGGATTCGCGTGAGCAGTTTGAGCAGAGAACACACAAAAGGCTTATCGACATCCTCAGACCCTCAAATAAGACTGTTGAGGCTCTGACAGGTCTTGAGCTTCCCGCAGGCGTTGATATTGAGATTAAGCTTTAATCTCTATTACATTATAATATACGCGCTGTGAGGTCATGTTGGGCGCAAATGCGTTCAACCAATAACCAAGGAGGAAATAAAAATGAAAAAAGGTCTTATTGGTAAGAAAATCGGTATGACTCAGTTTTTCGACGAAAAAGGCAAGGTTGTTCCCGTAACAGTCGTTGAGTTAGGACCGTGCACCGTTATCCAGAAGAAGACTGCTGACAACGACGGCTATGACGCTGTTCAGCTCGGCTTCGGCGATATGAAGGTGCAGAAGGTGACAAAGCCTATGGCAGGTCACTTCAAGAAGGCAGACGTAGCTCCCAAGAAGGTTCTCAAGGAATTCCGTCTTGAGGATACTGAGTCTGTAAACGTCGGCGACATCATCAAGGCTGACATCTTTGCAGCAGGTGAGAAGGTTGACGTAGTCGGCACAAGCAAAGGTAAGGGTACCGCAGGCGTTATCAAGCGCTGGAACTTCGGAAGACTTAAAGAAACCCACGGTTCAGGTCCCGTTGCCCGTCATCAGGGTTCTTTGGGCGCTTGTTCGGATCCTTCAAGAGTTTTCAAGGGCAAAAAGCTTGCCGGTCATCTCGGTACCGAAAGAGTTACCGTACAGAATTTAGATGTAGTTAAGGTTGACGCCGAAAACAACCTTATCGCTATCAAGGGCGCTATCCCCGGTCCCAAGGGCGGTTACGTTGTAGTGGCTAATGCCTGCAAGAAATAAGAGAGGAGTGTTTTGAATGGCTACAAAATTAGCAGTATTGGATAATACGGGCAAAAAAGTATCCGACATCAAATTGTCCGATGATATTTTTGCTATTGAGCCGAGCAAATCGGCTATGCACCTTGTAGTAGTTAACTACTTGGCTTCACAGCGTCAGGGCACTCAGTCAACTCTTACGCGTTCAGAGGTTTCCGGCGGCGGCAAAAAGCCCTGGAGACAGAAGGGTTCAGGCCGCGCAAGGCAGGGCTCAACCCGTTCACCGCAGTGGTATCACGGCGGTATCGCTCACGGCCCCAAGCCGCGCAGCTACGGCTTCTCCATCAACAAGAAGGTTAAGAGACTCGCTATGAAGAGCGCTCTTTCTTCAAAGGTTGCCGCTTCCGAAATGATCGTTCTCGATTCCTTCGGACTTGACGCAATTAAGACTGCAGAGGCTAAAAAGGTTCTCGACGCCGTTAAGGCTGCAAAGAAGACTCTTGTAGTTCTTCCCGAGAAAAACGACATCGTTTATAAGAGCGCAAGAAACATTGAAGGTGTTAACGTAACTCTTGTAAATACACTTAATGTTTATGACATTCTTAACTGCGACACGCTCGTAGTCCTCAAGGATGCCGTTACAAAGATCGAGGAGGTATATGCGTAATGAAATCAGCACAGGATATTATCCTGCGTCCCGTAATTACTGAAAACAGTATGGAAGGCGTTGCAGATAAAAAATATACCTTTAAGGTTGCAAAGGACGCTACAAAAATCGACATCAAAAGAGCTGTTGAAGAGCTCTTCGGCGTTGAGGTAGCAAAAGTAAACACAATGCATGTCCGCGGCAGGGCAAGAAGACAGGGCTACACCACAGGCCGTACGGCTTCCTGGAAAAAGGCTATTGTCACACTGACCGAGGATTCAAAGACCATCGAGTTCTTTGACGGCATTTATCAGTAAGAAGCATTTTCTTACTTTCCGACGGCAACGTATGGGGTTTGACATTACCCGCTAAGCCGTCGGGGCGCAAAAGGCGCTTTAACATCCAGAAAAGGAGAGGATAGGAATGTCTATTAAAGTCTACAAGCCGACTACAAACGCAAGACGTAATATGTCGGTTACAGATTATTCCGAGCTTTCAAAGGTTGCTCCCGAAAGAAGCCTTCTTGAGCCTCTTAAGAAGCACGCCGGCAGAAACAGCTACGGAAGAATAACCGTTCGCCATCACGGCGGCGGAAATCGCCAGAAATACCGCGTTATCGATTTCAAGAGAGATAAGCAGGATATGAAGGCAAACGTACTCACTCTTGAGTATGACCCCAACCGTTCGGCTCATATTGCTTTGGTTCAGTATGAGGACGGCGAAAAGAGATACATTCTCGCACCCGTCGGACTTAAGGTCGGCGACGTAATTGAGGCAGGCACAGCTGCTGACATCAAGGTCGGCAATGCGCTTCCGCTTACAAACATCCCCACAGGTACATTCATCCACAACGTTGAAATGTATCCCGGCAGAGGCGGTCAGCTTGCACGCGCTGCAGGTAACGCTGCTCAGCTTATGGCTAAGGAGAACGGTTACGCTCTTCTCCGTTTGCCCTCAGGCGAATTGAGAAACGTTCCGGCTTCCTGTATGGCTACTATCGGCACAGTCGGCAATACCGACCACGAGAATGTTAAGCTCGGTAAAGCAGGCCGTACACGCCACAGAGGCATTCGCCCGACAGTCCGCGGTTCAGTAATGAACCCGAACGACCACCCCCACGGCGGTGGTGAAGGTAAGTCACCTATCGGTCGTCCCGGCCCCGTTACACCTTGGGGTAAGCCTGCTCTCGGTTATAAGACCAGAGCCAAGAAAAAGAGTTCCGACAAGCTTATAATTAAGCGTCGTAACGATAAGTAATCGGAAAGGAGTGCAATAAAATGGGAAGAAGTGTTAAAAAGGGTCCCTATGTTCAGCCCAAGCTCTTAAAGAGAGTTGAAGAAATGAACAAAACAGGCGAAAAGATCGTTTTACAGACATGGAGCCGCAGCTCCACAATTTTCCCGCAGTTTGTTGGTCACACCTTTGCGGTTCATGACGGACGCAAGCATGTTCCGGTATATGTTACTGAGGATATGGTTGGTCACAAACTCGGTGAATTTGCTCCCACGCGTACCTTCAGAGGTCACGCAGGCAGCAAGACAAACTAAGCAGAAAAGGAGTGTTAATCAATGGAAGCAACTGCTAAGGCAATGCATGTAAGAATTGCGCCGCGTAAGGTTCAGATAGTTCTCGACCTTATCCGCAATAAGCCTTGTGACGAAGCGCTGGCTATCTTGAAGTACACACCTAAGGCTGCGTGTGAACCGATTGAAAAGCTTTTGAAGTCTGCAATGGCTAATGCAGAAAACAAAGATATGGACACTTCCGCGCTTTATGTTGCAGAATGCAGCGTAAGCCAGGGTCCTACTCTTAAAAGAATCAGACCCAGAGCACAGGGACGTGCGTTCAGAATCAATAAGAAAACTTCGCACATTTTCCTCACACTCAGGGAAGCAGAATAACAGAGGAGGTAAGTTAGAATGGGACAGAAAATAAATCCTACCGGTCTTAGAATCGGCGTTATCAAGGATTGGGAATCTCGTTGGTATGCTGACAAGAGCAGCTTCGGCGATACCCTTGTTTCGGACTATGAACTTCGTGAGTATCTCCTCGATATGTTCTACAAAATCGGTGCAGGCGTACCGAAGATTGAAATTGAGAGAGACCCGAAGAGAGTCCGCGTAAACATCCATTGCGCAAAGCCCGGTCTTGTTATCGGCAAGGGCGGCGCTGAAATCGAGAAGCTTAAGGCTCTTTGCCAGAAGAAGCTCGGCGGCGATAAGGATGTTTTCATCAACATTATTGAAATCAAGCAGCCCGACCTCAACGCTCAGCTCGTAGCAGAGAATATCGCTGCTCAGCTTGAAAAGAGAGTTTCGTTCCGCCGTGCGCTCAAGCAGTCCATCGGCAGAACAATGAGATCAGGCGCTAAAGGAATCAAGACACAGGTCAGCGGCCGCTTGGGCGGTGCGGAAATCGCGCGTACCGAGCACTATCATGAAGGAACTATTCCGCTTCAGACAATCCGCGCAGACATTGATTACGGTTTTGCAGAGGCAAAGACAACCTACGGCAGAATCGGCGTTAAGGTCTGGATTTACAAGGGCGAAGTTCTTCACGACAGCCGCAAGCCCGGTAAGAGGGAAGGAGGAGC
Source organism: uncultured Clostridia bacterium (assembly GCA_937884975.1). GTDB lineage: Bacteria > Bacillota > Clostridia > Oscillospirales > Acutalibacteraceae > Fimenecus. Next base: position 34,840 of record CAKZZS010000026.1, on the reverse strand, counting down.
CAAGTAATGTTATTACCTAAAAGAGTTAAGTACCGCAGAGTACAGAGAGGTCGCCTTAAAGGTAAGGCTATCCGCGGTTCAAAGGTAACTTACGGTGATTACGGTCTTGTTGCCCTCGAACCCGCTTGGATTACAGCAAATCAGATCGAAGCAGCCCGTGTTGCTATGACAAGATATATCAAGCGTGGCGGTCAGGTCTGGATTAAGATTTTCCCCGACAAGCCTATTACTGAGAAGCCTGCTGAAACCCGAATGGGTTCAGGTAAAGGTTCTCCCGAGTATTGGGTAGCAGTCGTTAAGCCCGGCAGAGTAATGTTTGAAATCGCCGGCGTTAGCGAAGAGCTTGCACGCGAGGCTATGCGTCTTGCTGCAAACAAGCTTCCCATCAAGTGTAAGTTTGTCCGCAAGGAAGAAACTATGGAACAGGATGGTGAGCAGTAATGAAAGCAAGTGAACTCAGAAAATTGTCAGCTTCAGAGTTGGATGCTAAACTCTTGGAACTCAAGGACGAGCTCTTTAAGCTTCGTTTTCAGCAGGCCATCAACCAACTCGACAATCCAATGCGTATTAACGCCGTAAAAAAGGACATCGCAAGAATTAAGACAATTCAGCGTGATGTTGAGCTTCACGGCGCTGAGTCCTAAGGAAAGGGTAGGTGTTCATGATGGAAAGAAATCTTCGTAAAACACAGGTCGGAACAGTAGTCAGCGATAAGATGGATAAGACTATCGTTGTTGCTATCCGCGATAAGGTAAGGCATCCGCTTTACAAGAAAATCGTTAACCGTACAGTAAAAATCAAGGTTCACGACGAAGCCAACGAGTGCGGTATCGGCGACAGAGTTCTTGTTATGGAAACTCGTCCGATGTCCAAGGATAAGAGATGGCGTGTCGTTGAAATCATCGAGAAGGCTAAATAATTATTTAGGTAAGAAAAAGGAGGCAATACTGTGATACAGCAACAGACTTTGCTTAAAGTTGCCGACAACACAGGGGCTAAGGAGCTTATGTGCATCCGAGTTCTCGGTGGTTCAGGCAAAAGATACGCCAATATCGGCGATGTCATTGTAGCTTCAGTCAAGAAGGCTGCTCCCGGCGGAACAGCTAAAAAGGGCGAAGTTGTAAGGGCAGTAGTTGTTAGAACAGTTTCAGGCGTTCGCAGAGACGACGGTACTTATATCCGCTTCGACGAGAATGCTGCTGTTATAATAAGAGAAGACAAAAATCCCAGAGGCACCCGTATCTTCGGGCCGGTTGCCAGAGAACTCCGTGAGAAGGACTATATGAAAATACTGTCCCTTGCTCCGGAAGTGCTTTAATAGGAGGTGCCAAGGATGAATAATCTTCATGTTAAAACAGGTGACGAGGTAATCGTCATCAACGGCAAGAACCGCGGTAAGAGGGGTAAGGTCATGCAGGTCAGCCCCAAAGAGCGCAAGGTTATTGTTGAAGGCGTTAACGTAGTTACAAAGCACGTTAAGCCGCGTCAGATGGGTGAGCCCGGCGGTCTTATTAAGGCTGAAAGCGCTCTCTATGCTGACAAGGTTCAGCTTATTTGCCCCAAGTGCGGCAAGCCCACAAGAACGGGCCACGCTCTTGATAAGAACGGCAAAAAGGTTAGAGTTTGCAAAAAGTGCAACGCTCAGTTTGAATAAGGGAGGGACATAACAAATGGCAGCAAGACTTAAAGAAATGTATACTAAAGAAGTCGCCCCCGCACTTTTCAAGAAGTTCGGTTACAAGAGTGTTATGCAAATCCCGAAGCTTGATAAAATTGTTATCAACGTAGGCTGCGGTGAAGCCAAGGATAACCCCAAGGCTATTGACGCTATAGTAGGCGATATCGCTACAATTACAGGTCAGAAGCCCGTAGTTTGTAAGGCAAAGAAATCAGTCGCTAACTTTAAGCTTCGTGAAGGCATGCCTATCGGCGTTAAGGTAACGCTCAGAGGCGACAAGATGTATGAGTTCCTTGACAGGTTCTTCAACATCGCGCTTCCCAGAGTTCGTGACTTCAGAGGAATTAACCCCAACTCATTTGACGGCAGAGGTAATTACTCAACCGGTATCAAGGAGCAGTTGATTTTCCCTGAAATCGAGTACGATAAAGTTGACAAGGTTCGTGGTATGGACATCTGCTTCGTAACCACAGCCAATACCGATGAAGAGGCCAGAGAGCTGCTTACTCTCATGGGCGCTCCGTTTTCTAAATAAGGAGGGATAACAAGTGGCTAAAACAGCAATGAAAGTTAAGCAGGCTCGTCCCGCTAAGTATTCATCAAGACAGTATAACCGCTGCAAAATCTGCGGTAGACCACATGCTTATCTCCGTAAGTACGGAGTATGCCGTATCTGTTTCAGAGAGTTGGCACATGCAGGTCAGATTCCCGGCGTAAAGAAGTCAAGTTGGTAAGAAAAAGAGCAATCTAAGGAGGTAAAACAGTATGCAAATTACTGATTCTATCGCCGATATGCTTACAAGAATTCGTAACGCGAACTCAGCAAAGCATGATACGGTGAAGGTACCCGCATCAAACATGAAGAAAGCGATTGCTCAGATTCTTGTTGATGAAGGTTACATTAAAGGTTTCACGGTTGAAGAGGACGGCAAGCAGGGTATGATGGAGATTACTCTTAAGTACGGTCCTAACAAGTCCTCTGTAATCACCGGTTTACGCAGAGTTTCAAAGCCCGGTCTGCGTATTTATACAAGCTGTGAGGAAATGCCCAGAGTTATGAAAGGTCTCGGCATTGCTATCCTCTCAACACCTAAGGGCGTAATGACAGATAAGGACGCACGCAAGGCTAACGTCGGCGGTGAAGTCCTTGCATTCATCTGGTAAGGAGGTAACGTACTATGTCTCGTATAGGCAGAGAGCCCATCGTTATTCCGGCGGGCGTCGATGTCACAGTTGACGGCAGCACTGTTACCGTTAAGGGCCCCAAGGGCGAGCTTTCCAGAACAGTGCATCCCAACATGACAGTTGAGAAGAAGGACGGTCAGATAACTGTTACCCGTCCTAACGACAATAAGGAAAACCGTTCACTTCACGGTTTGACAAGAACTCTTATTGCCAATATGGTAACAGGCGTTGAAAAGGGCTTCTCAAAGGAGCTTGAAATCAACGGTATCGGTTACCGTGCAGAAAAGAAGGGCAAGGACCTTGTAATGACTATCGGTTATTCACATCAGGTAATTATGCCCGAAATTGACGGCATCACTATTGATGTTCCGGCACCTAACAAAATCATCATTTCCGGTCCCGACAAGCAGAAGGTTGGCCAGTTCGCAGCAGAGGTCAGAGAAAAGAGACCTCCCGAGCCGTATAAGGGCAAGGGCATTAAGTATGCGTCTGAGCACATCCGCCGCAAGGAAGGTAAAGCCGGTAAGGGCGGTAAATAATAGGAGGGTTTCTAAATGGTTAAAAAGCTTGATACAAACAAGGCAAGACTTAATCGCCATAAGAGAGTCCGTGGAAAGGTTACAGGCACTGCAGAGTGTCCTCGCCTTAATGTATTCCGCTCACTTCAGCACATCTATGCTCAGCTTATAGATGATGTTGCCGGCGTTACATTGGTTTCAGCTTCATCGGTTGAAAAGGACTTTACGGAATATGGCGGTAATATGTCCGCTGCTCGCAGCGTAGGCAAATTATTGGCTGAAAGAGCCGCTGATAAGGATATCAAGGATTGCGTATTCGACAGAGGCGGTTACATCTATCACGGCAGAGTTAAAGAGCTCGCCGAGGGCGCCCGCGAAGGCGGCCTGAATTTCTAAGAGAGGAGAGAATATTATGGCTAAAATGGATGCTTCAACAATGGAGCTTCAGGAACGTGTAGTTTCTATAAACCGTGTTTCAAAGACTGTAAAGGGCGGCCGTATCTTCAAGTTCTCTGCTCTTGTAGTCGTTGGTGACGGAAACGGCATCATCGGTTTCGGTCTTGGTAAGTCCGGCGAAGTTCCGGACGCTATCCGTAAGGGTATCGAGGACGCCAAGAAGAATCTTATGAAGATTTCTCTTAAGGGCACAACGATTCCCCACGAGGTTATCGGTAAGTTCGGCGCAGGCGTTGTTCTTCTCAAGCCCGCTGCTCCCGGTACCGGCGTTATCGCCGGCGGTCCGGTTCGTGCGGTTGTTGAGACAGTCGGCATCAAGGACATCCGTTCCAAGGCTCTTCGTTCAAACAATCCCTGCAATGTTGTAAGAGCAACCATCAACGGTCTTGCTCAGCTTCGTACTGCAGATGAAGTTGCCGCTATCCGCGGTAAAAACGTAAAAGACATTTAAGGAGGGCGCAAATAATGGCTAATTTGCAGATTAAGCTCGTTAAGAGCACTATCGGCAGCAAAAAAGACCAGATTGCAACAGTTCGCTCTCTCGGTCTTAAGAAAATCGGCGACACAGTTGTTCAGCCCGACAATCCCCAGACAAAGGGCAAGATTCACAAGGTCGCACATCTTATCGAGGTTACAGAAGCTTAAAGGAGGTTGGAAGTATGAAATTGCATGAGCTTTCACCCGCTGAGGGCAGCAAGAAAGCTGTCAAGAGAATCGGACGCGGTCCGGCTTCAGGTCAGGGTAAAACTGCAGGCAAAGGTCATAAGGGCCAGAAGGCCAGAGCAGGCAGAGGCATGCGTCCCGGTTTTGAGGGCGGCCAGATGCCTTTACAGAGAAGACTTCCCAAGAGGGGCTTCAATAACATTTTTGCTAAAGAGATCGCTATCGTAAACGTTGCCGCTCTTGATAAGTCATTTGAAGACGGCGCTACGGTTGACATCGCGGCTCTTAAGGCAAAAGGCCTTATCAAGAAGGAGCTTGACGGCGTCAAGGTTCTCGGTAATGGCGAAATAAGCAAAAAGCTTACTGTTCAGGTCAACGCTTATTCGGATTCCGCAAAAGCAAAGATCGAAGCAGCAGGCGGAAAGGCTGAGGTGATTTAACAATGATAAAAACCATTGTTAATGCTTGGAAAATCGCAGACCTCAGAAAAAAGCTTATATTTACGGCGCTTATGGTGCTCGTATTCAGAGTCGGTTGTTCATTGCCGGTACCCTTTGTTAATATTGCGGCGGAAGGTATTCTTCCGGATCAGTCGGCAAATAACTTTATGACATACCTTAGCATGATGACAGGTAACGCCTTCAACTACGGAACTCTTTTCGCAATGTCGGTTACACCCTACATCAACGCTTCAATTATCATTCAGTTGCTTACTGTCGCAATTCCTCCCCTTCAGAAGCTCTCTCAGGAGGGTGAAGAGGGAAGAAGAAAGATCGGCAAGATCACCCGTTATTCGGCAGCAGCGTTGGCGCTTATGCAGAGTACAGCCTATTTCTTCTACATCCGTTCCCAGGGCTATATTTCAACAGCCGCAGACGGATCAAGATACACAGGCTTTGCTGCAGTATTCCAGGCAGCAGTTATCATTCTCTGTTATACAGCAGGTGCAGCGTTCATCATCTGGTTGGGCGACCTTATCAATGAAAAGGGTGTCGGCAACGGTATTTCAATTATCCTTTTTGCCGGTATCGTAGCAAGGATTCCCACTATTATGTATCAGTTGTATCAGTATCTGATGCACGGTGGTCCTTATTACGCGCTCGCTCCCCTGGCGTTTATCATCATGATTCTTATGATTGCATATATCGTCTGGATGGACAATGCCGAAAGACGTATTCCGGTTCAGTATGCTAAAAGAGTTGTCGGCAGAAAGATGTACGGCGGACAGAGTTCACACATTCCGATTAAAGTCAATATGTGCGGCGTTCTTCCCATCATCTTCGCTTCTTCAATTCTTTCCTTGCCCCCGACAATAGGTATGTTTGTCACACCTAAGGAGGGCGGCTTCTGGGAGAAATTCCTCAACTGGTTCGATTCGGACAGCGTTGTATACGGAGTAATTTACTTTGTTCTTATAATTTTCTTCGCATACTTCTATGCGGCAATTCAGTATAATCCTGTTGAAATGTCAAATAACATCCGTAATCAGGGCGGCGTTATCCCCGGTATCCGTGCCGGCAGACCCACTTCGGAGTTTATTACAAGAGTTCTTAACAGACTCACACTGCTCGGAGCTTTGCTTCTTTCAGTTGTTGCAATATTCCCGATTATTTTCACCCAGGTTACAACCGCTGTTGACTATCCAATGAACATTTCACTCGGCGGTACGTCAATTATCATCGTTGTCGGCGTTGCTCTTGAAACAGTCAAGCAGCTTGAAAGCCAGATGATGATGCGTCACTACAAGGGCTTCCTTGACTAATCAGAGGAGAACAAAATGAATTTGATTTTACTGGGAGCTCCCGGAGCAGGTAAGGGCACACAGGCTGAAAAGATTTGTGAAAAGCTTTCTATCCCTGCTATTTCGACGGGTAATATCATCCGCGAGGCACTGGCTAACGGTACCGAAATGGGACTTAAAGCCAAGGAATATATAAATGCAGGTCAGCTCGTACCCGACGAGGTGGTCATAGGCATTATCAAGGAAAGACTTTCAAAGGATGACTGCCGTAACGGCTTCATCCTTGACGGCTTCCCGAGAACGATCCCGCAGGCTCAGGCGCTTGATGAAATGGGCGTTGTCATTGACAAGGTCATTGATATTGAGGTTTCCGATGAGACTGTTGTAAAAAGAATGTCGGGCAGAAGGGTTTGCTCCAAGTGCGGCGCTTCTTATCACCTTGAGCATAGAAGACCGATTAACGAGGGCGTTTGCGACAATTGCGGCGCCGAGTTGATTCAGCGCAAGGACGACCATCCCGACACGGTTCTTGACAGACTTAATGTTTATCATGAGCAGACAGAGCCTTTAAAGGATTACTACAACAAAACGGGTAAACTTACAGTTGTCGAAGGTCAGGAAGAGGTTAAAGATACAACCCGTCTTGTCTTCGAAGTATTGGAGAATTAAGCATGATAGTGCTAAAATCAGCAAGAGAAATTGACATAATGCGTAAAGCGTGTCAGATCTCGGCAGAGGCATTAAAGATAGCAGGTGAGGCAGTCAAGGAGGGCGTTTCGACCTGGGAAATTGACCGCATAGCCTACGAGTATATCAAGAAGCAGGGCGCAGAGCCTAACTTCCTTAACTACAACGGCTATCCTGCTACCGCATGCATTTCTATTAACGATGAGATCATTCATGGTATTCCGAGCAAGAACCGTATACTGCATCGCGGCGACATAGTCAGCATTGACCTTGGAGCCAAGATAGACGGCTATAACGGTGACAATGCCGCTACCTTTGCCGTCGGTGAAATATCCGACGAGGCAAAACGTCTTTGCGAAACTACCGAGGAGAGCCTTTACAAGGGTATCGAAATGGCAGTCGCAGGCGGCAGACTCGGTGATATTGGTTATGCAGTACAGAGTTATTGCGAGGACAGGGGATTCTCCGTTGTGCGCGAATATACAGGGCACGGCGTCGGGACTCACCTGCATGAAGATCCGAGCGTACCTAACTACGGAACTCCGGGAAGAGGAGTACGCCTGTTACCGGGTATGACAATTGCCATTGAACCTATGATTACATTGGGTAAGGCGGCAATAAATGTTATGCCTGACGGCTGGACGGTTAAGACCAAGGACGGTTCACTCGCCGCTCATTATGAGCATACGATAGTCGTTACCTCAAACGGTCCTGTAATTCTTACTAAAATATGATTACGGATTTAAAAAGAGGCGCGGTTGTTGTATCCGCGGCAGGGCGCGATAAAGCACAGCTTTTAGTTGTGGTGAGCCTGAACAAAACAAGAGTGGAAGTTTGTGACGGTAAGGAAAGACCTCTTACTAACCCAAAGAGTAAAAATCCGAAACACCTTAAACAGACAAAATACTTTGTTGATATGGACTTGATTTGTTCGGACCGAGCATTAAGAAAAGCGTTAAGAGAAATCCGAAAGGATTTTAAGGAGGCTAATTGATATGTCAAAACAGGATATGATCGAAATAGAGGGTACGGTCACAGAGGCTTTGCCGAATGCAACATTTTTGGTAGAGCTTGAAAACGGTCATCAGATTACGGCTTTTATTTCGGGTAAGTTGAGAATGAATTATATCAGAATCCTGCCCGGCGATAAGGTAACGGTTGAAATGTCGCCTTACGATTTAACAAAGGGCCGTATCACATGGCGTTCCAAATAATTTTAGGAGGTAAATTTAAATGAAAGTCAGACCTTCTGTCAGAAAAATGTGCGAAAAGTGCAAAATTATTAAGCGCAAGGGTAAAATCATGGTTATCTGTGAAAACCCGAAGCATAAGCAGCGTCAAGGTTAATTCCTTGCAATACTAAATGGAGGTAATTGTAATATGGCGCGTATATCCGGTGTTGATTTACCGAGAGATAAGAGAGTCGAAATCGGCTTGACCTATATTTTCGGAATCGGACGCAAAACAGCAAGCGACATTATCGCTGCAACAGGTATAAATCCCGACACTCGAGTAAAGGATTTGACCGAAGAAGATGTATCAAAGATTCGTGAGTATATCGATCACAACGTTAAGGTCGAGGGTGACCTTCGCCGTGAGACTGCTTACGACATTAAGAGACTTGTTGAAATCGGCTGCTATCGCGGCATCCGTCACAGAAAGGGCTTGCCCGTAAGAGGCCAGACTTCAAAGAACAATGCCCGCACACGCAAGGGTCCGAAGAAGACAGTCGCTAACAAGAAGAAGTAATTGAGGAGGGAAAGAAATGGCCGCAAACAAAAAGGGCGCTACAAGAAAGCGTCGTGAAAGAAAAAATATTGAAAAGGGTGCTGCTCATATTCAATCCACCTTCAACAACACGATCGTAACCATTGCCGATGTACAGGGTAATGTAATTTCGTGGGCTACTTCAGGTGAAATGGGCTTTAGAGGCTCAAAGAAGTCTACTCCCTTCGCAGCTCAGACAGCAGCGGAAACAGCAGCTAAGGCTGCTATGGAGCACGGTCTTAAGACTGTTGAAGTCTTTGTCAAAGGCCCCGGCCAGGGTCGTGAGGCAGCTATCCGTGCGCTTCAGGCAGCAGGCTTGGAAATTACTCTTATTAAAGACGTAACTCCCATCCCTCATAACGGTTGCCGTCCGCCTAAGAGAAGACGTGTATAAAGGAGGAGAATAAGAATGGCAAAGAATATGCAGCCCGTAGCAAAACGCTGCAAGGCTCTCGGTCTTTCACCCGCAGTTCTCGGTTACGCAAAGAAGAATACTAACCGTAACCCCAAGGGACAGATGAGAAGAAAGCAGTCCGAGTACGGCATGCAGCTTAATGAAAAGCAAAAGGTTAAGTTTATTTACGGTATGCTTGAAAAGCAGTTCAGCTCATACTATGAGAAGGCAGCAAAGATGCCCGGCAAGACAGGTGAAAATCTCCTTGTTCTTTGCGAGCGCCGCCTTGACAACGTAGTATTCCATCTCGGCTTTGCGGCTACACGCCGCCAGGCTCGTCAGCTTGTAAACCACGGTCACTTTACCGTTGACGGTAAGAAGGTTGACATCCCTTCATACCAGGTTAAGCCCGGTCAGGTTATTGCTGTCAGAGAGAAGAGCAAGGCTTCAAGCTTGTTCCAGCGCCTTACAGGTGAGGACGCTCCGTTCATTACCACACCTGCTTGGATGGAGAAGGATGCTAATGAGCTCAAGGGTACAATTTTAAGAATGCCCACTCGCGAGGATATTGACTATCCCGTTGAAGAGCACCTTATCGTCGAGCTCTATTCTAAGTAATAGCGAACCCAAACACGAGAAACTTTGTATACGGATTTTATTCCGTAAATATAATAGGAGGGTTTTAAATGATTGGTATTGAAAAGCCCAACATCGAAGCGTTGGATTTATCCGCTGACGGAACTTACGGTAAGTTCGTTGTAGAGCCGCTTGAAAGAGGTTACGGCGTTACGCTGGGCAACTCTTTAAGAAGAGTATTGCTTTCCTCAATTCCCGGCTACGCAATTACATCAGTAAAAATAGACGGCGTTCTTCATGAGTTTTCCACCATTCCCGGTGTTAAGGAAGACGTCACAGAAATTGTCCTTAATTTAAAGGGCGTTATTCTCAAGATTCACGGCGACGGTCCGAAGACCATCTATGTGGACGCTAAAGGCGAAGGCGTTGTCACCGCAGGTGACATCAAAACTGACTCCGAGGTTGAAATCCTTAATCCCGACCACGTCATTGCCACACTCGGCGACGGCGCGGAGCTGGTTATGGAAATGACAGCCGACAAGGGCAGAGGCTACGTTTCTTCAGAGAGAAACAAGCAGATTCTTACCCCTGCTATCGGCGTTATCGCAATGGATTCAATTTACACGCCTGTCCTTAAAGTTAATTACACCATTGAGAATACCCGTGTAGGTCAGATTACCGACTATGACAAGCTTTCACTTGAGGCTTGGACAAACGGTACGATCACCGCGCAGGAAGCAGTTTCTCTCGGTGCAAAGATTCTTACGGAGCACCTTAATCTCTTTGTTGACCTTTCGGAAGAAGCGAGCAACGCCGAGATTATGGTTGTCAAGGATGATAACGGCAAGGAGAAGGCTCTTGAAATGACTATTGAAGAGCTTGACCTTTCGGTTCGTTCCTTCAACTGCCTTAAGAGAGCAGGTATCAACACCGTTGAGGATCTTATCAGCAAATCTGAGGAAGATATGATGAAGGTAAGAAATCTCGGCAGAAAGAGCCTTGAAGAGGTTGTTGCCAAGCTTGCAAGCCTTAATTTCACACTCAGAAGTGACGACGAATAATTTTCGTTTTTAAACGCCGCAGAAGAAAATTCTGCTTACTGTATTAAAAAAAGGAGTGATTTTTAATGCCCGGTACAAGAAAGCTTGGCAGACCGACTGATCACAGAAAGTCAATGCTGAGAGGTATGGTAACATACCTTTTCGAGAACGGTCAGATAGAAACCACCGTTACAAGAGCTAAAGAGGTTCGCGCTATTGCGGAAAAGATGATTACTCTTGCAAAGGAGAATAATCTCAGCAATAAGAGAGCGGCTCTCTCATATATCACAAAGGAAGCAGTTGTTAAAAAGCTTTTTGACGAAATTGCTCCCAAATATGCAGACGTAAACGGCGGTTACACAAGAATTACAAAGACCGGTCCCCGTAGGGGAGATGCGGCAGAGATGTGTATCATCGAGCTTATTGAGAAATAATTTTAAAACCCGACTGGTTTTCAGTCGGGTTTTTGTTTTAATGAAGGAATGAAGAAATGAAGAAATGAAGACGCTTCGCTAATGAAGGAATTTTGAGGAAGCCAACACTTCCGAACAAAAAATCGTATTATTAAAGTAATTTCGTAGGGGACGGCGTCCTCGACGTCCCACAGACGAAAATGTATTTACGGGTGTGCGTGGAAGCGAAGTCCCTACAAAATTGACAGAAAATTCACAATTCGTCATATTATCCCATATATTGATGTTCATTTTGTAACAGACTTGTCTAACTTGTAGAAATTAAATGAAACGTGTAATTTTTAATTGACTTAACTCAACCGATATGGTTTAATTAAAGAGGTTAAAACCAAATAAAAATCTTTTCAAAGTACATTAAGGGAGGAAATGAAAATGAATCTTACTTACGGCATTAAAGACAAGCCGAAGTTCGGTCAGCTTATCGTTTTTGCGCTTCAGCAGTTACTTGCTATCCTCGCAGCTACTATTGCTGTACCGTCAATTGTAGGCAACGGAATGTCGCAGTCGGCAGCGCTCTTCGGCGCAGGCGTCGGCACAATTGTTTATCTTTTATTCACAAAGTTCAGAAGCCCTGTATTCCTCGGCTCATCCTTCGCTTTCCTTGGCTCAATGTTTGCAGCCTTCGGCGGCGCTGTATCGGCTGAAGCAGGTTACGCAGGAATCCTTGTCGGCGCAATTTTTGCAGGTCTTGTTTACGTAGTAATCGCTATCGTAGTTAAGGTTGCAGGCGTTAAATGGATTGACCGTCTTATGCCGGCGGTTGTTATTGGACCGACAGTTGCAATTATCGGTCTTTCGCTTGCAGGTAACGCTATCAGCGACCTTCAGGCAGGTAAGGTTCTTCTTGAGGACGGTACTTCAGCGGCTAATCCTTATATCTGCGTTCTCGTAGGTCTTATCACACTCTTTGTAGTTATGATTACCTCCGTTTACGGCAAGAAGATGTCAAAGCTTATTCCCTTCATCATCGGTATCGTTGCAGGCTACATTGTTGCAGCAATATTCACTGTTGTCGGCATTAAGACAGGCGACACATCTCTTCAGATAATCAACTTTGCTGCATTCAAGGGTATGACTGTTTTCGCAGTTCCCGAATTTACATTCCTTAAGGCTTATAAGGGACTTAAGCTTGTAAACTACGCTACTATCGCAGTTGCTTATGTTCCCGTTGCATTCGTTGTATTTGCAGAGCACATCGCAGACCACAAGAACCTTTCTTCCATCATCGGAACAGACCTTCTTGAGGACCCCGGTCTTCACAGAACTCTTCTCGGTGACGGCGTAGGTTCAATGGCAGGCGCATTCTTCGGCGGATGCCCGAACACAACCTACGGCGAGTCCATCGGCTGTGTTGCTATTACGGGTAACGCTTCGGTAGTTACAATTCTTGCAACATCAATTATTGCTATTGTCATTTCGTTCTTCGGACCGTTTGTTACATTCCTCGCTTCCATTCCCAACTGCGTAATGGGCGGCGTTTGTATCGCGCTTTACGGTTTCATCGCTGTATCCGGTCTTAAGATGGTTCAGAAGGTTGACCTCGGAGAAAACAACAACCTCTTTGTTGTTGCTGTTATTCTTATCTGCGGTATCGGCGGCTTCTCACTTACCTTCGGTAAGGTTACTCTTACGGAAATCGCCTGCGCTCTCATCCTCGGTATCATCACAAATCTTGTTCTTAACGGCAAGAAAAAGGCTGAGGCTTAAGTTATAAAATATTAAATAAAGCGGTATGCTTCGGCATACCGCTTTTTTCTTTTCTGTCTTCTTGACTATTTGCTTAATAAATGATAAAGTTATTTCAGAGGTGGTTCTATGAAAAAAATTAAAATTCTTACGGCTGTTTTACTTTCACTTGTTATAACACTTTCACTTTGTTCGTGCAAGGTTGAAATGATAGACAAGGGTACGACAACAACCGAGGAAATTTCAACCGATGACCATGACGGACAGGAAGGATATGAGGAGTTTACGGTTTCCGATTATGAAATAAAGGAAAACGCCTTTGAGGTTTCCGGTCAGGTCAACAGGTATATCTATGATTCGCTTGAAAATGCAGGCAACGTCATTTCAACGCTTAACGAATATTTTGATATTGAGCTGAAGGTTGATGAGAGTACAGATTATGAGAACGGCTACGCCAACTGGTTTTATGAGGACGGAAGCGTTGAAGACCAGCTTGACGCAAGTGTTTCCGCATCGTCAAAAACAGGCAAATTCTCCTTCTATTTCAAGCCGCATAACGATGTAATTCAGGCTGCTTCAAAGCTTTCGGAGGCAAGTGAAGATGAGCTTCTTGAAAAGGCAACTGATTTTGTAAATAAATTCAGCTTTGTTACGGGAGAACTGGCGTTTGATTTCAGCACCTCCGACGCGGACTTATACTATCCGTTAATGAATGAAGAGGGGACTGATAGCGAGGACGTAAGAGTTCCCGGCAGGACGTTTATGTTCACCTCCGAAAAATACAGCAAGCAGCGCCTTGACTTAAACGAGACGCTTAACTGCTATGTCGAATGTGGGAACAGCAATATAAAGCTTCGCGACGTTCAGTATTTTACGGTGACGCTTCTTGCGGACGGAACAATAGTTTCCGCCGATAACTATATAACAAGCGCGCAGATACTTGAAAACGGAACTTATGAAATGATTACCGAAGAAAAAATGGACAAAATTATTGAGGATTATTTCAGGGCTCCGCAGGAAAACGATAAGCTTGTAATTTCCCGTGTTTTTATAGATTCATACGGAAATTATTTCGGCTATCCGGAAATTGACCCTGTTGTTAAAATGGAGTATTACTTTGAAAGTGACCCCGAAAATGTTCAGGTAACCGAATTCGCAATAGAAGGCTTCTTTAACTGATATATTACAAAACAAAAACCCCGATGGATTTCCATCGGGGTTACTTGATTTTAATAATTATTCCTTGTCTTCTTCCTCTTCGTCAAGATCGAAGTCGAATTCAAGCTTTTCGCCGCAGGCAGGGCAGAGAACATAATCGTCGTCAAGCGCGGAATCTTCAAAGTAAACTGTCTCGCCGCAGGCAGGACAAACTACCTCAAACATTTCCTCGCCGTAGTCATCATAATCCTCGTCTTCCCAGTCCTCATAGAAATCGTCCTCAAGAAGCGCAAGGTCGTCGTCAACCTCGTCAAGCTGAGCGCCGATAAGCTCAACCTCATCGTCAAGATCGGAAACCGTAAGCGCCATATCGTCAAGAACGTCTATGATAGCGTTAATAACCTTAACTGTATCGTCCTTTTCGTCAAGCTTAAGTCCTTCAACAAGACCTTTGAGATAAGCAACCTTTTCGGTAAGATTCATCATAGTAATACTCCTTTAACCGTTTGCCCTTGACATATATTCGCCTGTTCTTGTGTCGACGTTAATCATTTCACCCTCGTCAATGAAAAGGGGAACGCGGATTTCAGCGCCTGTTTCAAGAGTTGCGGGCTTTGTAGCGTTTGTCGCGGTGTTGCCTGCGAAACCGGGTTCGGTCTTTGTAACCTGAAGAACAACAAAGTTCGGAGGCTCAACGCCGAATACCTTGCCCTTATAGGAGAGCACCTTACAGGTCATATTCTCTTTGACAAACTTGAAATTGTCGCCAAGCTCGCTTGCATTTATAGGAACAAGCTCATATGTTTCGGGATCCATAAAATAATAGAGATCGCCGTCTGCGTATGAATAGTCCATATCCTTTCTCTCAATAAAAGCAGTCGGGAATTTATCAGTGGGGCTGAAAGTCTTTTCAACAACGCTGCCTGCGATTACGTTACGGATTTTTGTACGAACGAATGCGGCGCCCTTTCCGGGTTTAACGTGCTGGAACTCAATGATCTGATAAACCTGACCGTCCATTTCGAAAGTAATGCCGTTTTTAAAATCACCAGCTGATACCATAAATTATTCCTCCAAATAGGTTTTTAAACTTTTACATTTATTATTTTACACTATAACTGTATATTTTTCAAGCCTTTTTACAGGATTATAAGCTGTTTGTCGGCTTCGGTGAGGTCGATATTGCCGTCTTCGGTAATATAAATCATATCCTCAATTCTTACGCCGAATTTATCGGGAAGGTAAATGCCGGGTTCATCCGTGACGACAAAGCCCTCGCGAAGAAGAGTATCGCTTCTGGGCGAGACTGACGGATACTCGTGAATTTCAACGCCGACTCCGTGACCGAGACCGTGACCGAAGTAATCGCCGTAACCCGCTTCTGCAATGATGTCGCGCGCGACCTTGTCAGCCTCCGAGCAGGGAACGCCCGGCAGGTATTTTTTAATACTCTCGGTCTGCGCTCTGAGGACCGTTTCGTACACCTTTTTCATTTCGTCCGTAGCAAAGCCGAGCGCGACTGTTCTTGTCATATCGGAGTGATAGCCGTTTACAACTGCGCCGAAATCCATTGTTATAAAGTCGCCCTTCTGCACCCTGTAATCTGACGGAACGCCGTGCGGCTTGCTTGAATTTTTGCCTGCAACTGCTATTGTTTCAAATGAAAGCGCCTCTGCTCCGTTTTTAAGCATAAAGAAATCAAGCTCAAGCTGAATTTCTTTTTCCGTTACGCCCTCTTTAATAAAGTCATAAGCGTGAAGAAGCGCCTTTTCGGCAATCCTCTGCGCTGCCTTTATGCTTTCAATTTCGGCGTGATTTTTAACCGAACGAAGCGACTCGATATATGTGTCAAGCGTGTTGTCGAATACAAACTCAAACGGAAGCACATTCTCAAGAGTTTCAAGCTGCGACACGGTCAGCCTTGAAGCCTCAATGCCGACAGCCTCTGCACCTGCGTTTTCAAAAAATTCGCTGACCTGCTCGTAATATTTTTCAAGCAGCCCAACCTCGCAGCTTGTAACAGCCTTTTGGGCAGCCTCGATATAGCGGCTGTCGGTGATAAAAAGAGCTTTGTCCTTTGTTACAAGCAAGGCTCCGTCAGAGGACTCAAACCCCGTGAAATAAAACCTGTTTTCGGGAGAAACTATAAGGCAGCCGTCGATTTTGCAATCGGGGAGATTTAATAATTCCTGTAATTTTTTAATCATCAAAACCGTATCCTTTCATTTTGAGTATTTCGTTCATAAGCTTTGCTTCCCTTTTTCTTCTCAACGCGTAATAGTAGTAAAACCTGATTTCGTTTTCGATTTTATCCGTTTTAATTGAAACCGCGCCTGCTTTATTTGCGGCGGCGATATCAGTTGTAATCTGGTCGCCTATCATAGCGACCTCGCTTGTTTTGACGCCGAAATCCGCAGCAGCTTTTATAATGCCTTTCGGGCTGGGCTTAAAGCACATACCGTAGGTTTTTATATTAAGGTGCTCGCTTATCCTTTTTGCCCTGCCGTGAGAAGCGTTGGAAACAACCGCAATTTCAAGTCCGCTTCCTCTTATTTTTTTAACCCATTCCTTTGCGCCGTCAATAAAATCAATTGTATTGTCGTACACAAGGGTGTTGTCGGCGTCAACCGCAACAAGCTTTATGCCGCGGCTTAAAAGACCGTCCGCGTCAATGTCGAGGACAGAGTGAAAAAGATAGTCGGGAACAAATTTTTTACTAATCATAAACAATTACCAAAAACAAAAACGGGCAGTTGCCTGCCCGTTCTTATTTTTACTTATACTTACGTTTACGAGCAGCTTCGCTTTTCTTTTTTCTTTTAACCGAAGGCTTCTCGTAATGCTCTCTTTTACGAACCTCCTGGATAACTCCATCACGTGAGGTCTGTCTCTTAAAGCGACGAAGAGCGCTGTCCAAAGACTCGTTTTCTTTAACTTTTACCTGGCTCACTAACATTCCCTCCCTTTTTTGTGGGATTATAGAGGTTATTATAACTTATAGAAGGCTTCTTGTCAAGCGTTAATGAACCTTTTTTTCTCCTGTAATTTCAGGGAATCTTGATATAATAACGCCTACAACGGAGGTAATTATTATTTCGGGTATCATATAAAGTCCGTTGTAGAAACACGAATAGACAATTGCAAGTGACGTGCCGGAGAATTTTTTAAGGATTTTTGCGCCTATTGAATAGAAGCCCTCCTGGGTGAAGAACCATTCAGCCCATGCGCCGTAGAAAATAGCGCCCGATACGATATGGATAAGATACCTTAACAAAAGCGCAAGAAGAACGCCGCAGAGTATTGCAGGGGTGGGCTTGAATTTGTTTTTGAATACGCCGCCGATGCCCAGAACGGTATATGCCGCAACGTAGTCAAGAAGACATACGCAAATCGCCTGCCAGAAAATCATCTGGTCGTCGCCGGGTAAAAACATTGCCGAAACAACCTTAACGCCGAGAAGCATCTGGATAAGCGAATATGCAAAACCGCTCAAAAAGCCCCATTTAAGTCCGTGACGGTACGAAATCATTACTATGGGAAGCATACTTGCAAGCGTAATTGTTCCGCCGAAGGGAAGCTCAAGACCTATAAGCTTTGAAAGCATTTCAAGAATTGTTGCCATGGCGATAAGCAGCGCGCATTCAACAAGAATTCTTGTTTTCGAAAAAGAAGCTGAATTTGACATTTTTTATTTCCTCCTAAAAAAATCCCTGCGTCAATGCCGCAGGGAAATAAAAGCTGTATTCTTCCTACGGCGGCATTACCCGCATCAGGTACGGGCATAATCAAACAAATCCAAACCGCTGAAAACTTGCCATTTAAGCGAATTTTGATGTTTTCGATTTTGAAAGGCGCCAGCCTTCCTGCAATCTCAAACTGCCAAACTTCATCTTAAAGCGCAGCGTTTTCAGGGCAAAGCAATTTTAATAAAGACTGCGGATAAAGTCCGCTTTGGATTTATTTGCTTATGCCCAAGGGTATAATCTCAGCCGACTGCTGTCAGCACCCCTGTTTTTATTTGCAAAGGTATTTTAGCACTGTGAAATGCAAATGTCAATAAGTTCAGTGAATACTGCCCGTTGAAATGAGCTTTACGATAAAATACAGGAAAACAATTGCGCCGAGAATTATTCTGTAATAGCCGAAAACCTTGAAATCGTGGCGCCTTATGTATTTCATAAGATATTTTATCGCAAGCACGGAAACTATAAACGAAACCAGACAGCCGAAGAAAAGCACCGCAATTTCCGTTCCCGTAATTGAAACGCCCGAGGCGGCGAATTTTACAAGCTTTAACAGCGAAGCGCCTGCCATGGCAGGAACGGCGAGGAAAAACGTGAACTGCGCCGCAACGGGACGGGAAATGCCGAGCATAAGTGAGCCGACTATTGTTGCGCCCGACCTTGACGTACCGGGAAAAATCGCTGCAATAAGCTGGAAACAGCCGATAATTAACGCGTCAAGAAATGTAATTTTGTTTATCGACCTGATTTTCGGTACGGCGTCCTTGTTTTTGTTTTCGATTAAAATAAACGCAACGCCGAAAAGAATCAGCATAATTGCTACCGAAATGCCGTTATAAAAATATTTCTGGCTGAAATCGTCAAGCGGAAGCCCGATAAGAATTGTCGGAATGCACGCGACAATAATTTTCATCCACATAACAACCGTTGTGCGCTTATAGTAGCCCTCCTGCTTTGAGGTGAAGGGCCAGAGCTTGTTCCAGAACATAAGCACAACCGCCATTATCGCGCCGAGCTGAATGACGACGTTGAACATTTCAAGAAATTCGTCCGAGCATTTTAATTTTACAAAATCGTTAAGTAAAATAAGATGCCCCGTGCTGCTTATTGGCAGCCATTCGGTGATTCCTTCGATTATCCCGAAGAGAATTGACTTAAGTATTTCAATAATAACCATATATAAAAACTCCAAAAAGCGACAAAATTTTTACTTTCAAGGTTATTATAACGGCAATACATCATTTTTTCAACCCGAAATTAGCTAATTGAGTTGTAAAAGACGGGAAAATATGGTATATTATATTAATTAAGTTTTACTCACATTTTTTCGGAGGAATTTTTAATGAAAACCGCTTTAGTTATATTCGGCTCTGATTCAAGCGAGCACGACGTTTCGTGCGTTTCGGCGTGTTCCGTTATAAAGAATATCCCGACTGATAAATATAATACCGTTATGCTCGGCATTACAAAGGACGGAAAATGGTATCTCTATGAGGGAGCCGTTGACCTTTTGCCCGAGGACAAATGGGTTACTTCAGGGAAAATAACTCCTGCAATTCTTTCTCCCGACGCAAATGACAAGGGAATTATTGTCTTCGGCGAAAGCGGAGTGAAAAAAATCCACATAGACGTTGTTTTCCCCGTTCTTCACGGTAAAAACGGCGAGGACGGCACAATTCAGGGACTTCTGGAGCTTGCGAAGCTGCCCTATGTCGGCTGTAACGTGCTTTCGTCTGCGGTATGTATGGATAAGGCAATTGCAAACGCCCTTGCCGATTTTGCAGGAATCAGACAGGCAAAATGGCTTTCAATAAAAAAGAGCGAGTACCCTAAAATCAAAGCGCAGTTTGTTGAAAAATGCGTTTCATATCTCGGATTTCCGATTTTTGTTAAGCCTGCAAATGCAGGCTCGTCCGTCGGCATAAGCAAGGCGAAGGACGCTTTCGAGCTTGAAAAGGCAATTGATGAAGCGTTCAAATATGACTCAAAGCTTGTGCTTGAAGAGGCAATTGTCGGCAAGGAGGTTGAGTGCGCCGTGCTCGGAAATGACGAGCCGACAGCCTCCTGCGTAGGCGAAATTGCGCCGTGCAATGAATTTTACGATTATGAAGCAAAATACCAGTCCGACAGCGGACTGTTTATCCCAGCAAGGCTTTCCGACGAAACCGCCAAAAAGGTCAGGTTTGCCGCTTTGAACGTATATAAAGCGCTTGACTGCAGGGGACTGTCGCGCTGCGATTTCTTTGTGCGTGAAAGCGACGGAGAGGTTTATTTCAACGAGGTAAACACAATTCCCGGCTTTACGGCGATAAGTATGTATCCGAAGCTCTTTGACAAGGTGGGCATAGGCTACGGGGAACTGCTTGACAGGCTCCTTACGCTTGCAGAGGAAAAGCGATGACGGTATTTATTGAAATTTTCAATTCACAGCTGTCTGACGGCGAAATGACGGAAATAAAGGACACGGTTACGGGAGAGCTTTCTTTTGAAGATAATCGGCCGGTTCTTTCCTATGAGGAAAAAAAGCTCGGCGGACAGACGGCAGTTACCCTTACGGGAAGCGATTTTGTAACGGTGAAAAGAGTAAATTCGGGTTTTAATACCGAAATGACTTTTCAAAGGGGCAGAGCTTGCGAGTGCGTATATTTTACGCCGTACGGCGAAATTGCGCTCGAAACGAAAACCTATTCGGTTGTTTCGCTTATCGAAGAAAACAGCGGATATATTGAGCTTGATTACGATATTTTACAAGGCGGCGTAAAGCAGTCGCACAATAAAATGAAGATTAGTTTTTCGGAGGAAAAGGATGTCTAAATTAGTCAAAAAGGCTGAAGAACAGATTAAAACGGCAATTAAAAACGCGTTTAACGCCGCGTTCGAAAACGGCGAGCTGACAAGGGGTGAAATCCCCGAAATAAACGTTGAGGTTCCTGCCGACAGGGCAAACGGCGATTATTCGTCAAACGCGGCTCTCGCTTCGGCTCGCATCTTCAGGACTTCGCCGAGAAATATTGCCGAGGCTGTAAAGAAAAATATTTCACTTGACGGCACATATTTTGAAAAATGTGAGGTTGCCGGCGCAGGCTTTATCAATTTCTTTTTCAAACGTGATTTTTATTCCGACGTGGTTCTTGATATTCTTCATAGCGGCGAGGACTACGGCTCGTCCGATATGGGAAAGGGAAAAAGAATAAACGTTGAATTCGTTTCGGCAAACCCGACGGGACCTATGCATATGGGTAACGCAAGGGGCGGCGCTCTGGGCGACTGCCTCGCGGCTGTGCTCGAAAAAGCAGGCTATGAGGTCGAAAGGGAGTTTTATGTAAACGACGCAGGTAACCAGATAGAAAAATTTGCCCTTTCGCTTGACGTAAGATACAAGCAGCTTTATCTCGGCGAGGACGCGGTCGCACTGCCCGAGGACAGCTATCACGGAAAGGATATTATTGAACGGGCAAAGCAGTTTGCCGAAATTTACGGCGACAGCTTTATGGACAAGCCCGAAAATGAAAGGCGCAAGGCTCTTGTTGATTTTGCGCTTCCTAAAAATATTGCTCTTATGAAAGAGAATATGTCAAAATATCGCATTGAATATGACACCTGGTTTCTTGAAAGCTCCCTTCACAAGGGCGAAATCGCGGACGTAATCGAGAAGCTTAAAAATAACGGCTGCACTTATGAAAAGGACGGCGCGCTCTGGTACAGGAATAAGGATCTTTTGACAAAAATGCTTCTCTCCCAGGGAAAAACCGAAGAGGAAATTGAAAAGCTTGAATTAAAGGACGACGTGCTTATCCGTCAGAACGGTAACCCGACCTATTTTGCGGCGGATATTGCGTACCATCGCAACAAGCTTGAAAAGAGAAGCTTTGACACTGCTATTGACATTTGGGGCGCGGACCATCACGGCCATGTCGCAAGAATGAAATGCGCGCTTGAGGCGATTGGCATTGATTCGTCAAGGCTTGAAATTGTGCTTATGCAGCTTGTAAATCTCGTTAAGGACGGAAAACCCGTTAAAATGTCAAAGCGCACGGGCGACGCTATAACGCTTTCGGACCTGCTTGACGAAATTCCCGTTGACGCGGCAAGATTTTTCTTTAATATGCGTGAAGCAGGCTCGACAATTGATTTTGACCTGGGACTTGCTGCCGAGCAGACCTCGCAGAACCCCGTCTACTACTGCCAGTATGCGCACGCGAGAATTTGCAGTATCATTAAAAAAGCTGCCGGAGAGGGAGTGGAGTTAAGACCCGTTACGAAGGACGAGCTTTCCTTACTTTCTTCACCCGAGGAAACCGAAATTATCCGTTTTCTTTCAACTCTTACGGGAGTTATTGAGGGCGCGGCAAAATTCCGTGATGTGGCAAGAATTACCCATTACGTCTATGACCTTGCGACGCTTTTTCACAAGTTCTATAACGCCCACAAGGTTATGGTTGAGGACGAAAGAATAATGCAGGCAAGGCTTTCGCTTTGCGTATGCGTAAGGGATACGGTTAAAAATCTTCTTTCGCTTCTTAAAATTTCAGCGCCCGAAACAATGTAGACAAAAACGGATTTATATAGTATAATACAGTCTAAACCGCAGAAAGCAGAGGTTAATTTATGGATTTTTCAAACGCATTACAGCAGTTGATAAAGGGCATTGAGCCAACTTTAAGTCAGCAGGGCTTTTCTCCCGTTGTTCCCGACGGGGCTTCAAAGGACTTGCCCGTAGTCGAGGAAAACGATAAAAAATACATTGAGTTTGAAAGCGAAAAGGGCAAAATCAGAATTGTTTATTCAAACAACCTTCTTTCCCTTCTTTATACCGACGTAAAGGCGGATGAAGCGGACGGACTGGATTTTAAAATCGGTTCGCAGACGCTTTTTGAAACCGAGACGCTTGACGACAGGGAAATCAAATCCGTATGCAACCTTTTCAATGACGATATTGAAGAGTTTTTCGGCACAAAGAAGCAGGCAAAGAGCGCAAAGAAGAATATCCCCGTTTCAAAGGCGGCTGTCAGAAGCGGCGCTATGCAGTATGACGCAAACACTCTTGCGTCAAGACTTACCGCGGCTTATCCCGATTTAAAGGAGCCTTATAAGGCGAACCTTGAAAAGTACGGCGAGTTTTACGGCGAGGAGTTTTTTGTTGAGCACGCCCACGTTATTATTGAAACAATTAAGCGCAAGGACAAAATGCTTCTCAAAAAGGTTTTCAATATTCTCAACGACCTTTACGAAAACGGCTCTTCGGATGTTCAGGGTCTTATTGCCGTAACAATTCTCGGCGAAATGGATAACGACCCCGACCTTCTTGAAACCGCAAAGGAATATATGTCCGAGGAAATGGCTGAGCCTGTAATTTATATAAACAGGTATTTCCAGACAGCGGCAGGAAAGCGCAAAAAGCAGCAGCTTAAGAATCCGCCGCCGTACAAGCCGAAAAAGGAGAAAAAGCCCGGCTTCTTCTCCCAGATGATGGCGGCCTCCGCAGGTCAGAACCCTCCGTCAATGCCAATGTAGTTCGCATTTTTAACGCAAACAGTGAAATAAATCCGCTTCGTAAAATATGAAACAGGCTTGATTTGAAATCAGGTCTGTTTTTTATTTTTATTACCTGCTTTCCTTGATAATAAAGAAAAAACAGGAGTTTTGGCATTAAACTGTACCCCATTGGAGCATTGTGAAAAATAAATGATTTAATTATAATATAATAGTTAAAATATAATCATTTTAAGGAGGATTAAAAATGTTAAAAAAGGGATTATCAATTCTATTGGTTTTGGTAATGGTCCTTACAGCATTTCCGCTGACGGGAATTACATCATTTGCGTATGATGAAGAGTGTCAGCACATCAATACCGTTATAATCGACGATTACGAGCCTTCGTGTGAGGATGATGGGTACACAGGCGATTTGATGTGTGAGGATTGCGGTGAGATCATTGAATACGGCGAAGACATTCCGGCGGTAGGACACGTAACCGAAGTAGAGGGAGATTACGAGCCTACCGAAGATGAACCGGGTTATACGGGTGATCTCGTATGTATTTATTGCGGTGAGATCATTGAATACGGTGAAGAAATACCCCCAACAGGCGGATCGGGAGGATCAACGGTTGAAGGGGAATGGTCTTATGAATTATTGGATAATGAGGCATTTATTACATATTATTCCGGTAAGGAAACCGATATTACCATACCGTCTGAAGTTGATGGGTATAAAGTAGTAGGGTTAAAGTTCTTTTCGGTTGACAGCGATCATTCGTTGAGTATTACTTTGCCAGGCAGTATTTCTCAAATTGATAACTATTCCATTGATTCTAATATGGATTCTATTGTTGCGATTAATGTCAGTGAGGCAAATGAGTTCTACTCATCGGTTAATGGTGTATTATATAACAAAAGCAAAACGGGATTAGTTATTTATCCACAAGGAAAGACAGATACTTCCTATGTTATTCCGGATGGAGTAAGGTATATTTCCTACTCTGCTTTCAGCGGAAATAATCATATTAAAAGTATAACAATTCCTGCAAGTATTGAAAGTATAGACATTTATCCGGAAATCGGAACGCCTTTTGATTTTTGTTCACTGCTTGAGGAAATAATTGTAAGTGAATCAAATAAATTCTACTCATCAGTTGATGGCATTTTATTTAATAAAGACAAAACGGAAATAATTCGTTATCCTGAGAGAAAAGTTGAATTTGTTTATGACATACCGGATACAGTTGAAGAAATCGGACCGAATGCATTTTATGATTGTTCGTTGTTGATAGATATAAATCTCCCCAATGGTCTGAAAAAGATAGGGGATTCGGCATTTTGGGGTTGTATTGCGCTAAAAAGTCTTGATATACCGTATGGCGTTGCAGTTATAGAAAGTTATGCTTTATGTAATTGCCAGTCACTTAAAAGTATTACTATACCGGATAGTGTTGATTCAATCGGTTCTTATGTGTTCAGCGGAAACAATGCTTATATAATGGATGAGGACAACTGGGAAAACGGTGCCTTTTATGTAGGTAATTACTTGATTAAAGTCAGTGAGGAATCTATAGGAGAATTCAGAGTCAAAAGCGGTACACTTGCCATAGCAGGCTCTGCCTTTATGTATTGCCGCTCCATTACTAGTATTGTAATTCCTGATGGAGTCAAAGAAATTGGAGAATATGCTTTTTGGAGTTGTGAATCGTTGAAAAGCATTACAATGACAAACAGCGTAAAAGAGCTTGGATATCATTGCTTCATTTTCTGTTCAAATCTTGAAAATATTGTGCTTTCTGAAAATATTATAGATATCAGCTCTGAAGATTTTAAGTATACCTCATATTATAATAATGAGGCAAATTGGGAAAACGGAGTTCTTTATTTAGGTAGTTATCTGATTGAGGCAAAGCCAGAAGTAACGGATTGTACTATTAAAAACGGAACAAAAAGAATTGCTTGTTATGCATTTGGAAGATGCGAAAAACTGACAAGCGCTACGCTCCCGAACGGCGTCACAATAATTGGAGATGGTGCATTTTGCTACTGCGAATCCCTTGTAAAAGTAATTATACCAGACAGCGTTACATGCATCGGTGCCGATGCATTTGAAGAATGCTATAATTTAACAATTTATGGGTATTCAGATTCTTATGCTGAAACATATGCAAATGAAAACGATATTAAGTTTGGTTCACTTGAAAAAAACGGCTTCATAAAAGTAAACGGTAAATATTGCTACTATAAAGACGGCGTGAAACAGACAGGCTGGCAGAATATTACGCGAGGCGACGGTAAAACCTATAAGCATTACTTTGGTACGGACGGAGCTATGCGCACGGGCTGGCAGAACATCAAAAACTCAAAGGGCGTTTCATACAGATATTACTTCGGCACAAACGGCTGTATGGTAACAGGCTGGCAGAAAATAGCAAATTCCAAGGGCGTTAAGTATACCTACTATTTCCACACCAACGGAGTAATGCTCACCGGCTGGCAGAAGATAAAGAACGCAAAGGGCGTTGCCTATCAGTACTATTTCAACCCCTCCAACGGAGTTATGTTGACAGGCTGGCAGAAGATAAAGAATAGTAAGGGTGTTGCCTATCAGTACTATTTCCACACCAACGGCGTAATGCTCACAGGCTGGCAAAATATCAAAAACAGCAAGGGAGTAGCATATAAATATTACTTCGGCGCAAACGGAGTAATGAGAACCGGCTGGCAGTGGATAGCAAACGCAAAAGGCGTTAAGTACAGATATTATTTCGGTACAAACGGTTATATGCGTACAGGCTGGCAAAACATAAAAGCTTCCAATGGCAAGACATACAAATATTATTTCTACAATAACGGCGTAAACGCAATAAACCGTAATGTTAAAATAGGAAATAAGACCTATAAATTCAACAAGTACGGCATTTGCACAAACGCGTAAACATTAAAAAGCAAAGAAGAGGACGGAGTTTTCCGTCCTCTTTTTTGTCATCTCGTCATATTATTGTCATTCTGAGCGTAGCGAAGAATCTCAACCGAATTGTAGGGGCGTTTATTACCGCCCGTGAAATAAATTCTTACGAATTTGTGAAATGTTGTTATTAAACAACGTGAAGTACGTTTTCAAGAAAACGCGTGAAATGTTCCTTCGGAACGATAAATTGTTTCGTAGGGGACGGGTCACCCGTCCCGTTGCCCGTTTACGGGCAATTTGCCGCAAAAGCGGCAAACGGGTGGGCGTGGAAACCCACCCCTACAGGGTACGAGAATTATTATTAAGCCCGTAGGGGCGGATATTATCCGCCCGTCAAAGTCAGATGTAAACTAAACGGGCGACCACAGGTCGCCCCTACGATAAAATGTAAATTTAAATATAATCGTAGGGGACTGTGAGACTCCCCTGATAGGGGAAATGTCCGCAAAGCGGACAAAAGGGTAATGGCGAAGCCGTAACCTCGACGTCCCGTTGTCAGTCTGCGGGCAATTTACCGCAAAAGCGGCAAACGGCGGCAGCAAGCCACCGCCCTACGCCAAGTATGATAATCAATTCAAACCTGTAGTGGCGTACTGTGTGCGCCTGTAAAGGCTGATGTTTATTAACGTGCAACTATCGGAAAGCCCTTACGCTATACTGAACAATATCAGATTTTTATACTTATTTCACCGCTGTTGAGGGTCAGGGTTTCGCCGTTTTCTGTTTTGACGATAAGACCGCCGTTTTTATCTATATCCAAGGCGTAAGCAAAAAAGGTTTCTCCGTTTTTTGAAAACGTTATTTTTTTACCGAGGACAAGACAGCGGGCTTTGTATTTTTCAATAACAGACGGGTCTTCAAGATTTTCCGAATACTTAAGGAGCTTATCGCATATATGAAAAACAAGAAGATTTTTGTCGATTTCTTCACTGTCAAGAGAGCCTGCAATGTCCTTTAATTCGTCGGGAAAGCTTTCGGTTGAAACATTTAACCCGATTCCGATAATCAGTCCGTCCGCGGTGTTCCTGTTTTCGCTTGGTACGGCTTCGGTAAGTATTCCGCAGATTTTCTTTTTGTCAAGAAAAATGTCGTTTACCCATTTTATTTGCGGTTTTTTGTCGGTCAGCTCTTCAATTGCCTGACAAACCGCAACGGCTGCGGCGGTTGTTGCCTTAGCGGCAACGGTCAAGGGCATTTCGCCGTGGAGAACAACGCTCATATACACGCCTGTTTTGTCGGGTGAATAAAAGCTTTTGCCGCTTCTGCCTCTGCCTGCGGTTTGCATTTTTGAGCAGATGAGCATATCCTTTCCGTCCCTTTTAAAAAGGTGTTTTGCTTGGGTGTTTGTTGAGTCAATGCTTTCGTAAACAAAAACGTCAATATCTCTTTTATTATTTAAAAAAAGCTTTTTTAAAGCGTTTTTTTCAATGTCTGAATTCATTTCGGGCATATTCTCACCTCGCAAAGCATTTTAACATTTATTATTTAACTTGTAAATCCAAAAAATAAACAGTATAATGAAAGAAGAAATTACGGAGGGAATGATATGAGACAGCTTCCCGTTACAAAAATAACCGACGGCGTTTACCTGCTCGATGAGTTTTCGGGCACGAACTGTTATCTTATTGTCGGAAAAGAAAAGGCGTTGCTTGTGGACTGCGGTACGGGCTTTGCCGACCTTAAGGGAACGGTTGAAGGTATAACGGATTTGCTCGTTACGGTAATCGCCACTCACGGTCACGTTGACCATATAGGCGGAGCAGGCGCGTTTAAAGAGATTTACATTCATTACGCTGACACAGCCTTTATTAACAAAATTCAGTTTACCGTGCCTTTTAGAAAGGCCTTTACCCTCGGCGCAGGCGACGCAAAACGGCAGGGAGTAAGGGTGAGCGATGTCAAAAAGGGCAGGTACAAAACAAAATTCATTTCCATTGACGAAAGCTTTAAGCTTGATTTGGGCTGCAAGGAAATAAAAATTAAGCACACTCCGGGTCACACAAGGGGAAGCATAGCCGTTATCGACGAAACGGATAAAATCGTTTTCAGCGGAGACAATGTCTGCGACGCGCTCTGGCTTCATCTTCCGGGCGCGACAAGCCTTGAGGAATGGCTCCCGTCTGCCCGATGGCTCTATGAGATGAGTAAAAATTACAGGATTTACTGGGGACACAGAAATGCGCTTCTCAAAAGCGAATATATTTTACAGGTTATAAATTGGGGAGAGGAAATAATGTCCTTTTCAAAGAAAAACGCTTTCCCCTCAAAGGTTAAACAGTATCCCGAAAGGGAGGACGGAATTTTATACAGGACAGGAAATGTCTTTAAAAAATGAGGTGCTTTGATGGAAGAAAAAACATTAAACAGTGTTGAAACGGAAGAAAAGGTTTCGGCATTAAGTAAATTCTGGCTGTGTATGGCGGACTGTCTTTGCGGTACTGCAAACGGTCTTATCACGGGCGGCGGAATGTCGTATTTCTTTGTAAACTATCTTGGACTGGATAAGGGACTTGCAAGTATTGTGTGGCTCATATTCGGTATATGAAACGCGTTTAACGATCCGCTTTTCGGCTACATATCGGACAGAACAAAGTCAAAGCTCGGAAGAAGAATTCCGTATATCCGTTACGGCGCATTGTTTTACGCATTAGTTTTTATTTCAACGTGGTACAGGTGGACGCCGGATTCCGGCAACACGGCGCTGTTTATCCAGATGCTTGCAACGCTGTTCCTGTTTGATACGCTTTATACGGCTATTGCGACCTCGCTTTATGTTATGCCCTACACAATGGCGGTTTCAAACAAGGCGAGAAGCAATATCTTTATCTGGAAAATATTTTTCTCGCTCATTTCACTCGGCATACCGCTTGTTTTACTGCCGAACATTAAGCCTGCGCCCGGTGAAAGCCCGAAGCAGTTCCAGCTTATTATGACGGTTTTAGGCATTGTCATATTCGCGGTAATTTTTGCGTCCACTTTCTTTTATAAAGAAAAGGTACAGAGCGAAAACGAGGAGACTCAAAACATTTTCAAATCCGTCGTTTCCTGCTTTAAAAACCGCTCGTTCGTTGTCTTTGAGGTGCTTTCGTTTACGGTTATTTTTATCCAGAATATTCTTATGCAGGGCGTTCTGTATTATTTTGACGCGTATGAAAACGTGAAAATGCCGTTTGCCTACGGCGCACTCGGGGTCGGCGCGGTTTTCGGAGTTGTTCTTTTTGCAAAGAATACGGGCAAATGGGGCGTCAAAAAATGCACTCTTTTAATGTGCATTATCTTTGCCGTCGGCGCAACTGTTATGGTGTTCTTCGGCTCGCTTCTTCCCGTTGCGCTTGTCTGCTTCTTTACGGCTGGAATGGGCTTTGCAGGCGGAATGTACTTAATTCCGCTTATGAACGGCGACGTTATTGACTATGACGAAAGCGTTACGGGAGTTCGCAGAGAGGGTATGTACGCAGGCGTAAACAGCCTTATTACAAAGCCTGCCTTAAGTCTTGCGAATGCGGCGTTCCTTATGATAATCGGCTGGTTCGGATACGATTTTGACAAAAAGACGGCGCTGCAGACCGCTTTTGCAAAGCAGGGAATTCTTGTCGCGTGGATGGCAATTCCGGCAATTCTTCTTGTAATATGCGCGTTCAGCCTGAAATACTATCCGCTTTCGGGTGAAAAATGGGATGAGACAAAGAAAATGCTTGAGGAAAAGCATCGGAAATAATTAGAAAACAAAATAATAAAACGCTTTCATTGGGACTTTAACATGCTTTTGGCTTCGTCCTTTGTGAAAGCGTTTTTTGTTATACTGTTTTTCCTTGTAGTGTTTTGTTATATAGCTTGTAAACTCCGAATTTCCATACAAGCAGCATTCCGATAATCGCTCCTGCCGCCGCCTGAGCAATTTGATAGGGCAGCTTCATTACTGCGACTGCAATTGATGGAGCGGTTCCGTAGATAAAAGCCCTGCCTATTGAGTAACCGACAATATTTATAATTGCTCCGAGCGTAACGCCTATGCCCGACGAGGCTATTGGATGCTTTTTCAGGATATAATGTGAAAAAACCGAAATAATAACGGCTTGCAGACCGTGGGTTACGAGTGAAACGAACATCGGGGCAGGGTAAAAAAGCATATCGCCTATGAAGGCTCCGACGCCGCCGACCATAAACGCCGAAAGAGGATTCATAATTATTGCCGCGGTACAAATTATTATATCATTTATATAAAGATGACCGCCCGGCACGGGGACGCCGTAAGAGCTTGCGGCAATATTCATAGCCATAAACATTGCCGTCAGTGTGATTTGCAGAGTAAGATTTTTTGTTTTTTGATTTGTTTTCATAAAATACACCTTGCTTTCGTAATGGCGATAGTATATAATAAAACTGATAATATAGAAATAATCAAAACAGGAGAATTTTATATAACCAATGAATTATTCAATAAACAAAAATGAAAAAACGCCTGCATATCTTCAGCTTTACCGTTTGCTTCGCGAGGACATAGTCAGCGGAGTGTATTCGTTTAATCAAAGGCTGCCGTCAAAAAGGCTGATTGCGGACGAAACGCTTGTCAGCGTTATTACGGTTGAACACGCCCTTGCCCTGCTTTGCGACGAGGGTTATATTGAAGCAAGGCAGAGGAGCGGTTACTTTGTTTCCTTTTCAAAGGAGGATGTTTTTTCGCGCTCGCCTGTTGACGTTAAAACGGAAAAGGCGGCTGTTCATAATTCGGCTCACAGCGGCTTTTTTCCGTTTTCGGTACTCGCAAAGACGATGAGATTCGTTTTAAGCGAGTATGGGGAGAGCACGCTTGACACCTCGCCGAATACGGGCTGTGACGAATTGAGAGAGGCGATAAGAAGTTATCTTTTAAGAAGCCGCGGACTTGACTGTAAAAATAAGCAAATTGTAATCGGCTCCGGCGCTGAATACCTTTACGGTCTTATAATTGAGCTTTTAGGCAGGGATAAAAAATACGCCCTTGAAAGCCCGTCTTATGAAAAAATTGAGCTTGTTTATAAAAACGCAGGCGCAAATTACGAGATGCTGCCCCTGTCGAGCGACGGAATTGACAGCGCAGCGCTTAAAGGCACGGACGCGTCTGTGCTTCACATTACTCCTTACAGGAGCTTTCCGTCCGGCGTTACTGCTTCCGCTTCAAAGAGACACGAATACATCCGCTGGGCAAAGAAAAACGGAAGAAAGATTATTGAGGACGATTTTGAGTCGGAGTTTTCGGTTTTAAGAAAGACGGAGGATACGCTGTTCAGCCTCACCGAAACGGACAACGTAATTTATATGAACACTTTTTCAAGGACAATTTCCCCGTCAATGAGGGTAGGGTATATGGTGCTGCCCGAAAAACTTGTTACGGAGTTTGAAAATAAGCTCGGATTTTACTCCTGCTCGGTTCCGACGTTCGAACAGCTTGTAATTGCTCGGCTCATTTCCAACGGCGACTTTGAACGGCACATAAACCGTATAAGAAGAAACAGACGGCGCGAGATAAAAGAACGAAAAGAAGAATAAGGAAAACACGGTAAACATTGCATTTGAAAACTGAAAACAGGGCGGTTATAATGAAGACGCCGATGAGAAATGAAAACAAAATCCGTTTTCAAAAATCATTCTCATTACGGCTCAGGAGGAAACTTATGAAGAAATTCATTTCATTATTTTTAACCGCTCTTTTAATTTTTTCTTTTTCCGTTCCCGTTTTCGCGTCCGCAAACACCTATACGGTTGTTAAGGGCGACAGCCTTTGGAAAATCGCCGTAAAGTACAAGGTGGGAATAAGCGAACTGATAAACGCAAATCCGAATATAAAAAATCCTGCTCTGATATATCCCGGTCAGAGCGTCAACATTCCTTCAAGGGACACTAAAGCGGATTCGTTTGAAAGCGAGGTTATACGCCTTGTGAACGAGATAAGACTTAAAAACGGCCTTAAGGAGCTGAAGGTAAATTGGGAGCTTTCAAGAGTTGCAAGGTACAAATCGCAGGATATGCACGACAAAAAATATTTTTCTCACACGAGCCCGACCTACGGAAGCCCGTTTGATATGATGAAGTCGTTCGGCATTTCCTACAGAGCGGCAGGGGAGAATATCGCTATGGGCCAGAGGACTCCGCAGCAGGTTGTTGACGCGTGGATGAATTCCAGCGGACACAGAGCGAATATTCTTAACGCTTCCTACACCCAGATAGGCGTCGGCTTTGTTGCGGACGGGTACTATTGGACGCAGATGTTCATAGGATAACCGAGAAAAAACTATTGACAGCAGGGGCGAGGGTTGGTATAATATCAAATGCCCTTGCTGCTATGGCTCAGGAGGCAGAGCACATCCTTGGTAAGGATGAGGTCACCAGTTCGAATCTGGTTAGCAGCTTAATAAAAACACCCGTTCATAAGAACGGGTGTTTTGCTTTGTTATTTTTAAAAACGAAACGCTGTGTTACCGTCAAAATCAGTAATTAAGCTGCTGGCTGTCTTCTTTTTCCCATTCCTCATCCCAGCTGTTGTAGTTCAGGTTGCCGCCCCAGAACCAGTACTCAACCTCGTCCGTATTATAGCTTATATTCTTTTCTTTAACAATTTTTTCGGCTTTTGCAAGACCGTAATTAAAATTGATTCCGCACTGCTTGCCGTAGGTGTGTTCAAGCTTGTAAGCCATTACTTTTTCGGCGCGCGATGCAAGAAAGCTATATTTTGTGCCCTCAAGACGGACTATCTGGGGAAGGGCTTCGGGAGAAAGCTCCTTGAGATAGTTGACGTCAAGTTGAGTGTTCTGCTCGGGAGTGGAGTTAAGGAAAAGGTCAACATTGTATTTTGAAACCAGCGTATCAAGCCTCATTGCGCCAAGGACAACGGTGAAAAGCGCTACCGCAAGGACTGTATATCCGAAAAGCGGAAACTTTTTCGGCAACCAGATTTTAATCACAATGCCTATAAGCAACGCAAGAAGAAGGGTGATAAGCCAGCAGACGGCAACTCGCTTTACGGTAAGTCCGAGCGCTGTCATATACATATACATTCTGAAATATGCCGACGCGAAAAGTATTGTAGCCGTCGCGCTGAACACAGTCAGCATGATTTTGACCGGAAGCTTAATCTTTCCGCAGATGAAATATACGCCCGCGATTATCGCAACCGTCAGCGCCGTGGCTCCTGCGATTTGGAAAAACCCACTTCTTGCATATTCCGCATAGTTGACAATATTTTCCGGCAGCTTGCCTGCAAACAGACCGCGAACCTGTGTGAAACCGAACAAGCCTTCAAGCAGGGTAAGGATAAAGAGAAATGCGCATACCGCAGCTGTATTTAACCTTGAATGTTTTTCTTTTTCAGCTATTGTATCCTCCTCGGAGGTGACAACTGAAAACAGCATTGGGGCAAAAAACAATGTAACCACTGTCGCAAGAATAACAGCGCCGATTATTCTGAAAATGTCGTTAAAATCGAAATTTTGGAAGAAATCATCTACAGTATTTTTAAAAACCTCGTCAGCCGAGGTGAAAAGCACCGTCAGTATTACAACAAACGGAACAGTGCATACAACACCTATGAATATGTTTAAGAATACCGTGCTTTTGCCCTTCTTTTTGAGTAGCGAACCGACCGCTTTTGCAGGAGCCGACAGTATTGAAAGCGACTGCGAAACATAAACTCTTGCCGCCTCGACGGGAGTTGCAAGCGAGAATGCGTCAATGCTTAAGTCTGACTGTTGCATAAAAAGCAGAGCAGTCAGCACAATTACAACGGGAGCCGTTACAAGATTTGTCAGCAGGTTCGAGTTGAAGGCATAGGTCGAGTACAGGAATGCGCATACAATAAGAAGCAGTATTGATATTGCGTCAAAGCGCAGCCTGTTTTTAGGTATAAGAATAAGAAATACGGCGTAAACCAGCGCAAAGCCGACGGGAATCAGCACGCCGCCGTAAATGCCGTAATTGAGTAACAGAAAACCGCCGAAAAACAGTGCGAACAAAAGCAGAACGCAAACGCCGGTTTTTTTCTGCTTTATAAATTCGTCAATTATTTTCTTAAAACGGACTAATCTCGCAGCCGATGCTGTAAGCGGTCCAGCGTTTGAGCCGTAAGGCGCGCCGTTGACATTTGGCATAGCAACAGGCGGCTGCGCGTTATTTTTAGGTATGTTATCCATAATCATCCCTCTTTATTTCGCTTGGATTTGATGTCTTTTTGTGTTTTAACACGTACAATATAGCACCGAATTTATCGTTTGTCAATAAATAATTATCGAAAAATAATATGAATAATATCGAGAACGGGTGAAAATCTTTCGAATTTTTTATCTTACGCATCCACTCCGCGCCGTCCCGTCGCTCGAGTTCGTTTTATCTTTATAGCGTCAAAAAAAGCACCCGTGAAGGGTGCTTTTCTTGACGCGGAAGGAGAGACTCGAACTCTCGCGCCGGGGTTTAGCCGACCTACGCCCTTAGCAGGGGCGCCTCGTCACCAACTTGAGTACTTCCGCACATTGATAACGTCTGTAAAATTATTCAGTTATTAAAATGCTTCACTGAAGCGTTTTCTTAACGCCGAATTCCTTCGGTTCGAATCGTTTTTGCAAGCGATTATCTATAAGTCAACGGGATATTT
>CAKZZS010000025.1 GCA_937884975.1 uncultured Clostridia bacterium | reverse complement strand
CCCGTTTGCCGCTAAAGCGGCAAATTGCCCGTAAACGGGCAACGGGACGGGGGACCCGTCCCCTACGAAAAATTTTATCGTTCCGAAGGAACACTTCACGCGTTCCCTTTGAAACGTACTTCACGTTGTTTAACAACATTTCATAAATTCGCAAGAATTTTTTCACGGGCGGATAATATCCGCCCCTACGGGTTTAATAATAATTCTCGTACCCTGTAGGGGTGGGTTTCCATGCCCACCCGTTTGCCGCTTTTGCGGCAAATTGCCCGTTTACGGGCAACGGGACGTCGAGGTTACGGCTTTGCCATTACCCTTTTGTCCGATTTGCAGACATTTCCCCTATTAGGGGAATCTCACCGTCCCCTACGAAAAATTTTATCGTTCCGAAGGAACACTTCACGCGTTTCCTTTGAAACGTACTTCACGCTGTTTAACAACATTTCACGAATTCGCAAGAATTTATTTCACGGGCGGTTAATAACCGCCCCTACGAATATAAATATAACATATTTATGCACTTATTGGCAATTATTTGTTGAGAAAAATATAATTTTGTGATAAAATAAACCGATAAATTTTCAGGAGGCAGACAAAATGAGAGCAGTTATTACCGTTGTCGGCAGAGATATGGTCGGCATTCTTGCAAAGGTCAGCGCGCTGTGCTCGGAGTGCAACGTAAACGTTATTGAGGTTTCGCAGTCAATTTTACAGGATATGTTCTGTATGATTATGCTTGTTGATATGGAAAAAATCAACATTCCGTTCGCCTCGTTCTCGGACAGACTGACTGACGAAGGAAAGGAAATGAATCTTGTTATTCACGTTATGCACGAGGACGTTTTTAACTCAATGCACCACATTTAAATTGGAGTAACCGAAAATGATAAACACGAAAGATATTCTTGAAACAATAAATATGATTCAGGACGAAAACCTTGATATAAGGACAGTCACAATGGGCATTTCGCTGCTTGACTGCGCTTCCTCGGATATTAAGGTTTCGTGTGAAAGAATTTATGACAAAATAACAAAAAAAGCAGAAAAGCTTGTCGTTACGGCGGAACAAATCGAAAAGGAATACGGCATTCCGATTATAAATAAACGTATTTCGGTAACGCCAATTGCCATGATTTGCGCGTCGAGCGGCGGTGACCCTATTGAATACGCAAAAACACTCGACAGGGCAGCAAAGGCGGTCGGCGTAAACTTCCTGGGCGGTTATTCGGCTCTTGTTCAGAAGGGCTTTGCCAAAGGGGATGAAGAGTTAATCCGCTCAATTCCCGAGGCGTTGAGTATTACCGAAAGAGTTTGCTCATCCGTTAATATCGGCTCAACCAAGGCAGGAATAAATATGGACGCGGTGGCTCTTATGGGCAAAATCATTCGCGAATGCGCCGAAGCAACGAAGGACAGCGGTCTTTGGGGTCCTGCTAAATTGGTTGTATTCTGTAACGCTCCTGATGACAACCCGTTTATGGCAGGCGCATTTCACGGCGCAGGCGAACCCGACTGCGTAATAAACGTCGGCGTTTCGGGTCCGGGCGTTGTAAGAAGCGCGCTCTCAAAGATACCCGACGCAAATATCACCGAGGTTGCCGATATGGTCAAAAAGACCGCGTTTAAAATCACGCGTATGGGTCAATTAGTTGCAACTCAGGCTGCCGAACGGCTCGGCGTTCCGTTTGGAATAGTTGACCTCTCCCTCGCTCCGACTCCTGCAGTAGGCGACTCGGTTGCGCATATACTCGAAGAAATGGGACTTGAACAGTGCGGCGCATGCGGAACTACGGCGTGCCTTGCGCTTCTCAATGACGCGGTCAAAAAGGGCGGCGTTATGGCTTCCTCTCACGTCGGCGGACTGTCGGGCGCGTTTATTCCCGTTTCGGAAGACGCAGGAATGATAGACGCGGCAAGAAGCGGCGCGTTGAAAATCGAAAAGCTTGAAGCAATGACGGCGGTCTGCTCGGTAGGACTTGATATGATAGCCGTCCCGGGCGACACAAGCGCCGAAATCATTTCGGGAATAATTGCGGACGAAGCGGCAATAGGAATGGTTAATTCCAAAACGACAGCAGTAAGAATTATCCCTGCGATAGGCGTCAAGGACGGCGAAGAAATCGAGTTCGGCGGACTTTTCGGCTCTTGCCCGATAATGAAAGTCAACACATACTCCCCTGCAAAATTCATCTCACGCGGCGGACGAATCCCTGCACCGTTACAGAGTTTGAAGAACTGAATACTTTTTATAAAGCACCAACCCTCTCCTTTCGGAGAGGGTTGGTGTATTTTATATATTACTTTTCCTTTATACTTGTCACTTGCCAGACCTTTTCGCCGACAACAACCGTACCGCAGTATTCGCAAACAACCTCGCCTATAGCCGTTCTTGTCAGGGTTGCGCCGCAATTCTGACAGGTAAGCGTGCGCGGCTGCTCATTTCCGTTTTCGTCAAGCTTTTTTGAATTGAGAAACGAGAGAACCGACTGAACGCAGATATACTTTTTCGTTTCGCCCTCGTTATACGAAGCGGACGACTCGCACGAAATAAAACGCTTTGCGCCCGTTTTTTCATACCTTGAAATGACAGTTTCTTCAATATCAAAATCGGTTTTTTCGTCATATTTTGCCCTGATTTCTTTTTCAAGCATAGCCTTTATCTCGTTCCAGTCAAAATCGGGAAAATCCTTTTCTATCATAGGAAGATAAATGCGGTTCATATTCGAAATAAGTCTCGGATGCTCGGGTTCATTAACGAAATCAAGTCCGTTTTCACTTACAAGATTTACAAGCTCCCTTACAACCTGAGCCTCGGCGCTTCTGCCGGCACGTCGGACAAATCTTACAATTCCTCCGACAACCGCAACGCCGCAAAGAGCGATTAAAGAAATAATAAGATATTTGATAAGAATTGCAGGTGTCATAATATCACTTCACAAATTTTTCTTTATAAAGAGCAATTGACTCCTCAATAATCGTAATTGCGTCAAGGACTCCCTTTGCCTCGTCAATAACCGTTTCCTTGTTTTCGAGCGTCTTATAGACCGAGAAGAAATGGGTCATTTCCTCAAAAATATGGTCGGGCAGCTGACTTATATCTTTATATGTATTGTACGTCGGGTCGTCAAACGGAATTGCAATTATTTTGTCGTCCGGCGCGCCCGAGTCGAGCATCGAAATAACGCCTATCGGATAGCATTTTACAAGCGCCATCGGCTCAATTTTTTCAGAGCAAAGCACAAGCACATCCAACGGGTCGTTGTCCTTTGCATAAGTACGGGGAATAAAGCCGTAGTTTGCAGGATAGTGCGTTGAGGTATAAAGCACCCTGTCAAGCCGAAGCATACCCGTGCTCTTATCAAGCTCGTATTTCATTTTACTGCCCTTCGGGATTTCAATTACCGCTTCAAACGCGTCGCGTGAAACTCTTTCGGGGGCTAAATCATGCCAAATGTTCATTCTTTCTTACCGCCTGTTCTGTATTTTAAAAGTAAATCGTTTTTGATATTCCAAAGCTTTTCGGATAAATCCACATAGTAGTTATGGGGATTTTCAAAGCGCGTAACCTCATCCCAAAGGGTGTCAACCTGCTCCGAGCAGTAAGTCCTTATTTCTTCAAGGGACGGCTTTTTGTAAACAAGCTCGCCGCCTTTAAAAATCGGAACAAGCAGCTCACGCGCAACAAATCTGGTTATGGTCTTACGCTTCCACGAAAAATCGGGGTCAAAAAGCTCAAGCGGCGCGTTTTCGTCAACTGTTTCGTCATCGGTTGTCAGATAATCCGCAATTGCCTTTCCGTTTGTCATATCGAAAAGCCTGTAGACCTTTTTTGAAGCGGGAGTTGTGATTTTGCTTATATTTTCCGAAAGGCTGATTTTAGGAACAAGAACTCCGTTTTCCTCAACCGCGGCAAGCTTATAAACGCAGCCTAAAATCGGCGAGGAAGCGCTTGTTATAAGCCTTTCCCCGACTATAAAGCAGTCCACCTTACAGCCGTGGAGCATCATATCGCGTATTATATATTCGTCAAGGCTGTTTGAAGCGACTATATCGCAGTCGGGATAGCCTGCGGCGTTGAGCATACGTCTTACCTTTTGGGAAAGATAGGATATGTCGCCCGAATCAATGCGAACGCTCTGCGGTCTTTTCCCCAAAGGAGCAAGGACAGTGTCAAACGCCTTTATGGCATTGGGAACGCCGGAATTCACCGTATCATAGGTGTCTACAATAAGGCTCGCGGAATCGGGATTTGCCTTAAGATAATCGCAGAAAGCGTCAAACTCATTGTCATACATCTGGACAAAGGAATGAGTCATTGTGTTAAGAGTCGGAATGCCGAAATCACGGCTGCTCATAACATTTGCAATTTTACTGCAACCGCCGATATACGCCGCTCTTGCGCCGTAAACCGCGCCGTCAAAGCCCTGGGCGCGGCGTGTGCCGAAGGCGGCAATATCCCTGCCGTGGGCAGCGCGCACAAGTCTGTTCGCCTTTGTGGCGATAAGCGACTGATGGTTAATGCACAAAAGAAGCATACTTTCAATAAGCTGCGCCTCAATTGCCTTTCCCCTGACCTTGACTATAGGCTCATTCGGGAAAACGGGCGTACCCTCTGGGACTGCCCAGATATCGCACGAAAACTTAAGCTTTGACAGATAAGAAAGAAATTCTTCGCTCAATTCCTTGGAGCGCAGATATTCAATATCCTCATCGGTAAAATGTAAATTTTCAAGGTATTCTATCGCCTGCTCAAGCCCTGCCGCAATAACAAAGCCGCCCTTGTCGGGATTCTGGCGGAAAACAATATCAAAACAGCAAACCGTTTCACCCTTTCCGCTTTTGAAAAGGCTGTCGGCAACAGTAAAAGCATATAAATCGGTTAACATAGTAAGATTTCGCATAGCACGTTCCTCCCTATTAAAATATGATAACATATTTATTTTCCATAATCAATAAATAAATTAAGTAAGAGAAGGAAGTAATTTGAATTTACATTTTATCGTAGGGGTGGGTTTCCACGCTCACCCGTTTGCCTCTTGCGCGGCAAATTGCCCGTTTACGGGCAACGGCGGCAGCAAGCCACCGCCCTACGAACAGTTTAATAATCATCCGCATAATGTAGGAGTCGGGTTTTCCGACCTATGGGATTATATCTTTTTATTCGGGACGGGAGACCCGTCCCCTACGAATCGGTTGAGATTCTTCGCTGCGCTCAGAATGACATTTTAACGTTTCGCAGGAACATTTCAGGCGTTTCTTTTGAAACGTACTTCACGTTGTTTATTAACAACACTTCACAAATTCGCAAGAATTTATTTCACTCTTGCACGCCGTCCCCTACGATTAAGCTTCTCTGTTACTTCATTCCTCCATTATAAAAATGTTGACAAACTGAAAAAAATACGCTAATATATAAAGTAGGTTCGAACATTTGTTCGAGCTTATGTTACTTTAAGGAGGTTTTAATGAGAGGCTTTATACGTCTTTACCGCTCCCTTCTCAACTGGGAATGGTATAAAAATCCGGTTACAAAATCACTTTTTATACATCTTTTGCTCTTGGCTAATTACACTGACCGACCATATCAGGGTATTATGGTTCTACGTGGTCAGGTGCTTACATCGAGGGAAACTCTTTCAAAGGAGCTCGGTTATACCCCTTCGCAAATCCGAACCGCAATGAACCACCTTATTTCGACAAACGAAATCGCAATCTCTCGGAAATGGTGCGGACTCCTGATAACACTGAAGAATTATAATATTTACCAGACTGAAAACAGCAAACAGAATATCAAACAACCCTCTAACGTTTCTCAAACGGTTGACAAACGCTATACTAATAATAAAGAAAATAAAGAAAATAATAATAATTATTATATAGAGCAAAAAAGTAAAAATGCAACTTATGACATTGAACAGGTCAAAAAGCGAAACAAGTCAAAAAAGCTTAAATACGAAAAAAAATCGGGTTAGTTGTTACATTTCACGTGCGACTACCGGTCGCCTCTACGGACACAAAAAAATAAGCCGAGAATTGTTCTCGGCTTAAAAGTTATAAATAATAAATATTCAGGAATTAGTTTCTGTCAAAGATGTGCATTACGTCGATGATGTCCTCATCCTTAATGCCGGTTGAAGAAGAACTGATGTCCGTATCGTCGTCAAATGACGGGAAATTCGAGTCCATATTCTTCTTTTTGTCCTCGGGACCGCCGAAGCCGGTTGCAACAACAGTGACTATCATTTCATCGTCAAGCTCTTCATTAAACGCAACACCGAAGATTACGTTTGCGTCATCGGAAGCTGTTTCCTTAACAATATTTGAAGCGGCATATACGTCCTCAAGGTCAATGTCGGGAGCAGCGGTAATATTGATGATAACGCCCTTTGCGCCGTCAATTGTGGTTTCAAGAAGCGGACTTGTGATAGCAGCCTTTGCAGCCTGTTCAGCCTTATCCTTACCGGAAGCGCGTCCAACGCCCATATGAGCGCGACCTGCGTTTCTCATAACTGCGGAAACGTCCTCAAAGTCAAGGTTAATCATACCCTTAACCTTAATGAGGTCGGAAATGCTCTTAACGCCCTGATAGAGAACGCCGTCGGCGATTTCAAACGCATTGGCAAAGGTGATTTTCTGCTCCGAAACGAACTTAAGTCTGTCGTTCGGGATAACTATAAGGCTGTCAACACATTCTGCAAGCTCTTCTATTCCTGCTTCAGCCTGCTGCATACGGCGTTTACCCTCAAAGTCAAAAGGCTTTGTAACGATACCTACCGTAAGTATACCTTTATCTCTCGCCTGCTTTGCGATAACGGGAGCTGCGCCTGTACCTGTGCCGCCGCCCATACCTGCAGTAACGAAAAGCATATCAACATTTTCAAGGTGGGGTTCTATCTGCTCTCTTGAGTCCTCGGCTGCCTTCTGGCCAACCTCGGGACGAGCGCCGGCGCCTCTGCCGGTTTTACCCATAGGAATTTTAACGGTAGCAGCTGAAGAATCAAGAGCCTGCTTGTCCGTATTGGCGACAATAAATTCAACGCCGTCAATACCGGAGTCAGCCATACGGTTTACGGCGTTTCCGCCGCCGCCGCCGATACCGATTAC
The DNA here is from genome assembly GCA_937884975.1 of uncultured Clostridia bacterium. Lineage (GTDB taxonomy): Bacteria > Bacillota > Clostridia > Oscillospirales > Acutalibacteraceae > Fimenecus. Next base: position 32,841 of record CAKZZS010000025.1, on the reverse strand, counting down.
CTTAATTAACGTTGCTTCTTCCTGAACATTGTTATCAATTTCAAATGCCATTTCTTTATATCCTCCTAACAGTTTTGTTATGGAACTACACAAATTTACAAATTACATAATACCATATATATTTACAAAATTCAAGCCTTTATATACTTATTTTTTTACAAAAATCCTCTCTTAATCCGAGGTCGATTCGGTTGTATTTTCTTCAGTCGCCGCGTCCCCGGTGTTTTCAACCGCTTCGCCGTTTTCGTCAGTCACGGCTTCTTGGGACGGTTCTTCGCTCTTTTCTTCAAAATCGCCCTCGTTATAGTACGCCTTGTTTTCAATTCTCAAATCGACGGTTCCCTTGTAATACGGGTTTTCGCCGTCAAGTCTTTCGATAATTGCGCCTGCAAATTTCAGCGTGCTTTCGAGCTTTCCGATTTCGCCGCATTTAAGCAGAATTCTGTATTCGTAAACCATTTCAAGGTTATTTATGTCGTCAAGCCTTATTTCGGAAATTTTTCCCGAAAGATACTCCTCGTTCCCCTTATATGCGGTAACAAGGTCTTCAAGCAGCTTTTCGCCCGTGCGAAGTACCGTTTCGCCGTCGGAAGCCTTTAAATCCGAAAGTACAATTGTCTTTCCTTCCGTAGCTTCTGTGTAACCCACTCCGCTGACAAGGCAGACATGCTCGGAAATAATTCTTGAGCGTTCAAGCACCTTTCCCTCTGGATTTATTATCAGGTACTGCTCACCCTCAAGAAAAGCCATTGCCGCTTTCGTTTCGGTGACGGTGAGAGTCATTTTTCCCGTAATGCTTTTCTTTATGCTCACGTCGGAAATGTAGGGCAAAGCCTCCTCAATCTTCTTTGCCGCCTTTTCGCTGTCTGTAAGAAACATATTTTCGGAAATTTTTATTCCGCTCGCATTTACTATCTGTTCGTCGCTGTAAATAGTTGACTGCGCCACATTTATTGCGGTAATGCGGAAGAACACCGTCAGCGACAGCACCAAGCCGACAACGGCAATAAGAAGGACGAGTAACACAAGGGTTATCATCTTTCTCCTTTTTCTCTGCTTGTGCTTTTGCAGGGATACAACGTGCCGTCTTTCATCCCTTGACATCGGCTGTCTGCCCTGCGGCGTTTTTGAGTTATTTCTCATTTTAAGTAATCCTTTTTATGTTTGCTCCAAGGGAGGAAAGCGTTTTTTCCGCCGCCTCATATCCCCTGTCTATATGATGAATATTATTTATTACCGTTTCACCCTGCGCCTTCAGCGCGGCGATTACCAAGGCGAAGCCGCCGCGAAGGTCGGTTGCACACACGCTTGTTCCGTAAAGCTTTTTTACGCCGTCAACAATTGCGCTTGAGCCTTCAACGCGTATATTCGCTCCGAGCCTGACAAGCTCGCTTATATATTTATACCTGTTTTCAAATATGTTTTCCGTCACCACCGACGTACCCTCGGCAACGCTCAAAAGCGCCGTCAACGGGGACTGCAAATCAGTCGGGAAGCCCGGGAAGGGAAGAGTCCTTACGGATTTTACTCTTGAAAGCCTTTCGGGCGAGGAAAGAAAAACAGAGGTATCGGTTCTTTTTATTTTACATCCCGTCTCCTCAAGCACGGGGAAAACCGACTCAAGGTGGGTAGGGATAATATTGTCAATTTCAATTTCTCCGCCTGTTATTGCAGAGGAAAAAAGATATGTTGCGCCGACAATGCGGTCGGCAATTACGTTGTGGGAAGCCGAATGCAGGCTGTCGGTTCCGACTATTACAACAGTGCTTTCCCCTGCGCCGTAAATATGCGCTCCGCTTTCGTTAAGAAAAGCGGCAAGATCGATTATTTCAGGCTCTCTTGCGGCGTTTGAAAGAACGGTAGTCCCCTTTGCGCAGACGCAGGCGAGAAGAATATTTTCCGTCGCGCCGACGCTCGGGAACGAAAGATGAATGCGGTTTCCCTTAAGTCCCTTTTCGGCTTTACAGTCGATTATTCCGCTTTTTTCGTTTATTTCGGCGCCGAGAAGCCTTAATGCCCAAAGATGAAGGTCAATAGGACGAAGTCCTATTTCACAGCCGCCCGGAGAAGAAAACCGAGCCTTTTTAAGCCTTGAAAGCACGGGACCGAGAAAGAGAATTGACGAACGCATACGCCGCATAAGATAATCGGAAACGTTACAGTTTTTTACATACGAGGCGTCAACCGTCACCGTTCGGTCACTTCTTGTCACAACGCAGCCGAAATCTTTAAGAATATCAATAGCCGCGTCAACATCGGTTATTTTCGGGCAGTTATGTATTACGCTTTTCCCCTTTATAAGAAGCGTTGCCGCAAGAATGGGCAAGGCGCTGTTTTTACTGCCCTGAACGCTTATTTTTCCGCTTAAAGCTTTTCCGCCCTCAATTAAGAACTTCATTTTACGCACCCCTTTTGGGAGTCGGACTCCCCTGCTCATATTATGCAGGGCGCGTTAAAAAAGTTCAGAAAGCCAATTTTTCGATTATATCGCAGATTATTTTTTTACTTTCGGGCATAGCCATTTTAAGGGCGTTTGAGCCGATTTCGTTTCGCTTGTTTTTGTCGGAAATAAGCTCTTTTACTTCGTCAGTCAGCCTTTCGCCCGTTAAATCCTTTTCCTCGATTATCCTTGCTGCGCCGTTATTTACCAGAGCCATTGCATTATGATACTGGTGATTTTCCGCAACATTCGGGGACGGGATAAGAATGGAAGCCTTGCCCAAAGCTTCTATTTCCGAAAGCGAGGAAGCGCCTGCTCTTGAAATTACTATATCCGCCGCAGGAAGCGCAACCTCCATATTGTTTATATATTCAACTATTCTTACGTTGTCGCCGATCTCAACGCCGTTTTCCCTTAACATATCGGGCATCCACTCTTTGCCGTATTCGCCCGTCGCGTGAAGGAAGACGAGATTTTTATTTTTCCAGAGATTTGTTATCATCCCTGCAATATTGCGATTTATAATCTTTGCGCCCTGGGAGCCGCCCATTGAAAGAATGAGAATATCGTCATTTTTAAGGTGAAGCTCGTTTCGCGCAAAGTCGCGGTCGGCGTTTAAAATTTCGTTTCTTACGGGAAGTCCCGTGACAACGGGTTCATTTTTACACGAAAGATGTTTTTTTGCCGCCTCGTTTGTGAGCATTACGGTATCGACGTATTTTGCAAGCGTCTTATTAGTAACTCCCGGATAGGCGTTCTGCTCGTGAATTGCGGTTTTAATGCCCATCTTCGCCGCGGTGCGAACCGCAGGTCCGCTTGCGTAGCCGCCGAAGCCCACTACCACGTCGGGATTAAAGTCCTTAAGAATTTTTCTTACCTGAACGGAGGAAGAAACTATATGAACGACCGTTTGGGCGTTTTTAAAAAGATTTTTAAAGCTTAATTTTCTGTAAAAGCCGCTGATTTTAACGGTTTTAAGATTGAAGCCCGCGTTCGGGACAAGGGTTGCCTCCATCCTGTCCTTTGCGCCGATAAAAAGAATTTCTGCGTCGGGGTGACGGAGTTTGAGCTCCCCTGCCGCCGCAAGAGCCGGATTTATGTGTCCGCCGGTTCCGCCTGCGGAAAAAACTACCTTCATACGTTTTTCACCGCTTTCCTCGTCGGTATTTTTTCTATATTCGCCTGCCGTGAAATGGACAGAACAACTCCCATTTCAATTAACAGCATATCAAGCGACGTACCGCCGTAGCTGAAAAAGGGAAGAGAAATGCCCGTGTTCGGTATAAAGTCCGTAACAACCGCGACGTTGAGAACTACCTGAAGTCCTATCTGGAAAACAATTCCCATCGCAAGAAGCGAGCCGAAGCGGTCCTTTGCCTTAATGCCTATTGTCACGCCTCTCCAGATAAGAAGGCCGAAGAGCACAAGAATAATCGTTGCGCCTATAAAGCCCAATTCCTCAACAACGATTGAGAAAATAAAGTCGTTCTGCGGCTCAGAAACGTACATATGCTTCTGCTTTGAATTTCCGAGTCCGACTCCCCAGAAGCCGCCGGAGCCTATGGCATAAATCGAATTATCGGTCTGCCAGCGCGCGCCCAGAGGGTCAAAGTCCTTGTCGAGCCACGCAACAATTCTTTCACTCATATACGCCTTCATTATGGGGTTTGTAATTTCATTATTTTCGTAAGCGCTGATAATATCCTGTCTGTGAGCGAGCATATAGATAACAACTATCGCAACGCCGAGAATTGCGGCAATAAAATACCAGCGGTTAAAGCCGCCCAGGTACAGCATAAACGCGCCGATTCCTATCATAAGAATCGTTCCCGACATGTGGTTTTCAAGGTAGACGAGAAGCGCCACGAACAGCACCACTCCGCCGTAGAAAAGCGTCATTCCGAACGAGCCTGTCAGCACTCTTCCGAGGTCACTGCCCGAAAAGCGCTTTGTCCAGTTGCTTTTAAGTCTTTGGGTTCCCATTATTACGTTGTGGTGTTTTTCCATACCCCACGCGCAGAAAATAATAAGGGCAAATTTTGCAATTTCCGAGGGCTGGAACGTAGTAAAGCCGAGGTTAATCCACCTGTGAAAGCCCGGCTTATATTCGGGAAGCACAAGCACAAGCATTAAAAGCCCCACAGAGCCTAAAAGAATAAGCGGAGCGAGCACCTTTATAACCTTGTAGTTAAGCCTTGAAGCAAAGTACATCGCAACAATGCCTATTGCGGCGAACATCAGCTGATTTTTAATCATCGCCGAGCTGTCGCCTCTTTCGTAATAGGAATAGGTGTAGCTCGCCGAATACATCATAACGAGTCCCACAAAAAGCAGCAACAGCACTATAATTGCAAACGGCGTGTCAATGCTTCCCGTACTCCATATTGAAAGCTTTCCCTTTTGAGTTTTACTGAGTGCCTGTGGCATAATTAACCCTCTTAATTAAACTATTTTTCCGTAGTAGAAAATTGCGGCGCCGATAATTGCGCCCAAAAGATTTATTATTGTAAATACCGTTACAATTTTAGTCTCTTTCCAGCCGCTCATTTCAAAATGATGGTGAATGGGAGCCATTTTGAAAATGCGTTTACCGTGAGTAAGCTTGAAATAGCCTATCTGAATAACGTCCGACATACCCTCGATTACATAGATTATTCCGATAAAGAGAAGAATAAGAGGACAGTCGACCATATACGCAAGAGCCACCACAAGTCCGCCTAAAAACATCGAACCCGTGTCGCCCATCATTACCTTTGCCGGGTGCCAGTTCCAGATTAAGTATCCAAGACAGCCGCCTAAAAGCGCAGACGCGACAATGCCCATACCGAAAAATCCGTGAAGAACGGCTATAATTATAAATCCGACCGAAGCCGCAGCAGTGACCGACGCGCAAAGTCCGTCAACGCCGTCGGTGAAATTAACCGCATTTATTCCGCCGTAGATTACGCAAATACCGAAGATGAAGAAAAACCATCCCATATCGACGTTACCTACGAACGGGATATACATATAGCTTTGTTTTGCCTGATAGAGAGTGCCAAGATACGCCAAGGATATTACAAGCTGGGGAATTGTCTTCTGAAGAATGGAAAGACCCTTGTTGCGCTTTTTGACAACCTTTATATAGTCGTCAAGAAAACCTATCGCGCCAAAGCCTATTGCAAGAAGAATACCCGAATAAACCTTGATTTTATTTATCGTCGCAGCACCTGTCCACGATATTGCTAAAGGTCTCATAATATCGTCACCCATAAGACGGGCTGCGATTACGGTTGCAGCAACCGAAACTATGGTGGAAATTATGAACATAAGTCCGCCCATTACGGGAGTGCCCTGCTTGGATTTATGCCATGCAGGACCTATATCGAGAATAGTTTGCCCGAATTTTAATTTTCTAAGCCACGGGATAAGCACGAAGCCGAGCAAAAACGCGACCAAAAAGCTGACAACAGCCGTAAGAGCCAAAGCAAAATATCTATTCATTATAATTCCACTCCCCATAGAGATTATTTATTACTTCCTCAAGTTTCATTCCCCTGCTCGCCTTGAAAAGCACGACGTCGCCCTCTTCAAGCGTTTCAAGCAGTTTTTTTGTAAGAACGCCTTTGTCCGTATAGGACTGACATACGGTTTTTCCGTTTGACGCCGCTTTTGCGGTAAATTTACTCATTTCGCCGTATGTAAAGAGCATATCAATTCCGCTTTTCTTTACATATTCTCCGACCTGTCCGTGAAGCTCTTCGGATTTTTCGCCAAGCTCAAGCATATCTCCGAGCACCGCAATTTTTCTTTTGCCGTTAAGCGCTTTGAGCGTGTCAACCGCCGCCTTCTGGGAATCGGGGCTTGCGTTATAGCAGTCCTCTACAACGGTAACGCCGTTTACGTTTTTAACTCTCTGGCGCATACCTGCAGGCGTGTATTTTGAAAGTCCGTCTGCAATTTTTTTCGGCTCTATTTTCTCACAAATGCCGACCGCAAACGCCGCCAGAGCGTCATAAACATTATGAAGTCCGACTGTCGGAATAACTACAGACTGTGTTTTATTTTTAAACAGGGCCGTAAACGAGGTGCTTTCGCCGTTCTGGATAATATTTGTTGCTCTGAAGTCGTTTTCGGGATTATTTATTCCGTAGTGAATTATTTTAAAGTCGTCGTTCTTAACGGTTATGAGCTTATCGTCATCGCCGTTGAGAACAACAAACGAGCCTTTTTCCAGTCCCTCGAATATTTCGCATTTCGCCTTTAAAATTCCGTCGCGCGAGCCGAGATATTCAATATGCGAAACGCCGATATTCGTTATGACCGCCATAGTCGGAAGGCAGGTTCTTGTAAGGGCTGAAATCTCACCGAAATGGTTCATTCCCATTTCAATTACCGCCGCTTCGTATTCCTCGTCAAGCGAAAGAAGAGTGGTTGGCAATCCGATTTCGTTATTTAAATTCCCCTGAGTTTTAAGCGTGTGGTACTTTTCGCTCAAAACACAGTATATCATTTCCTTTGTAGTCGTCTTTCCGACAGAGCCGGTAAGTCCGACAACGGGAATATCAAAGGACTCGCGGTACATTCTTGCAATATCAAGAAGCGCCTTATGAGTGCTTTGAACCCTTAAAACCGGGACGGAGCATTTAACGTCTTTTTCGCTGACGACTGCCGCAGCGCCCTTTTCAACCGCTTGAGGAATAAAATCGTGAGCGTCAAACCTTTCGCCCTTTAAGCAGATAAAAAGACAGCCCTTATCTATTTTTCTCGTATCGGTCGAAACCGAAGTGATAAGAACATCACTATTCACTTTAACGCCGAGAGCGTCGGCAATTTTATTCAGTGACAGCTTCATTTAAAATATCCTTTACAATTTCTCTTTCGTCATAATGAATTTTTTCGTCTGCGAGCACCTGATAAGTTTCGTGACCCTTGCCGCAGAGAAGAACAACGTCGTCCTTTTTCGCTTCCTTTAACGCGAAGCGTATAGCGTCGGTTCTGTCCGTAATTCTGACAATTTTTGCCCTGCAGTCGGTCATTCCCGAAACAATTTCGTCAATAATCGAGTCGGGGTTTTCCGTCCTCGGATTATCGCTCGTTACAACCGCAACGTCGGAAAGGTCGCCTGCGATTTTACCCATAATCGGGCGTTTTGAGGCGTCTCTGTCGCCGCCGCAGCCGAAAACGGTAATTATTCTCGCTTCGCTGACCTCACGCATTGCGCTGATAACATTTTCAAGTCCGTCGGGAGTGTGAGCGTAGTCGATAATAACCGTGTACTCCGTTTCCGTCGGCACAATTTCAACTCTGCCGGGAACTCCCATACAAATGCGAAGCGCCGAAAGAATTGACGCAAAATCAAAGCCTAATTCAGTAAGGCATATAACCGCGCCCATAGAATTATATACGGTAAAGCCGCCCGGGATATTCACATTTGCCCTGCCGATATTTTCCTTTCCGACAAGATCATACTGTACTCTCGAAGGCTTATGAACAATATTTTTAGCCGTGTAATCGGCATAGTCGCTCTTAACCGAGAATGTGGTTACCTGACAGTCGGTGCCTTCGGTCATATATTCAGCCGCGTCGTCGTCAAGGTTTATAATCGCACGCTCGCTCATTTCAAAGAGCTTTTTCTTCGCTGCCTTATAGTTTTCTATCGTTCCGTGATAGTCCAGATGGTCCTGGGTGAGATTTGTAAAAATCGCGGCGTCAAAGTGACAGCCGTCCACCCTGCCCTGCGAGAGCGCCTGGGAGGAAACCTCCATTACGCAGTATTTGCAGTTTTCGTAAACCATTTCGCTGAAAAGCTTTTGTAAATCCTTGCTGTCGGGAGTGGTCAGCGAGGATACATATTCCTTTTCGCCGATACAGTTTTTAACCGTTCCAACAAGACCGACCTTTTCGCCGAGGGTTTCAAGAATACTTTTTATAATAAAGGTGGTTGTTGTTTTTCCGTTTGTACCCGTAACGCCGATAAGATGAAGCTTTCTTGAGGGATTTCCGAAATACGCGGCGCAGATTTTTGAATAGGCGGAGCGTGTGTTTTCGACAATGATTTCATTTTCAACGCCGACGCTGTGCTCGCAGATAACCGCCGCCGCGCCGAGCGTCTGCGCCTTATTCGCAACGGAATGACCGTCAAATCTTGAGCCCTTGATACATACGAATACGCACCCTTCCACGATTTCGGAGGATTTATCCGTAACGGAAATAACCTCTCTGTCCTCGTAAGAGCTTTGAGTTTTAATGTCCTTTAATAACTCGCTGAGTTTCATTTTTGTTTCTCCCGAAAAATATTTAACCGTCCACTACATTGACGCTTGATTTGAAATAAACGGTAATGACGGAACCGATTTCAGCCTGGGTTCCCTCTTCAAGACTCTGGCGGTAGGATACAACCTCGCCGTTGTTATACGTCGCGCCGATAATCTTTATATTAAAGCCGGCATTTACCGCCGCGCGATTAGCCTGGCTTATCGTCATACCCGTAAGAGAAGGAACCTGAGCCGTAACTGCCTGGGCGTCCTGCTCGGTATAAACTACCACAACTCCGTCCGCAGGAAGCGAAGAATTCGGAGACGGCATTTGGGAAAGAACCGTGTCGCCGTTGCCGATTACCTTTACCGTAAAGCCGGCGGAGGAAATTTCGTTCTGCGCGGCGGAAACTGTCTTTCCGACTACCGACGGAGCGGTCTTCGTAATCTTTGAAAGCTCCTCGTCCGTATACTGCGGTTCAACATTAAGGTATACGAGAGTCTTTTCAAAAATCGAGCCTACAATAGGAGCGGCAATTGCGCCGCCGCCGTGCTCGCCCTCGGGCTCGTCAATTGCAACAAGCACCGCAATTTTCGGATTATCCGCAGGCGCGAAGCCCGAAAACGAAGCTATGTATTTTCCGTCATTTGTAAGTTTTTCCGACGTACCCGTCTTACCTGCAACGCGGTAACCGGGAACATAGGCGTTTTTACCCGTACCGTGAGAAACAACCTCTTCCATTATGGAAGCGACCTGCTTCGAGGTTTTCTCACTTATGACCTGGCGGCGGACAACGGGTTTTGTTTCGGAAATTGTATTTCCCTCGTTGTCTACCGTTTTTGCCACTACATACGGCTTCATAAGCTTTCCGCCGTTTGCAATGCAGGAAATGCCCGTAATCATCTGAATGGGACTTATCTGGAAGGTCTGACCGAAGGAGCTTGAGGAAAGCTCGGGGAGGTTAAGTCCTTCAAGAGTGTGATAAGTTACTCCGGCTTTCGGCGATACCTCTCCGGGGAGGTCTATGCCGGTCTTTTCGGTAAAGCCGAAAGCTTCAAAGTACTTATAAAACGTCTCTGCCCCCATCTTCTGACCGATGGTAATAAAGAACGGGTTGCACGAATTCATCAGTCCTTGGGCTAACGTTTCGTGACCGTGACCCGACGTTTTCCAACATTTGATAAAGTGGTCGGCAACCTGAATACCGCCGACGCAGGTGTATGTCATATTCTCGTCAACAACGCCCTCTTCAAGTGCGGCTGAAAGAACATAGGTTTTGAATACCGAGCCGGGCTCGTATGTATCGGAAACAACCCTGTTTCTCCACTGCGCGAAAAGAGCGTCAAGGTAATGCTCGTTTTCCTTTATTTTCTTCTGCTGTGAAGCTGTGAGCTGTTCGGCTGTTTTATTCTCCTTGTTTTCTTCGTTTTCTTCTGCCGCCGTTGTTTCCTTTTCAGTGGTCTTTTCTTCCGCCGTTTCCTCGTCTTCGTCAGTTTCCTCGTCCGTTTCGTCCTCAAGAAGCTCGTCAATAAGCTTCGGATTCGATATAGTTCTCGGGTCGTTGAGGTCATATCCGGGTGAGGTTGACATAGCAAGAATTGCGCCGGTCTGGACGTCCATAACTATTCCGTAAGCGTTCATGGCGTTATGGTCAATTATCGCCTGGTTAAGCGCTTCCTCAAGATAGTACTGGATAGTTTCGTCAATTGTCAGCACAACACCTACGCCCTGCTGCGCCTCGTAAACGGTTTCATAATCGGCGCCTATGGTCTCGTTTCTTCCGTTCTTTGAGGTGATTCTTCTTCCCTCAACTCCCGTAAGAACGCCGTTATATTCCTGCTCAACGCCGCCGCTTCCGACTCCGTCGGCATTTACAAAGCCGATTACCGATGAAGCAAAGCTGCTGTACGGATAATAACGCTTGGAGTCCTCGTCAATGCCGATTACCTCCTGAAAATCGTATTCGCTGCGGAAAGCGACAACCTTTTCCTTTGCTTCCTTTTCGACCTGTCCTTTAACCTTATAATAACCCGAATCCTGATTAGAAAGTCCCTTTCGGAGCTCCTTTTCGTCAACACCGAGTATTTCGCCTAAATTTGCAACAAGTATTTCTATTTTTTCTTCTGCGGTTTTTCCGCCGTCCTTATCGTCTTTTATCATTGAAGGAACAGCGTACACAAGCCACGTTGACGCGCTCTGCGCAAGAACCTTCATATTTGCGTCGTAAATTGCGCCTCTGCCGGCGGTGATAACGCTGTCGCTTAACTGTCTGCGTTCCGCTTTATAGCGCAGCTCTTCGCCCCGAAACAGAGAAAGATAGCCGACTCTGAGAATAACCGCAAGAACTCCGACGGTCATTACCAGGGCAGCTATAATTCCGCGCGCCCGAAGGCGTAATGAATGTTTTTTCGACATAAAAAAGCACTCCGTATCGCTTAAAAAAATAGTAAAAATCAGTTCCTAAATTCCAAAACAACGAGAGTCGGTATGCCAACTCTCGTCGATATAATAATATTATAAAATCAATTTCCGTATTCGCCGATTTGAATTTTTTTGGTGCTTTGACTTTCGTCCTGCCCTTCCTTTTCTTCGGCAGGAAGATTCAACGTCTTATTTCCCGAAAGAATTACCATATCGTCCCCGGAAAGGTCAATATATTCAACCTGACCCGATTCGATTTTAACCATACCCAGCGTATTAGTCGCGTAGTCCTCAACCTTGTCAATGGAAATGATGGAATTGAGCTGCATCTGAAGTCTAACGGTTTCGCTCATCGTTTCCTCAAGCGTTTTCTTGTTTCTTGCTATCTGGCGGTTGACGTCGTCGAGCTTCGCCTGCATATAGATAAGCATTCCAAGCACCGCAAGAAGGCTCAAAAGCACCGCGCCTGCCTTGACAACGGAATTCTTACGCACCTGAGCAGGGACTATATTATTAAGTTTATTTTTTCTTTTATTGTTGACGACAACGCGCATCTGCGGTCTTTTTTCCTCGGCGCGTCTTTTCGGCGCAGTGCTTATATTAGCAGTTGTGCCGGTTTTCATCTCAAACAAAGAGAAATCATATTGACTTTTCTGTGTCGGATAAGCCATTGTTTATATCCCTTTCCTTCAACTTCCTCACAGCTCGGAGCATCGCGCTGCGACTTCTCGGATTTTCTTCAAGCTCTCCCTCGGAGGGCTTTTTACTTTTAAAAACCAATTCGCCTGACGGGGTCTTTCCGCATACGCAGACGGGAAATTCCCTCGGGCAGGTACATCCCTGACAAAACGAAGCGAAACGCTGCTTTACCATTCTGTCCTCAAGCGAATGGAACGTGATGACTGCAAGCACTCCGCCTTCCTTCAGACAGTCAAACATTTCGTCAAGCGCAAACGAGAGCTTCTCGAGTTCACCGTTTACCTCAATGCGAAGCGCCTGAAACGTACGTCTTGCGGGGTGCGCTTCTCTTTTTGCCTTCATAGGCATTGAATTTTTTATTATTTCCACCAGTTCGAAGGTGGTTTCAATTCTTTTTTCTTTTCTCGAAGAAACAATATTCGAAGCAATGCTTTTTGCATATTTTTCTTCGCCGTAATCACGGATGATTCTTGTAAGCTCACCTGCAGACAGGCTGTTCACCAAATCAGCTGCAGTCACTCCGCTTTTAGACATCCTCATATCAAGCGGCGCGTCCTTATGAAAGGAAAATCCCCTCTCGGCGGTGTCAAGCTGAAACGAGCTGACTCCAAGGTCCGCAAGTATTCCGTCAGCCTTTCTGCCGTTTAAAATGCTTTTGATATTATCAAACGTATCGTTTACGATTTCAACATTGTCAAAGCCTTTAAATCTTTCCTTTAAAACCTCAATTGCATCGGGGTCGCGGTCGATTGCGATTAACCTTCCGCCGTCAAGCCTTTTTAATATTTCAAGCGAGTGTCCTCCGCCGCCTGCGGTACAGTCAACATAAAGCCCGTCCTTTTTAATTTCAAGAGCGTCAATGGACTCGTTTTTAAGAACGCTGTAATGAGAAAACTCCATAGCAGTAAATCAGAAATGAATCTTCGGGTAGGTTTCCTTCTGCTCGCGAGCCTTTGCCATATGCTCTTCACGGGTTGCCTTATCCCAGATTTCAACACGCTTACCTACGCCGGCAACGACAACCTCTTTAGTCAGGTTTGCGTATTTGCAAAGCTCCGCCTTAAGGGTAATTCTGCCCTGCTTATCAACCTCAACATTCACAACGTCCTCAAAGATGACACGTTGCATATCAAGGTTATCGGAAGCAATAATCTCTTCACAAAGCTCGTCCCACTTCTCATTTGAATAAGCGAAAAGGACCGCCTCGGGGCCTTTACAGATAACGAAAGTATCGCCTAAACCATCACGAAGTTTAGACGGTATGAAAAGACGTTTTTTGGCGTCAAGTGAATGAAAATGAACACCGCCGAATGCCACGTCCTTCTCTCCTTTCGTACTGAATTACCGAAAAAGGTGTGGGAATTCATCCCTTTTAATCCCTTTTTCTCCCCTGTGCTACCATTATAAACGCGAAACCTATTATATGTCAACACTTTTTTTGAATATTTGTGCCAAAATTTTCGATAAAATTTTGTAACATCATACAAAAAGTGATCGGTCAAAAAACAGCCACAAGATATTGTGGTTCAGGCGGAAAATTTATGCGAAAAAAATAAACAACTCCCCGTCAGGGAGTTGTTTTTAAGAAGAAAAACGTGTAATATAATAATGTATCGGGAGGTGCTTTTATGGATTTTATGGATACGGTAAAAAAACTGGTTGATTCTGCTTCGCAGGACGTAATGCACGCAGTTTTCAGAATTGTCGGCGCGCTGCTTGTAATCATTATAGGCTTTCGAATTGTAAAATGGCTTTCAAAGAAGCTTCGCGCTTCAAAATTTTCAAAAAAGCTTGACGCGTCGCTTGCGTCATTTTTAAACAGCTTTATTACAATTTCTCTTAATCTTTTGCTTATTGTGGTCGCTGTTTCAATTCTCGGCGTACCGATGGCTACAATTGTCACCGTAGTCGGAACGGCAGGACTTGCGATAGGGCTTGCGCTTCAGGGCAGTCTTTCAAACTTTGCAGGCGGCTTTATCATTATTCTTTTCAAGCCGTTTTCCGTAGGCGATTACATAGAGGTCGGCGGTTACGCAGGGAACGTTACGGATATAGGCCTTTTCTACACCACGCTTGTAGCCCTTGACCACTCCCGAATTTCGCTCCCTAACAGCGTGGTTTCAAGCAAGGAGCTTGTCAACTGCTCGGCAGTCGGCACAAGGGTTGTAAACCTCGAAATAGGCGTTGCGTATGACACGGAAATACCCAAAGCGGAAAAAACGCTAATTGAGGTCGCAAAGGAATGTGAATTTTCTTTAAAGGACAGAGAACCTATTGCATTCGTCAGCAAGTATTCGGACAGCTCGATTATTTTAAATCTTCGCTATTGGGTCAAGAGTCAGGATTACCTTACAAGTCAGGCGGACATTATGGATAAAATCAAGGTTGCGTTCGATAAAAACGGCATCACTTTCCCCTTCCCGCAGCTGGATGTGCATCTGGATAAATAATAATCAAAAAGAAAAGAGGCTCCGCGGAGCCTCTTATTTTTATACACTATAATATTTCTTCATTTTCTTTTTATGAAGAACAGAAATGACTATGCCGACAATTATCAGCACATCCACCGCCGCAAAAATAATATAAATAACCGCCGCGTTGTTTTCACCCTTGACCTTCATCCAGAGAGTGTTCATATACTGAAGCGTGTCGTTGGGCAGGTTGTGGAACTGCTGAACGGTAATGCTGTCGGGATCGGGATAGACCGCTTCGGACTCGGCAAGTGAAAACTCTCCGCTGTCAATTACCGCCTTATTGGCAGTTGCGTAATAAATATATTCCGCATTCGCAAGCGCTACCTCGGGTTCAAGCATAAAGTTGATGAACGCTTCAGCGCCCTTTTTATTCTGCGCCGAGGTGGGAATACACATTGCGTCATAGAAGGTATTTACGCCCTCCTTCGGGAAAGCGAAATCCAGGTCGTCATTGTTTTCCTTCATCAATTCGTAGTCACCTGCGTAGTAAACGCCGAGATAATAATCTCCGCTTTCCATTTTATTGAAAATTTCGTCCATTACATAGGACGGATGAACCTTTTCACGCTGCTCGCGTAAAAGCTCCGCCGCCGCGTCCCAGTCGGCAGTGTCGGTAGTATTGAAATCCTGCTCGAGCAACGCCTGGGCAATTGCAAACGAATCGCGCGGATTATTGAACATAAGGATTTTGCCGTCATACTTTTCGTCCCAGAGTATGCTCCAGCTGTCGGGCTTTTCCTTAATATATTTGGTATTGTAAATAAGAATTGTCGTTCCTACGTTATAAATTACCGCATAGTCCGACACCTTTTCGCCGTTTATCTCGTCATCGACGAGGTAACCATAATCCTCTTTATCGAAATACCTTTCGTAATTCGGGATATTAACGAAATCAAGCTTTTGAAGCATTCCGTCGTTCATAAGCTTTTCAACCATATAGTCCGACGGGATAACAATATCATAGCTCACTCCGCCGCCCGAAAGCTTTGAATACATATTTTCGTTTGACTCAAAGGTTGTGTAATTGACATTACAGCCCGTAAGTCTTTCAAACTGCGCAACCACGTCGAGGTCCTCATCGTCAATGTATTCGCCCCAGTTATAGACGTTAAGCGTAGTCCCCTCAAGTCCGAGCGACTTATAGTACTTAACCGTTTCGTCGGAAAAGACCTCGTCCTCACAGAATGCAGGAAGGCACATCAAAGCCATAAGAAAAAGCGAAAGGACAATGCAAAATATTTTTTTCATCACATTTCCTCCTTTGCTTTTCTCTGCTTCTTATCGGACTTCGCCTGAACAATATTCATTAAGATAAGAAGAATGAATATAGCCGCAAACATAAGAGTCGAAAGCGCGTACATATCGGGCTTTACGCGTTTTTTCGTCATCGAGAAGATATGAATGGGAAGCGTCTGGAAGGACGGCCCGTTCGTAAAATACGAAATAATAAAGTCGTCAAGAGAGAGCGTAAACGCCATTATTGCGCCCGAGATAATTCCGGGTAAAATCTGCGGAAAAACAACCTTGAAGAACGCCTGAACGGGCGGACAGCCGAGGTCCTGCGCCGCTTCATAAATCCTTCTGTCGGTTTGCCGAAGCTTCGGTAAAACGGAAAGAATTACATAGGGAAGCTGAAAGCTTATGTGCGCAATAAGAATTGTACCGAAGCCCAAGGTGTCCTTTTGTCCGAGCAGTCTGCCTGCAAAGACAAACAGAAGCATCATTGAAATACCCGTTACAATTTCGGGGTTCATCATCGGGATATTCGTAACCGTCATAACGGCTGATTTTATTCTTTTCTTTTTAAGCGAGTCTATTCCCACCGCAGCCATAGTGCCCATAACGGTTGAAATAAGGGCGGAAACCACCGCAAGAATAACAGTGTTTTCAAGCGCATTCATTGTTACGCTGTCATGGAAAAGCTTTGTGTACCACCGGGTAGAAAAGCCGTTCATAATATAAGTGCTGTCCGTGCCGTTAAAGGAAAAGACCATTGTAACGACCATCGGCGCATAAAGGAAAATAAATATCAAAGCAATATAAAGCTTTGCAAGACGTGAGGTTTTTGTCATATTAAAACACCTCCGTCTTCTTCACTGTCCGTAAAGTAGTTGAGAACGCCGAGACAGATTAAAATGAGAACCATCAATACGAGCGACAGCGCCGCGCCGAGATTATAGTTATAAGCCGTCTGGAACTGACCCTCGATTACGTCGCCGATAAGGTTTATCTGACCTCCGCCGAGCTTCTGGGTGATATAAAACGTTGAAACGGACGGAACGAAAACCATTGTAACTCCGCTTGCAATTCCGGGGACGGAAAGCGGAAGAATAACCCTTCTTAAGGTGTCAAGCTTACTGCTTCCGAGGTCCTGCGCCGCTTCAACAAGGGAATTGTCCATTTTATCCATAACCGTATAAAGCGGTAAAATCATATACGGCAAGAAATTGTAAACCATACCGAGGATTACCGCGCCGGGGGTGTTTAGCATTGTCACGGGTTCGTCCTTACCGAAAAGGGCAAAAAAGCTGTTGATAACGCCCGAATCGCCCAAAATCGTCATCCACGAATAGGTGCGGATAAGAAAGCTCATCCACATCGGCAGCATAACAAGCATTACAGACATTCTTTTAAAGGAAACGCCGCAGTGGGCAAGAAAATACGCAAACGGATAAGCGAGCAAAAGGCAGATAACCGTTGCAACCGCGCCGTAACCCATTGAAAGGATAAAGGTGCTGCCGTAAAAGCCGATTTGCCTTATATTTTCGAGCGAAAAGTCGCCGTTAGCGTCCGTAAAGGCGTAATAAATGACCATTATAAGCGGAGCGACGGTAAACAGAGCCGACCAGAGCATATAAGGCGCATTCATTATTCTTTTGAGAAAGGAGGACTGTTTCATTATTCTTCCTCCGCCTCGTCAATTGTCGGGTCGGACAGCTCGTCAAATTCTTCGGAAAATGAACTGTAATCGCCGTAAAGTCCCGAATACTGACTCTTCTTCATAATATGGATTTCATCGGGCTTGACGACAATGCCTATATAGTCGTCAACCTCGCTTTTTTCGGTTGTCTGAATCATCCATTTGAAGCCCTCGACGTCAACTATGATTTCATAGTGAACGCCCTTGAAGGTTACGGACGTAACAAGTCCCTTGAGCATTCCCTCTTCGGGAGAGACAACATCAACGTCCTCGGGACGGATAACCACGTCAACCGGCTCGTCCTTTTTAAAGCCCTTGTCAACGCACTGGAAACGGATTCCTGCAAATTCAACCGAAAAGTCCTCGTGCATAATGCCGTCAAGGATATTACTTTCGCCTATAAAGTCAGCGACAAAGGCGTTTGAAGGCTCGTTGTAAACGTCAGTCGGAGTGCCTATCTGCTGGATTTTACCGCCGTCCATTACAACAATTGTGTCGGACATTGAAAGCGCTTCCTCCTGATCGTGAGTAACATATATAAACGTTATGCCGAGCTTTTGCTGAATACTTTTTAATTCAACCTGCATGTCCTTGCGAAGCTTCAAGTCAAGCGCGCCTAACGGCTCGTCAAGAAGAAGCACTCTCGGCTTTACGGCAAGAGCGCGCGCAATTGCAACACGCTGCTGCTGACCGCCCGAAAGGGAGGCAATATTTCGGTTGCCGAAGCCCTTTAAGTTTACAAGAGAGAGCATTTCGCTTACAGTCTGCCTTATTTCGTCCTCCTTGATTTTCTTAAGGCGAAGGCCGAACGCAATGTTCTCATAAACATTCAGGTGCGGAAAAAGCGCATAACGCTGGAAAATGGTGTTGACCTGTCTTTTATAGGCAGGCACGCCGTTGATTTTTTCCCCATCAAAAATAACATCACCCTTATCAGGTTCCAAAAATCCCGCAATAATACGCAGGGTTGTGGTTTTACCGCAACCGGACGGACCTAAAAGTGTGATGAATTCGTTTTCGTCTATTTTGAGCGATATATCGTCTAATATCGTCTCCCCGTCAAATGCGACGGAAATGTTTTCAAGTCTTATAATCTCCTTGCTGTTTTTCAATTATGCAGCCCCTTTCCAACCGATAGATATAGTTGAACGTCGCCCGTTATTTCACGCGGCTTTATGCGTTCTAATTGGTATAAATATAAATATACACTTTTTTATAAAAAAGTCAATAAAAAATATAGACCTTGATATTGCTTATAGCTAAAATGCACAATAGGGCGAATTAAAATTATACAGTATTTTCATTGACCGTAAATACGGCGAAATGATATAATTATATTACTCGATTTATTATGTGATTTTGGCTTTTTAACAAATAATTCGCCTTAATCACCTTTTAAACAGGAGGCAAAGATAAAATGAAAATATCAAAAAAATCATTATCCGTAATTCTCGCATTTGTAGTGCTGCTTTCATCATTTTCGATAATGGGCATTACAGCCTATGCCGATGAATGCGCTCACGAACACGCATATTGGGAGGACGCCGTCTCTCCGACGTGCAATAAAGCCGGTTACACCGGAAACCTTTTTTGTAACGATTGTATGGAATATCTCGAATACGGCGAGACTATCCCTGCAACAGGCGAGCACGATTTTGAAAACGGAATATGTAAGAACTGCTACACCGTAGACTGGGATTATAATTTCCCAACGCTTACTCTCGGCAACAGAGAAACCTTTACCGTTTCGGTCGGCGAATTTAAATGTTTCAAGTTCACACCCGAAGAAAGCAAATACTACTCTATGCTTTTCAAAACGGTTTCGACCGAGGTCAGCCTTATAAGCCGTATCGTTTCCTCGGAAATTAACTATCCCGACGGTCCCGAATCTTGGGAGTCACATCCGTGCAACAGTGTTCAGCCCGTCCTATTTAAAGGCGGCGTAACATATCTTATTGTCATCAACGGCTATAACTGGGATGAAGAAAGCTCTGTTAGCGCATTCGGCGTTATGGTTGACCCAGATAACTGTACTCACGAAGGCGAAACAAAAATCGCAAACAGCTATGCGCCAACCTGCTATCGCGTTGGATACTCGGGCGATATTATTTGCGCATTTTGCGGCGAAACGCTTGAAAAAGGACAAACTCTTCCGAAAACAGATGATCACAGCTTTTCATACGGCACGTGTATGAACTGCGGCAGAATTGATTTTGATTACAGTTTTACTCCTCTTACTCTCGGGCAAAACGATTTTGAACTCGAGGACAGAATTGCGCATTATTCCTTCACTCCCGAAGAAACAGCGAATTATTATTTCTCGGTGAACGCAACCTCCTCACTGAATTGCTATCTTTATGAGTCCGCAGATGACATTATTTATGAACCGAATACCGATAACGACCATTCGCCGTTCGGCTTCAGCTTAAAGCTTGAGGCAGGACAAAAATATGTTTTTGTCCCCTATATCTGCGATTATCCGGAAGATTTTCTTTCTTCCGTTTCGGTTACAATAATCAACCAAGACACCTGCGCCCATTCTCAAACCGAAATTATCAACGCGTCTGATCCTACCTGCGTTCTTGATGGCAGCACGGGTGAAACAGTATGCAAAATCTGCGGTAAAACCGTTATACAGGCTCAAGTCATTCCCGCGACAGGTCACAAACCCGGCGAAATGACAGAAATCGAAAAAGCTACCTACACTCACGAAGGTAAAAGAGAGTGCAAATGCACTGTTTGCGGCGAGGTCGTTGAAACCGAGGTTATTCCGAAGCTTATCAGGAACGGTTGGTTCACTGTCAACGGAAAAAGATATTACTACAAAAACGATGTAATGCTTAAAGGCTGGCAGAGTATTAAAAACAGCAAGGGTGTTGCGTATAAATACTATTTCAACCCCTCTAACGGCGTAATGCTCACGGGTTGGCAGTCAATTAAAAACTCAAAGGGTGTTGCATACAAGTATTACTTTAATCCCTCCAACGGCGTTATGCTGACAGGCTGGCAGTCAATTAAAAACTCAAAGGGTGTTGCATACAAGTATTACTTCAACCCCTCTAACGGCGTTATGCTGACAGGCTGGCAGTCGATTAAGAATTCAAAGGGCGTCGCATACAAGTATTACTTTAATCCCTCAAACGGAGTAATGCTTACGGGCTGGCAGTCAATTAAAAACTCCAAGGGTGTTGCATACAAGTATTACTTTAATCCCTCCAACGGCGTAATGCTTACGGGTTGGCAGTCAATTAAAAACTCCAAGGGAGTTGCATATAAATACTATTTCAACCCCTCCAACGGCGTAATGTTTACAGGTTGGCAAACAATAAAGAACTCAAAGGGCGTCGCCAACAAATACTATTTCGGCGATAACGGATATATGCGCACAGGCTTCCAGACAATTAAGAATTCCAAAGGCGTTGCGTACAAATACTATTTCGGCACGGACGGCGTTATGGTTACGGGCTGGCAGACGATAAAGAACTCCAAGGGCGTTGAATACAGATACTGCTTCAACCCGAACGGCACAATGCGTACAGGCTGGCAGAAAATGCGCAACAGCAAGGGCGACACGGCGTATTTCTATTTCGGAGATAACGGCTATATGCGCACGGGCTGGCAGACGATTAAGAACTCCAAGGGCGTGGCAAATAAATACTATTTCGGCTCCGACGGCTTAATGCGCACGGGCTGGCAGAAAATGCACAACGAAAAAGGTAAGACTGCATATTTCTATTTCGGCTCGGACGGCGTTATGGTCGCAAACAAGTCGTTAAAAATAGGTAAGAAAACCTATAAATTCGACAAGAACGGCATTTGCCTTAACCCGTAAAAGAAAAACAAAGACGGCTCTCATTTGGCGCGGTGGCGATATAGATAGCAAGGTTTTAGCTTCCCCTTGAGGGGAAGCTGTCAACCGACAGGTTGACTGATGAGGTGGAAGAGTTTTATTTATATCACACCTCATCCACCGCAAGCGGTCCCCCTTCCCCTCAAGGGGAAGGCTTTTCGGGACGGTCGATGAAGTCCCCTACGAATCGGTTGAGATTCTTCGCTGACGCTCAGAATGACAATTTAACGTTCCGCAGGAACATTTCACGCGTTTTCTTTGAAACGTACTTCACGTTGTTTAACAACAACATTTCACAAATTCGAAAGAATTTATTTCACGGGCGGTAATAACCGCCCGTTATTTTTATCTGACTTTACGGGCGTACACAGTACGCCCCTACGGGTTTAATAATCATCTGCATAACGTAGGGGTCGGGTTTCCCGACCCATTGGATTATATCTTTTTTATTCGGGACGGGGGACCCGTCCCCTACGAAAGCATTTAAATTCACATTTCATCGTTCCGCAGGAACATTTCACGCGTTTTCTTTGAAACGTACTTCACGTTGTTTAACAACAACATTTCACAAATTCGAAAGAATTTATTTCACGGGCGGTAATAACCGCCCGTTATTTTTATCTGACTTTACGGGCGTACACAGTACGCCCCTACGGGTTTAATAATCATCTGCATAACGTAGGGGTCGGGTTTCCCGACCCATTGGATTATATCTTTTTTAT
Organism: uncultured Clostridia bacterium; assembly: GCA_937884975.1. GTDB lineage: Bacteria > Bacillota > Clostridia > Oscillospirales > Acutalibacteraceae > Fimenecus. The sequence goes on along the minus strand of CAKZZS010000025.1, from coordinate 11,078 downwards.
TCGGGACGGGGGACCCGTCCCCTACACACCTCATCCGTCACGCTATCGCGTGCCACCTTCCCCTCAAGGGGAAGGCTCTTTAAGGTTGAGATTCTTCGCTGAGTTCAGAATGACAAGAAAAAGGCTCCCTTGCATTGCACAAGAGAGCCTTTTTGATTATGTTTAATAAAGAAATATAAATGCTTCAGATGACGGTTATTCCCTGTGCCATTTTACGCCCTGGGGCGTGTCCTCAAGGACAATACCCTCGGCCTTGAGTTCGTCACGGATTCTGTCGGCAGTCGCCCAGTCGCGGTTCTTTCTTGCCTCATTTCTTTCTTCAATGAGCTTTTCAATTTCTCCGTCAAGGCTTTCGGTCTTTCGGTTATAGACAAGTCCGAGTACGCCCGTAAGAGTGTCAAAAAGCTCTGTTGCATATTCCGTTGCAGCCTTTGAAGCGTTGTTTTCAATTACGTTGATATTTATATCCCTTACAAGCTCAAATACAGCCGCCAGCGCGTCGGCAGTGTTAAGGTCGTCCTCCATTGCCTCGTCAAACTGCTTCTGACGCAAAGAGAGAATGCTCTTAATTCTTTCAAGGTCATCTTCGCCCTCAGCCGCGTTTTTAAGCGCAAAATCAAGGCTGTCGCGGCAGGTGTAAAGACGTGAAAGAGACGCCTTGCACTGCTCAATAATATCAATGCTGTAATTTATCGGTCCCCTGTACTGAGAAGAAATCATAAGATAACGGATAGGCTCATAACCGTACTTTTCGGCAACGTCACGAACCGTAAAGAAATTGCCTAAGGACTTTGACATCTTAACATTGTCAACGTTTATATAGCCGTTGTGCATCCAATAACGGGCAAAGGGAGCGCCGTTGCAGCACTCGCTTTGGGCAATTTCGTTTTCGTGATGGGGGAAAATCAAATCCTGACCGCCGCAGTGAATGTCAATGGTTGTGCCGAGATATCTTCTTACCATCGCCGAGCACTCAATATGCCAGCCGGGTCTTCCGTTGCCCCACGGACTTTCCCAGTAAGGCTCGCCGGGCTTTGCCGCTTTCCAGAGGGCAAAGTCCATCGGGTCCTTTTTAACCTCGCCGATATTTATTCTTGCGCCTGCTTCCAGATCCTCAAGCGGCTGATGAGAAAGCTTTCCGTATTCGTCAAACTCCTTTGGTGAAAAATACACGTCGCCGTTTTCGGCAGGATAAGCGTAGCCCTTTTCAACAAGCGTACTGATGATATTTATTATTTCGTCAATATTTTCCGTCGCCTTCGGGTGAACGGTAGCTTCCCTTACGTTAAGCCCCTTTGCGTCCGTCCAGAACTCCTCAATATACTTTTCGGAAACCGTCTTGTAATCGGAGTTCTCCTCAATAGCTCTTTTAATGATTTTATCGTCAATATCCGTAAAATTCTGAACAAAGGTGACCTTGTTGCCCTTGTATTCAAGGTAACGGCGCAGTACGTCAAAAACGCAAAGCGGACGCGCGTTTCCGATATGGATAAAATTATATACAGTCGGTCCGCAGGCGTAAATTTTGTATTCGCCTTGCTTTATGGGGACTAACTCTTCCTTTGTTCTTGAAAGCGTATTATAAATTCTCATTTTCCTTCTCCTTATTTTTGGGTGAGTTTTTTAAGTTCATCTATCTGCTTTTGCAGTTCGTCTATCTCCTGCTGAATCGGGTCGGGAATATCGACCTGGTCAAGGTAATCAACCCTCTCACCGTTCATTCTTACAACCCTTGCAGGCACGCCGACTGCGGTAGTGTTGGACGGTATCTCGTCAAGCACAACTGCGCCTGCGGCAATTTTAACGTTATCGCCGATTTTAACGGGACCGAGAACCTTTGCTCCGGCTCCGACCATTACGTTATTTCCTATTGTCGGATGGCGTTTGCCCGTGTCCTTACCCGTTCCGCCGAGTGTTACGCCCTGATAAAGCGTAACGTCGTCGCCGATTTCGGTCGTCTCTCCTATAACGACTCCCGTACCGTGGTCTATGAAAAAGCGTCTGCCGATTTTAGCGGCAGGGTGAATTTCAATACCCGTTTTATGCGCCGCGCGTTGGGAAATCCAGCGCGCAATGAATTTCATATTATGACGGTAAAAGCGGTTCGCCCTGCGGTGCATTCTTATCGCCTTCATACCGGGGTACAGGAAAAACGCTTCAAAATCGCTTCTTGAAGCAGGGTCGCGCTCACGCACGGTCCTTATATCCTCTTTCATTCTTTCAAACATTGCTTACCTCCGCAAAACAATAAAAAAGACCTCTGTAAAAATACAGAGGCGTCATAAACGCGGTTCCACTCTTTTTTATAACTCAAAAACCTATAACGGAAGTCACCCGTGCAGGTATTTCCCCCTGCCTGCCGCAAAGTGCATTTCACGTCTCTTATCTGCCCTCCGCTTACAGCCGATGACGGAGGTTCTCTTTCAGACAGTGGGGCGCTACTTCTCTTTGCCGTTGCTTTTTTATCTCGGTATATTTTATTCTATTTTGCTTTTTTTGTCAACAAATAACCGAAAAAATAAATATCTTTTAATTGACAAAGCGGTTACAGGGCGTGTATTATGCTTTTATAAAAGGAAAATCCGCGAGGTAATATGAATAAGAATTATTTTTTCTCCTGCCCGGTGTGTAAAGGCAATATGCTTGACAAAAACAATACTGTCGAATGTGAAAACTCCCACTGCTTTGACAAGGCGAAGCAGGGCTATGTCAACCTGCTTTTAAGTCAAAAATCCTCTTCGTCACGCCACGGGGACGACAAGCTTATGATTCAGGCGCGTCAAGGCTTCCTGGACAAAGGTTACTATAAAAATCTTTGTGATTTTATATCCGAAGCGGTTTTAAAATACGCCTTTGACGGCTGCGTTATTCTTGACGCAGGCTGCGGTGACGGGTACTACCTGTCAAGTATTTCTACTTTACTTAAATCAAATAACATTAACGCTTCTATCGGCGCCGTTGACATATCGAAGGACGCTGTAAAATACACCCTGAAAAGGACTGACGGGGTTTCCTGCGCGGTTGCGTCCGTTTTCGACCTGCCCGTAAAGGAAAAGACGATTGATATTCTTCTTAACATCTTTTCTCCGCTCGCTTTAAAGGAGTATTCAAGGGTACTTAAGGATAACTCGATTCTCATTTGCGTCACACCCGGCGAAGAGCATCTTTTTGAACTCAAAAAAGCGGTTTATGATAATCCCATTAAAAACGATACTCTCAACAAGGCTCTTGACGGCTTTGAAATTAAAGAGGAAACGCGACTGGAAAATGTAATTGAAATAGATAATAACCGGGACATACAAAACCTTTTTATGATGACGCCGTACTATTACAAAACGGGCATAAACGACCAGAACAAGCTGAAAAATATAAACCGCCTGAAAATACAGACGGTTTTTGACGTAACTGTTTATAAAAAGCTTTAGGAAAAGAGCCGTATTATTAAATCCCTTGCCTGATTTGCGGTAAAGCCGCCCGGAGAATTGTCAAAATTTCCTGCGTTTTCCCAGTTCGGAAGATAATTTTCAAGTTCCTTTTCATCAAGACAAATTTTAACGTCCGCAAGAGACATAACCGTTTTTTCAAATGAGGAAAAATCGGTGTTCATTACCGACAAAATGGTTTTTGCATTTTCCTCATCAAATTCAAGTCCCCGTTTTACATATTCCGGGAGAAATACCGCGCATGCCTTTCCGTGGGGAACGGCGTGCTTTTCGGTAAGAAAATAGCCGACAGTGTGCGGAAAGCAGCAACCCGTTTTTTCAATTGCAAGTCCTGCGTAAAGAGAAGCGTCATAGAGAATATCCCTCTGCCTTTCGTTGGGCAGAGTTTTTTCTTTTTCAAGAAAAACGAGCTGTTCCCACAAAAGCGAAACCGCCTTTTTTGAGTATTCCCGGGAAAGACCGTCAGCCTTTTTTGAAAGGAAGCTTTCAACCGCGTGGCAAAGCGCGTCAAGCGCCGTCGAAACGGTTACGGAATAAGGGAGAGAATAAGTGTATTTGCTGTCTGCCAAAACCAATGAAGCGTAGTAATTTTCACCCTTTACGCTTTTCTTTTTTCCGTTTGTATTTGTAAGTACGGAAACGCCCGTAACCTCGCTGCCCGTGCCTGCGGACGTGCCGATAAGAACAACGGGAAGCGGCTTATTTTCAACGGGCTCGGTGTAAATAAGGTCAGGCGAACTTATTTTAGGATTTGCGGCATAAACGCCGACAGCCTTTGCCGCGTCAAGCGGCGAACCGCCGCCGATACCGACAATAAAATCCGCGCCGAATCTTTTGGCAATACGCCCTGCCTCAAAGCACTCCGAAGTTTTTGGGTTCTGAGTTACCGAATCAAATACCAAAAGACTGATTTTATTTGATTTTAAAACGCCGATAACCTCCTTAAGCGCTCCGCTTTTTTCAGCCGCAGTGCCCGAGGTTACAATAAGGCATTTTTTACCGAAACGGGAAAGCCTTTCCCCATTATTTAAAACCGCGTTTTCGCCCGAAATCACCTTTACGGGTTTTTCAAGATTAAAGCTCATTATACCGCCTCAAAATCTATGTAATATGTTAATATTTTAACACAATATTTTGTAAAAATCCACTAAAAATTTACAGCATTGTTATATAAAATAATAGTTGAATTTTATCGCTTTATTATAGTATAATATATACTAATTTCAGTGGGGTGATTTTTCGGTGAAAAAATCGAAAAAATCGAAAGCTATTATCTCGACTGTTGCCGTTTTAGTTGTGGCTGTTCTGGCAGTGGTCGGATTTTTTGTGTATAAAAACGGTGAAAGCTTCGCCGAAAACAGTAAAATCGGCTTTGCAATGGGTTCGGTTGTAACGGTTAAAACGTTCGGCGCTCCCTCGGGCGAAGAAACGGCGCAAAAAATAATTGACGAAGCGCAGAAGCTTGACAAAATTCTTTCAAACAAGGATGAAAATTCCCTTGTTTCTTCTCTCAACAGCGGAAAAGATGTTGTTTTTGACCCGTTTGAGGCTTCGGCAATTGAAGCAGCCGACAAAATCTATTCAAAAACGGACGGTAAAGCAACGCTTACGGTCGGCGCGCTCTCAAGGCTGTGGGACTTTGATTCGGGTAAAAACATAGTTCCCGGGAATGAAGATGTTCTTAAGGCATTAAAAACGGTAAGTGAAAATAATTTTAAAATAGAAAACGGAAAAGCCTCTCTTTCGGGCGGCGCAGTGCTTGACCTTGGCTCAATAGGCAAGGGACTTGCGTGCGACAGGGCGGTTGAAATATTAAACGAAAACAAAATTGAAAACGCGGTTGTTGCCGTCGGCGGAAGCATTTACGCAAAGGGAAACACCGCAAAGGACAGAAAAATAAGGGTCGGTATAAGAAATCCGTTTGGAAACGAAAACGATTATTTCGCGGTTTTTTCTACCTCTGACGCTTTCATTTCCACCTCGGGAAATTACGAAAAAGTCTTTGAAAAGGACGGAAAAACATATCACCACCTGCTTGACTGCACAACCGGTTATCCCGTTGAAAATGAGCTTTCGGGCGTTACGGTAATATGCGATAACGGCTCAAAGAGCGACGCGCTTTCGACGGCGTGCTTTGTTCTCGGCTTTAATGAAAAATCGCTTTCCTTACTTAAAGAAAACAGCGCAGACGCAATTTTTGTTTTCAAGGATAAAAGCGTCAAGATAAGCGAAAGAATTAAAAATGATTTTACCCTTACCGACGAGGGCTTTACGGTGAGCGAATATGAAGCTTAAACTCATAAGAAAAGCGGATATAATTATTCTCGCTGTTTTACTTGCCGTCAGCCTTGTTTTACTTTTGCCGAAGCTTTTTTCTGAAGAAAAGCTCACCGCTTTCGTTTATCAGAACGGAAAAGCCGTAAAAGAAATTGACCTTTCAGCAGTTGAGGAAAGCTATGAATTAAAGCTTGACAACGCGGTAATACTCGTTGAAAAAAATGCGATTTCTTTTTTTGATGCTTCCTGTCCGGATAAGCTTTGCGTAAAATGCGGAAAATTAACCCACACCGGCGACACTGCCGTTTGCGTGCCGACGAAAACGGTTATCACTCTCGGCGGCGGAAAAGAAAATCAGGTTGACGCCGTTTCGTATTAGGAAAAAATATGAAGAAAAACATTTCAAATAAAATTGCTCTTTACGGTATTATGGGCGCGCTGGCGCTTTCGCTTTCGTTTATTGAAAGCCTGCTGCCTGCCCTGCCGTTTCTTCCGCCGGGCGCAAAGCCGGGACTTGCAAATATTGTAACGATGTTTGCCGCCTGCTCTCTCGGGCTTCCTGCGGCGTTATACATAGCGGTTTTAAAAGCCCTGTTTGCCCTTGTCACACGGGGCGTGACGGCGTTTTTTATGAGCCTTTGCGGAGGGCTTTTAAGCGGCGCGGCGATGTATATTCTCTTTAAATTCAAAGAAAAAATCGGACTTACGGGTATTTCCGTAATAAGCGCCTTAATGCACAATTTCGGTCAGTTAATTGTATCTTTTTTCATTGTCGGAAGTTCAGCGGTATTCGGCTACGCGCCGTTCTTAATTCTTTTCGGCATTGTTTCGGGTATTCTCACGGGCGTGATTTTCAAAATTATTTTGCCCGCTGTTAATAAATTAAATTTAAACACTTCAAAAGGGGGTTAATATATGGCAAACGGCATCTTGCACGCAGTAAAGCAAGTGCGCGGAGGCGTCAGGGTTTCTCACAACAAGAACACCAAGGATATGCCCGTTGAACGCATTGCTGCGCCAAAGCAGGTTGTGCTTCCCATGCAGCAGCACATCGGCGCGCCGTGTCAACCGATAGTCAAGGTCGGCGACACAGTCGAGGTCGGTCAGAAAATCGGCGACACAGACGCATTTGTCAGCGCTCCGATACATTCATCCGTATCGGGCAAGGTTACTGCCATAAAAGAGATAAAAACAGCCACGGGTATGCCCGTCACGGCAGTTTTTATTGAGAACGACGGTGAAATGAGGCTTCACGAAAGCGTCAAGCCGCCCGTCATCAATTCAAGAGAGGAATTTTTAAAGGCTATAAGGGAATCCGGACTTGTAGGCTTGGGCGGAGCAGGCTTTCCGACCCACGTCAAGCTCGCCTTTAAGCCCGACGCCGGAATAGATACCCTTGTAATCAATGCCGCGGAGTGCGAGCCGTATATCACGGTTGACTACAGAGAGTGTATTGACAATTCAAGAAATATTCTTGCAGGCGTTTATGAGCTTCAAAAGTACCTCGGCTTTGAACAGGTTGTTATTGCGGTTGAGGACAACAAGCCGGACGCTATAAAAATTCTTAACGAAATCGCCCACGACGAAAGGGATATCGGCGACAAGGTCAAGGTTATGACCCTTAAATCAAAATATCCCCAGGGCGCGGAAAAAATGATGGTTCAGTCCGCTACGGGCAGAAAGGTGCCGCCCGGAAAATTGCCTGCAGACGTCGGCTGCGTTGTAATGAACGTCGGCTCCGTAGGCTTTATCGGAAGATATTTAAGAACGGGCAGACCTCTTGTCAGCCGCTCGCTGACAGTTGACGGCTCGGCTATTAAAAACCCGAAAAACGTCCGCGTTCCCGTCGGAACCTCGCTTCAGGATATTATTGATTTCTGCGGCGGCTTCAAGGAGGAGCCTGCAAAAATCATTACGGGTGGTCCGATGATGGGCGTTGCGGTTATCGGCACCGAGTTCCCCGTGCTTAAACAGAATAACGCAATTCTTGCTTTCACAAAGAAAGAAAATGTCTACAAAAAGGAACGCGACTGCATACGCTGCGGCAGGTGCGCAAACGGGTGCCCAATGTCGCTTATGCCCACGCTTATTGACCGTTTTGCTCTGGCAAGAGATGTTGAAAGCCTTAAGAGCACGGGCGTAATGGTATGTATGGAATGCGGCTCATGCGCGTACAGCTGTCCTGCAGGCAAGCCGCTTGTTCAGTCAATGAGAGAGGCAAAGCATCTTTTAAGAGAGGAGGCAAATAAGAAATGAGTGAAGAAAAAAGACTCTTAAACGTCAGCGCGTCACCGCATTTTCGCTCAAGCGACACCGTTACGGGCATTATGCTTGACGTAATTATCGCAATGGTTCCCTCGCTTTTGGCCTCCGTTTACATATTCGGTCTTCGGGTGCTCCTCGTTACGGCTGTAAGCGTTCTTTCCTGCGTAGGCTTTGAGTACGTTTCAAGAAAAATTATGAAGCGTCATAACACGCTCGCGGACTTAAGCGCGGTTGTAACGGGTATGCTTCTTGCATTTAACCTTCCCGTTGATATTCCGCTTGCAATGGTGGTTATCGGCGCGGCGGTTGCAATAATCGTTGCAAAACAGTTCTTTGGCGGAATAGGTCAGAACTTTGTAAACCCTGCGTTGGTCGGAAGAATTGTTCTTATGGTTTCCTTCCCCGTTCAGATGTCAAAATACGGTATGCCGTTTGCGTGGCAGCACAAGGGCGCGGATATTGTCACTACCGCTACTCCCCTTTCGGTTCTCGGCAATCCCGCTTCGGATGTTCAGCTTCCGAGGCTTATTGAAATGCTTCTCGGCATCCGTCAGGGCTCAATAGGCGAGGTTTGTGCAATAGCGCTCATCTTCGGATTTATTTACCTTCTCATAAGAAGAGTCATAAAAGCGACGATTCCGCTCTGCTTTGTAGGTACCGTAGCGCTGATAATGCTTATTGCAAGCAAAGGAGATCTCACCTTTGTAGCCTACGAGGTGCTTTCGGGCGGACTGCTGCTGGGCGCAATATTTATGGCGACGGATTACACCACCTCGCCCGTCAATTTCAAGGGACAGGTTATATTTGCAGTCGGCTGCGGAATTATAACGTCAGTCATAAGGCTGTTCGGTTCTCTTCCCGAGGGCGTTTCTTTCTCGATTATCATTATGAACATTCTTGTTCCTCAAATCGAAAAGTTCACCACCCCGAAGCCCTTCGGCACGGTTAAGGAAAAGAAGGCAAAGGAGGCGGCGCAATGAAAAAGGCAAATCTTTTTAAAGACGTTTTCATCCCCGTCTTCTCACTGTTTGTAATATGTATCGTATTCACATTCCTTCTCGGACTTACAAACAAAGCCACCGCGGATAAAATAAAAACCCTCACGCTTGAAGCTGAAGCCGCGGCGAGAACAAAGGTGCTTGACACTGCAAAAAGCTTTTCCGAAGAAAAGGAAAAGGACGGCATAGTCTATTACGAAGGCTATGACGAAAACGGCGAAACAGTCGGCTACATCTTCCCCGAACAGACAAAGGGCTACGGCGGAACGATTTATATGACGGTCGGCATTAACTCCGACGGCACGGTTCACGGCGTTGAAATAACGGAATTGAGTGAAACCGCAGGACTCGGAATGAACGCAAAAAATCAGCCGTGGTTCCTTGAACAGTATAAGGATATGAGCGGCGGCATAGGGGTTGCGAAAAATAACCCCGGAGAAAATGAAATTCAGGCGCTCACGGGCGCAACAATAACCTCAAAGGCGGTTACGCTCGGCGTAAACAATGCAATTGAGAGCTTTGAAAAATTGACAGGAGGTGAGAATAATGGCTGATAAGAAAAAACCTTTATACAAGGAATTTACAAAGGGTCTTATAAAAGAAAATCCCGTTCTTCGTCTGGTGCTCGGCACCTGCCCTACCCTTGCGGTTACGACCTCGGTTGAAAGCGCAATAGGCATGGGTCTTTCGGCTTCATTTGTTCTCATCTGCTCAAATATCGTTATTTCGGCTCTTCGCAAGCTCATTCCCGATAAGGTAAGAATTCCGTCATACATAGTTGTTATCGCTTCGTTTACGACTATAGTACAAATGCTGGTTAAAGCGTTTCTTCCCGAAATCGATAAGCAATTGGGCGTATATCTTCCCCTTATCGTTGTAAACTGCATTATCTTCGGCAGAGCCGAGGCATACGCAGGTAAAAACAGGGTTATCGCTTCAGCTGTTGACGGCGTAGGTATGGGCGTTGGCTTTACGGTCGCGCTGTTCCTTATGGGCACAATTAGAGAGTTCTTCGGCTCGGGCGCATTCTACGGTCACAGGATTTTCCCCGAAAATATGCCTGCGATGACGGTATTTATTCTCGCTCCCGGCGGCTTCTTTGTATTCGGTCTTCTTATGGCGTGCGCAAATAAGCTTGCCGAAAAGAAAGGCGTTCCGAAGGCGGAGCTTAAGGGTTGCAGTGAATGTCCGATGGCTCAAAGCTGTAAAATAGCGCTTATCGACAAGGAAAAATGTGAAGAAAATACTGCAAAGGAGGCGACTGCAGAATGAAAGACTACAGCTTCTTTGCAATAATACTTACGGGTATTTTCACAAACAACTACATTTTGTCAAAATTCCTCGGTATCTGTCCGTTCCTTGGCGTATCGAAAAAGACGAAAACGGCAGTCGGTATGTCGCTTGCGGTAATTTTTGTTATGGTTATGGCAACGGCGGCTACATATCCTCTTAACACGTTTCTTGACAAGCACGATTTAGGATATTTACAGACAATTGTTTTCATTCTTGTAATCGCCACTCTCGTTCAGTTTGTTGAAATCGCGATGAAGAAATTTATCCCCTCGCTTTACAGCGCGCTTGGTATTTATCTTCCGCTCATTACCACGAACTGCGCAATTCTCGGCGTTACAATTCTCAATATTGACGAGCAGTTAAGCTACGGTCAGTCACTTGTAAACGCTGTCGCGTGCGGTCTCGGTTACCTTGTAGCAATGGTTATGTTCTCGGGCGTAAGGGAAAGACTTGAGTCAGCAGAAATCCCGAAATTCTTAAAGGGACTGCCCTCCACTCTTGTTGCCGCTTCGCTTGTTTCGCTTTCCTTCTTAGGCTTTACGGGCCTTGTTGAAGGCATATTCGGTTAAGGGGGTGCGAATGTAATGAATCCTATTTTATTAGCTATCATTTTACTTGCCGCCCTCGGACTTGTTGCGGGACTTATACTTGCTATTGCTTCAATAGTTATGGCTGTTCCCGTTGACGAAAAGCAGGAAAAAATCAGAGCCTGCCTTCCCGGAGCGAACTGCGGCGCCTGCGGATATTCGGGCTGCGACGGATACGCGGCGGCTCTCTCAAAGGGTGAAGCTAAGGAAACAAA
>CAKZZS010000024.1 GCA_937884975.1 uncultured Clostridia bacterium | reverse complement strand
CGGCACAGTCGCTAAACTGTACCGCCATTCCTAAAACCTTCTTTATCGCAACCCTGCATAACTATAAGCTGTTTAAAGCCGACAGGGAAAAGGGAAGAAAAATCAAAGCCCTTGAGAGCAGTATAAAACAGCTTGAGGAAAGTAACGCAGAAATGCAAAGGGAAAACGAACAGCGGCTCTCTCTTGCAGAGGAGGAGCTGCAAAAGGCGAATGAAAAGATAAAATACTATGAAAATCTTTCCGAAAAGTTCAAAAATCAGTACAATGCGGAATTTGAAAAGAGCAGTTACTACAAATCGCTTATAGACGGCATTGCCCAGAAGCCGCTTGTAAAAATGTATCTCAAGGATAAGGAATATCCGAAAAAATAAGGGTTGTTTATGGAACTTAATTTCTGTCCCGTGTGTGGAGAAAAGCTTTATAAAAAGGAATGCGAAAACGAGGGGATGATACCCTTTTGCGAAAAATGCAAAGACTTTCGTTTTCCCGTTTTCAGCGTTGCGGTCAGTATGGTGGTATTAAACCCGACGGGCGATAAAATTCTTCTTATAAAGCAGTACGGCAACGATTTTTATATTCTGACAGCAGGGTATGTAAATAAGGGCGAAAGCGCCGAAAACGCAGTAAGGCGTGAAATAAAAGAGGAGCTTGGCGTGAACGTACTGTCAATGAGGTTTAATAAAACGGAATACTTTGAAAAATCCCAGACGCTTCTTATTAACTTTTGCGCGACGGTTGACAGTGAAGAAATCAAACCCAATTACGAGGTTGACTCCTACAGGTGGTTTTCATTTGAGGACGCAGGAAAAAATATTAAAGAAAACAGCCTTGCTCAAAAATTTCTTCGGCATTTTTTAAATGAGGTGAGCAAATGAAAAAACAGTTTCCGAATATTTTAACGGTTCTTCGTATTATCGGCGCGGCGGCGCTTGCGGTTATGCCGGTTTTCACCGTCCCGTTTTTCGCCGTTTACGGCGTGTGCATCCTGTCTGACTTTGGGGACGGCTTTCTTGCAAAAAAGCTGAATGCAAAAACCGAGCTTGGAAGAAATCTTGACCATATCGCGTCAATATTATTCATTGCTTTTCTGTCGGTAAGATACGGTTCGGTTATGCAGGTTCCCGAATGGGCGCTTTACATACTGACGGGCATAGCATTTTTAAAATGCACTTCAATTGTATTCGGTACGGTCAGAAACAAAAAGTTAAGCTTCATAAATACGGACTGGAATAAGTGGGCAAAATGCGCGTTTTACCTTGCACCGCTCTGGTACCTGTTTGCAGGTATGGCGTTTGCGTGCGCGGTTATACTGTTTATGCTTCTTGTTTCAACGGTTGAGGAGCTGATTATTAACCTTACCGCAAAGGAATTTAACCCCGATAAAAAAACAATTATTAACATCAAGGGCGTTTTGAAAAAATTTAAAAAGAAATCAAAATAACTGTTGACAACAGATGATTTTAGTGCTATAGTGAGTTAAACCGTTGAAGAAGAGTGAGTAGGCTTTACTGTTTTTCTTTTAAGCGAGTCGCGGACGGTGTGAGCGCGGCAGGAAAGGTAATTCCGAATGGACTTCCGAGGGCGAGCAGAAAGAATTATTCAAGTATGTGAGACGGAGTGACGCTTCGTAAAAAACGTCAGCGTATGACAGTACGCATTAAGTGGACGAAAATTCGTCAAGCCGGGTGGCACCGCAGGATTATTCATCCTGTCCCAGCGAATGGGACAGGATTTTTTTGTCCCAAAAATGCCATATTAAAAAAATAATTTAAGGAGGACAGAATCATGGCAGAAAACAAAATCCCTTACAAAATCTATCTTGAAGAAGACGAGATGCCTTCTGCTTGGTACAACGTACGCGCAGATATGAAGAATAAGCCTGCGCCGTTACTTAATCCCGGAACGCATCAGCCTATGACGGCTGAAGAGCTCGGCGGAGTATTCTGCGAAGATCTCGTTGCACAGGAGCTTGACAACGATAACGCTTATATTGAAATTCCGCAGGAAATCAGGGATTTCTATAAAATGTACCGTCCGTCACCGTTGGTCAGAGCATATTTTCTGGAGAAAAAGCTGGGGACGCCGGCACACATTTACTATAAGTTTGAGGGGAATAACACATCCGGCAGTCATAAGTTAAATTCCGCGATCGCGCAGGCGTATTACGCAAAGAAGCAGGGGCTTAAAGGCGTTACAACAGAGACAGGC